>CP060501.1:2266921-2591776 GCA_024760545.1 Nitrospira sp.
GCGGCCTTTTTCTCTGCGTTGGACGGATAGTTCGTGTTCCAAATCCGATTTCACTTCACTCAAGATACGCTGGAGCGAGGACGGCGTGAGGTTCGCATCCATCTCTTCAAGTTCCTGACAACGGTCAAGCACCCAGTTTAGCCCTTCAATGCGTCCGGCGTAATGTTCCTGTTCAGCCGTATCGATCCGCGCCATCGCGGTAGCGAAGGTTTGTGCTTCATAAATCAAGTTGTAGAAACTGGTGACGGCCCTTTGCAGCGATGGATTCATGATTCTCCTTCTCTTATGGATGAAGGGTAATTATACATGAGATTGCAGTGCCGACAAGGAGTATTTTTGTTGTTATGTGAAGAGGAGGGAATGAAACTCGTTCATGAACCCGTAGTAGAGGGAGGCGAAGTCTTTTAGACAGTCTGGGCTGGTTTCCTTCAATCGTTTGAAAAAGAAGACCTGAGTGCGGGGGTCGAGTTGTTCGAGCAATTGGCTCAGTTGGGCCATGGAATAGCTGCCGGCCGGGACACTCAGGATATAGTGGACAAGTCGCTCTACAAATTGCTGGGCGACATATTCGCTGTTGAGGTAGCCATCTGGGAGTTTGCCGGCGGCGAGGAACTCGTCAAATGGAATGGCCTGCGCAGCAAAGGGGACTGATTGCTGCTGATCGGATATCACGCTGAAAGTGCTCCCTCGTAGTAGAGCTCAAAATACGACCTTCCAAAACTCTACTGGAGGGAATATATCTCGTCAAGTGCGCAGAAGAAGTGGCATCTTCTGAGCCGAAAGACCGATGCGAGAGATATGTGATGCTCTGATAAGCCCTAGAGACGATAGGCACTATGCCATCTGATGCCGAAACATAATCTTAAGACTCGGTATAAAAAGAGAAGGGCAGAGCTCCTGGTTGGAACTCCGCCCTTCTCTCTAACCTGCCCGCCCCCGAAACCGACGACGGGAGTGGACCCCGCGCGCCAGGCCTAGAGCCAGGTGACGCGTTCGGCGGGGCGAATATAGATGGGCTCCTCGACCTGAATACGGGCGACTTCCTTGCCCGACTTGTTGAAGCCCAAGACCGTATCGTTGTACATCTCGAACCGCTTGCCGTGGATCTGCGTCTCGAAGACTTTCGGCCCGGGAATCACGTCATAGCGGAAGACGATCTGCTGGCTGGCCCGCCACAGCTGCAGCACGGCCAACAGTTCCCGGCTCGGCACGAGATACTTCTCGATGGCATTGTCGACCCCGGGACCGAACATCTGCCGGGCATAGCCGCGCGGGCTGTGCCGCGGCGGAATGTAGTAGCCATTGGGCTCGGTCCCCCATTGCGGATAGAGCGGGAGCGCCACTTGCTCGACCCGAATGGCGTAGTACAGGGGGTGCCACCGATCCTCCGCCCAGAGGCCGTCCTCCCCGATCCGCACCAGGCTCTGCATGCGAATCTTGCCGACGCAGGCCGCCATACAGCGCGTTTCCATCGGCTCGCCGCCCGTCAGCGGATCCTTGCCTTCGATCCGGGGATAGCACGCGATACACTTTTCACTGACTCGGGTCGTCCCCCGGTACATCGGCTTCTTGTACGGACACTGCTCGACACATTTCTTGTACCCCCGGCAGCGGTTCTGATCGATCAAGACGATGCCGTCCTCCGGCCGCTTGTAGATCGCTTTGCGCGGGCAGGCGGCCAAGCAGCCCGGGTAGGTACAGTGGTTACAGATCCGCTGCAGGTAGAAGAAGAAGGTTTCGTGCTCCGGCAGGCTGCTCCCCGTCATTTTCCACGGCTCGTCCCGGGAGAAGCCGGTCTTGTCGATCCCTTCGACCAAGGCCCGCATGGAGGTGGCGGTGTCTTCGTAGATGTTCACGAACCGCCATTCCTGGTCGGTCGGAATGTACCCGATCGCGGCCTGGCCCACTTTGGCCCCCGCATCGAAGATGGTCATCCCTTCGAACACGCCGTAGGGCGCATGGTGTTTGCGGCCCACCCGCACGTTCCACACCTGCCCTCCGGGGTTGACCTGTTCGATCAGCTGCGTGATCTTCACGTCGTAGAACTGCGGGTACCCGCCATAGGGCTTGGTCTCCACGTTGTTCCACCACATGTATTCCTGCCCCTTGGAGAACAGCCACGTCGACTTGTCCGCCATGCTGCAGGTCTGGCACGCCAGGCACCGGTTGATGTTGAACACAAAGGCAAACTGCCACTTCGGATGTCGTTCCTCGTACGGGTACAACATCTTCCGCCCCAGTTGCCAGTTATAGACTTCAGGCATTGCGTCTCTCCTTTTCGTTCGGTCCGAGGGACGGGGCCGCGTGGAGGCGGCCCCTCATTCCTCTCTGCCGGACGGTTAGACCTTGATTTTGATATGTTCGCCTTTGAGCCACTTGATCATGAACTCGTTCTCTTGCCCGGGCGTAAAGCCGGTGCGCACCGGCTCCCACGGCCCCCGGGCCCCGATCCCGCCGTCTTCCGCCTTGGTGATGCGGATCAGACACTCCTTCGGAACCGTATTAATAGCATGGTGGTCGACCTGATACCCCCATTTGAACTTCCAGGCAATTGCATGTTTGCCCGGGAGGGAGTCGGTCTGGTGTATAGGCATCAGCCAGTTCCTTGTAAAGGACTGTTGCGCGCCGTACCGGAAGTTCGATTGATACCCCGTGTCGATCGCGATGGCACGACCGTCCGGGCGGGTTTCATGACCCTTCACTGATTTCGGGGTCGACACATAGGGCGCATGCTTCGCCATCGTGACATGGTATGGATAGGATGGATTGTACTTCGCGCGGATCATGAGCCGCGCGACTTTGTAGTAGGGATCGCTGGGCTTCCAGCCGCGGTACGGACGGTCGACGGGGTTCCCGTCGACATACACATAGTCGCCGTCGTTGATGCCGCGATCTTTCGCCGCTTGCGGGTTGATGTGAATCTGGTGCTCTCCCACCCCCGGCGTCCGCTTATCCATGCGGTACGGATCCCCGAAGTTGGATTCGTAGATCTGTACCCAATCGTTCACCGACCATTGACTATGCACCCGGTGGCGCGTCTTAGGTGTCACGCAGTAGAACTGATAGCCCTTCTCCCAAAGAGGATTCGAGTGACGCATAATTTCATGCCACGACAACTTGATGTTCCGAACTGTTTTGTCGTCATGGTGTTGCGCCGTAATCGGAATGCCGTAGTCGTCGGGCCGGACGTAGGGATTCGTCGTGAAGATGGCGTTCGGCAAGTAAGGGGTCGCCTCCGGCCCCTCGCGGTGGGAAATAAAGTTTTCCCCGTATTCAATAGACTCCGGTTCGATACGATAGTTCTCATATCGTCCACTACGGGTCCACATCGGCTTCGACTCGTTAGTCTCTTCCCAGAAGGGATGCCGCGGGTAGGTGCGCACCATGACCATCCAGCCCTTTTCCGACTTCAGCATAACGTCCGCTGAATAGCCATAGAAGGTGCTGGAGGCATCGAGCATTCGTTGCGCATAGACGTCCACGCGGTTCGCGTAGACCATAGCGAAATAATCCTTCATACGCTTGTCGCCGGTCATCTCCGACAGTTTCGCCGCAACGCCGGCAAAGGTGTCGAGGTCGTTGCGGGTATCGTACAAGGGGCGAATCCCGCCTTTCCAAATCTGGACCCACGGATTAGAGACCGTGATGGTCATTTCCGGATAGGTGAATTCCATCCAGGAATTACAGGCAAAAGCGATATCGTTGTGATTGACGTCGGACGTCATCTCGATATCCTGCGTGATGAGACATTCGATGTTCGGATCGACGTTGCGCACCATGTCGTAATGGTGCTTGGCGTTGTTCAAGACGTTGACATTGACCACCCAACGGAACTTGCTTGGCGTCGGCATGTGGGTCTTGCCGGTGAACACCTTGCGGCCATACTTCGGCGTATTGACGATCAACGCCGTATCGCCATGGTTCCAGTACCCAACTTCTTCGCCGTAATAGTAGGACTTCGTCTTAATTTCTTTCCCATGGGCGTTGGGGTCTAAAGTGATGTTGAAGGGATCTTCGCCGGTGTGCACTGACAGACCAGCACCGGACCAAGGTGTTGCAGTCCAACAGCCGGCTTTGTAGTTACCGGCCCAGGTATGCTGCCCCGTGCCGAACTTGCCGACGTTGCCCGTAATGATGAGGACCATCGCAGCCGCGCGCCCGTTCGGCGTCATGTGGAAATAGTGGCAAACCCCTTCGCCGTTGTGTATCGCAGCCGGCTTGATCGTGCCTGAATCCCGTGCCCAGCGTACGATGAGATCCTTCGGAGTACGGCAGATCTGATGCGTGGTATCCAGGTCGTAGTCTTGAAAGTGAACCAGATACATCTGCCAGACCGGCATCGCATCGATTTCACGGCCGTTGAGCAGCTTTACCCGGTAGGTGCCGTTGAGGGCGGCATCGATACCACTGTTGATATAGTGCCATCCCACTTGCTCCCGATGCAGAGGGATAGCTTGTTTCTTATTGAGGTCCCAGACCATCATTCCGCCGAGTCGCTCAATCTGTTCGGGCTTCAGGGACTGAATGCGGCCCGAGTAGCTGTGTGAAAAATCGGGGAACTTATAGTCCGCCACCACATCGCGCGGATCCAAGTATTGCAGGGTATCTGTGCGCACCAAGATAGGCGCATCTGTAAATTGCTTTAAGAAATCCGTGTCGTGCATGTTTTCGTCGACAATGATTTTCATCGCGCCCAAAAACAATGCACCGTCTGACTCCGGACGCAACGGCATCCAATAGTCTGCTCGATAGGCGGTTGGATTGTATTCTGGCGTGATAACGACCACGCGGGCGCCGCGCTCGATACACTCCAACTTCCAGTGCGCTTCCGGCATTTTGTTCTCGACGAAGTTCTTGCCCCAGCTCGTATTCAGCTTTGAAAAACGCATGTCAGAAAGATCGATGTCCGACCCCTGAACCCCGGACCAGAAAGGCTGAGAAGGATTTTGATCCCCGTGCCAGGTGTAATTGGACCAATAGCGGCCGCCCTGTGCCTGATCAGGACTGACCTTACGGATCCAGGTATCGAGCAAGGCATTGATCCCGCCATTCATTCGAGTATTGCCCATCTTACCGATGATGCCAAGGACCGGCATTCCAGCGCGATGCTTAAAGCACCTCGTGCCGGCGCCCTTCATCATTTCGATCATCTCCGGCGCATAGCCCTGCTCCCGCAGCCGCCGCGCCCCGGCTTCGCCACTGTAACGGGTGGCGATCACAATCATGGCCTTGGCCGCATAGGTAAACGCGGTATCCCACGAGACGCGCAGCATGTCGTCCAAGAAGCGACTGTCAAACTTGTACTTCCGCTTGGTTTCGGGGGTGACTTCCGGCGAGCCATCATCCATCCACTGCTTCCAGCCCTTCCGCATCAAGGGGCCTTTCAGCCGATAGGGCCCGTAGACCCGCCGGTGGAAGGTAAATCCTTTCAGACACATGCGGGGGTTGTGGGCGAACGTCCCCCGGTTGCCGTACAAGTCTTCATAGGTTTGGTGGTCGTAGTTCTGCTCCACGCGCATGACCACGCCGTTGCGCACAAAGGCCCGAATCCGGCAGGCGTGCGTGTCGTTGGGCGAGCAAACCCAGGTGAAGGAGGAATCGTACCGATACTGGTCATGATAGACGCGCTCCCAGGAGCGGTCCGGGTAGTCCCCCAGGGGATTGCCCACCTCGATCACCGGCTGGAGCGCGGTCAACGCCAGGACCTTGTCCGCCACGGCGGCAGCGGCGACCGTGCCGGCGGAGACCTTCAGAAATTGGCGACGTGACAAGAACATTGTAGCTACCTCCTCAACATTTATGAGCTTGAACGGGACTCACTTCCGCTTTGATTACTTAGCTTTCCTTCGGCCGGGCCTAATGGGTATCCATGAATCAGGTGCAAAGATCTTCACCAAGGACGTTCGCAATATTCAAACCACAGGATTGACTTGGTCAGTCTTTGGCGAATTAATTATAAGTGTATGAAATAATAGATTACTTCAGACGTTCTGCTTTTTGAATTTTAGATCATCAGGAGGACATAGTGAGTAGTTATGGTACCGTTGTCGGACTCGGCAGGCCCCGATTGAAGTGTGGATTATACGAATATATGTTGTATTATTAATCATTTATGGATTCTAGTGTCGACTGGTTTTAGTGCGTTACGTGGACGTAACATTTTCAAATTGGTAACCTCGTTTTTATTCAGATCGCATTGGATTCCTTGCTTGACAGTATAAGGAGAGGCCAGTACACTCCGCTCCTCAAGCCTCTCGAGCGGGAATAGCTCAGTGGTAGAGCATCGCCTTGCCAAGGCGAGGGTCGAGGGTTCAAATCCCTTTTCCCGCTCCAAGCAACCTTACAACGTCGTGCCGGATTTGAATTCATAACAAGCCTTATCACTTCGCCCTGGAAGAGAGCGAATGGGTTGTCGCGTTCTGAGTTTCTTACGGTTTTGGTAAGGCTATTAAGTGGCGAAGGTTATTTTCCGCTAGTCGCAGCTCTTCTTTGGTCAGTAGCATCCGACCAAATCGCGTTCGGCAATACAGTTCTGTAATAAGCGCGACGGCTGAATTCGCATCGCTCCATTTCGCTTGAGCGATGCGGACAAACTCGAGGGGACCTGTGGCGGTCGGCTTCGGAATACCATTCCCAGCGAGATGCTTGATCATTTGCCTGTAGAGTTGCACGATGGCCTGCTCGTCGCGCGTTGTCTTTTTCCAGGCCTTCCCACTTTCCCAAGGCCGCTTCGTACCCAACCATAACAAGATCGCAAATCCAATCAGTATCAAACCCAGCCATTTCCCCGAAGGGTGCATGGTTCCCTTGGCAACGTATTCGGTAATTCCACTGGCTAGATTCATGAAGGGACTGAAGAGTGCCGTCATGGAGTCGAAGGCCTTATTTCTGACCGATGTACCCCCGGCTTTCAATTCTCGGACAACAGCAAGCTGATCCGCTGCGCTGTACTGCACAAAAAACCGGCTCCAGTGGAGCCGGATGCTATCCATCATTCGTCCCAAAGCTTGCCACGCCGGATACTCGCTGCCGACGTTTTCGATTAACGAAGGGGTCGGATCCATCATGATCCATCCGGAATGGGGCAGGTGCACCTCGACCCACGCATGGGCGTCCTGCTGCCTTACCAAATAGTAGTTTCCATACTCGTTCCATTCCGTAGCCAAGAACCCCGTCACGAGGCGCGCGGGAATCCCGATGGTCCTGAGCATGATCACCATGGCCGTCGCATAGTGTTCGCAATACCCGGTCTTGCGGGAGAAGAGAAATTCTTCAAGAGGCTGGTCCTGCTCCGCAAGGGGCGCATCAAGACTGTAGCGATAGTTGTGCGTCAGGTATGTTTGAATTGCAGCGGTTTTTTCATAGAGGCTACGTTGCGTTTGCGTAATGTCTCGCGCCAAAGCACCGATGCGCTCGGAATAGGTGGGGAGTTGTAAGAAATGTCGGGCAAATGATTCGGAGTATTGACCAGGTTCGGAACCCAGGTCTACCGGCAACACAGGATTGGATCGAGACACGACGGTGTATTCGATCCGTGAGGAACTGGGAAACGGCAGATAGACTGAACCGATGAGATCGGACTGGACGGTCGGAAACTTTCCGTTGACGCTCTCAATGAAAGGCGCTCCGAAGAGGACCGGGGTGTCCAGCGGTTCGAGGAGGATCTTCTGGTGAATGACCTCCCCGAAGCGGGACGGGAGAGAAGATCGGCTGCCTCGGACAACGAACGTACCTGCAACCTCTTCGTTTAGGTTTCGCCGATAATTCAGC
The DNA here is from genome assembly GCA_024760545.1 of Nitrospira sp. Classification (NCBI taxonomy): domain Bacteria; kingdom Pseudomonadati; phylum Nitrospirota; class Nitrospiria; order Nitrospirales; family Nitrospiraceae; genus Nitrospira; species Nitrospira sp. The sequence continues at coordinate 2,274,692 of CP060501.1, forward strand.
TTGTTCGTCCATCTTTGGCCGTCGTACCTATCAAACGCGACCCCTCGAACGTACAGCCTGTCCGTTTCGTGCGGGGAGCGCTCGAGCAATTCGACCCGCATGACAACGCTGGGATCTCGTTTGATGGGTCCTATGGCTCCTAAGTCCACCGTGTCGGAAAAACCCGACGTACGAATGTTCTCGCCGAAGCCTTTCTGATAAAACCCCGCGCTGACTCGCGGGATCGTAAAGAAAATCACCAAGGTCATCCCAAAGGTGGCCAGCGCCAATCCATTCGCAAACCAGAAGAGTTGGGGAGTGACCCGGCAGAGAGACTCCGGTTGTTCCTGCCGAATCTCGTTGGACATTCCGAGGCCCATCATTCCTTCGGATTGTTTGGTTAGCTGGAACAGAAGGAGCGTCCAAACCCCGGTAACAAGATAGAGTAAGAAAATCGGGAGATACCAGAGATCCGTCGTGAGAGATCCCGACGCGAGGATTGCGACAAGACTGATGGCATAGAGATGCAGATAATCCCGACGGAGCTTAAGGTTGAACAGCTTGATGACCATGAGGATCATGAGGAAGTGAATGCCCGCGGGGAGGAGTTCACCAGAAACCCATAACATGTCCACCCAGAATCCAAGAAAGCCGACGATCACAAGCAGATTCCATCCGGTGGTCGAGAAGGGAGTCTGCGTTGCAAGTTTTTCAATGGATCCAACTCTCAAGTTCCTCGAGAGCACCAGGATCAGGGAAGCCCCGGCCAGCGCTGCCAGCCATGCAGGCAAACCAGCTCCGAGCGTCAACCCTATAAAGGACGCCGATGCCAGCAGAATCGACGTGAGTCGAAGGGCCTGATCAAAGGACATGTGAAACTCCACCCAGCATTTCTCCGTTGATCAGAAGGGTAAGATCCTCTGCCTTGACATCCTCTGGTCCGCGCCATGACCGCACAACAATCAGGGCCCCCCCTTCGACTTCTGGACAGTCGGCGCTCGGTCCTTCAGATAGTACGAACTGCGTAGTTGGAGAGCTTCGTTCACAGAGGGCGAGCATGCGCAGGAGTTCGAAGTAGTGGGCTTCCCCCTGGCCAAATGAAGAGCGAGATGTCCCGAGAAGCAATCGGAAGAGATAGCCTCGATGTGCCAAGTAGTGAACGATGGATGCGGTCAAGGATACGGCTCGTTCAAACAAGGCGTCATGGCTGATCGGGGCAATGGTCGGCAAATGAACGACGGCCCGGCGTTGGTCTTCGGCCTCAGTTTCTCGAACCGTCAATTGCGAGGTCCGTGCCGTCGTCGGCCAATGAATACTTCGCGAGTCATCCCCGGCCTGATACAGCCGTAGATTATACAAATCGTTGCCATGGCCTCGTCGATAGACGCTTTGCTCTTGCCCCGTGGCGTGAAGACCTCGTAACAGATGGTCTTCAAGCGGTTTGATCTCCGGACAGGCGACGGCTGTCCCTTCGACTTGATAGAAGGCTTTTTTCATGAAGAGTCCGAAAGGAAACTCCGTGGCGATGCGTACACCCTCCAGTTGAAGCCTCCCGCGGCGCGTGGCAATCAAGGGATACGACAACAGCCGGCTGCCGCCTGGAGGGAGTTGGGGAACGTCGACGCCGCGATCCAGATCACGACCATCGCTGACGTCAAATACCTTCAATGAAAAGCTGGGGAGCCTCGATTTTCGGTTCTTCACCACCAGGGTCGCTGTGACAGGCTCGTTCACAAAGAGCAGATCGGGAAGATGGCGATGGAATTCCAGCCGCCGGAGGCAGTATTCCGCCACGATTCCTGAGACCAAAATGAGGCTCAGCATCATGGCCAGCAGAAGATAGAAGAGGTTGTTGCCCGTGTTTATGGCAGCCGCGCCAATGGCGAGGGTGAAGATCAGGAATTGAATGCCAACTGAGGTCACGCGCGTTGAGCGGTGGCGAAACATTCGCCGAACGAAGGAAGGAGATTGAAGAGGCATGTGCCATTAGCTCCACGCCGGCCGGCAGACTTCAGGCAAGACCTAGACCGGGATAGGAATCGACTCGACCAAATCCTGGATGATCCGCTCGGCCTGCTCAAAACTTCGTTGGTGCAGACCCTGCGTGCGCGCAACCATGATGCGGTGAGACAACACGATGGGGGCGAGTTCCTTGATATCATCCGGCACACAATAGGTCCGACCGCGAACGAGCGATAATGCTTTGGCGGCCCGGCTCAGCGCCAGCGCTCCTCGTGTGCTCACCCCCAAAGACAGGAGGTCCGACTGCCTGGTGCTCTGGACCACAGCCAGGAGATAGTCCGTGATGCTCTCCTCCATGAGCACCTGATCGACCTGCTCCTGGAGCAGAAGGACATCCTGTGCCGTGATCAGCGGCTGCAGCTCTTCAGCCGGATGGAGGGATTGCGATCGATCAAGGACCTTCTTTTCTTCTTCGTGCGATGGGTAGCCGATGCGAAGCCGCATCAAGAACCGATCGAGCTGTGACTCGGGGAGTGGAAAGGTCCCATGGTATTCAGCGGGATTCTGCGTCGCGATGACCATGAACGGCTGGCTCAGGGGATAGGTCTTGTTGTCGAACGAGATCTGCGCTTCGCTCATCGCTTCCAAGAGACTGCTCTGCGTTTTTGGCGTGGTCCGATTGATCTCATCCGCCAGCACGACATTGGCGAAAATCGGACCCGGGATAAATTCAAAGGCTTGCTTCTGGCGGTTGAAAATGGAGACGCCCACGATATCGGACGGCAGCAGATCGCTCGTGAACTGAATGCGTTTGAAGGAGCAATCGAGCGATCGCGCGAGACTATGAGCGAGCGTGGTTTTTCCCACCCCCGGCACATCTTCGATGAGGAGATGCCCTCGCGCCAGGAGGGCGACGATGCTCATCTCGATGACATGCGGTTTACCTTTGATAACTCGGGCAATATTCTCCTGAATGGCCTGAATGGTCTGCGTTGAATTCATCTTGGGACTAACGCGTGGGAAGTGGCTGTAGAATTGCTTGGTGATCGGACACAATCGAAGTCTAACAAAGGGTCTAAAGACGGTCAATTATTCATGTTTTTTGCGCCTCTACGATCTTGGCGCTGGGCCGAGGTGCTTCGATGAGCGCTACGCCTGGACAAGGGTGACCATCCATGGGGGAACTTCTTCGATCATAGAGGAAAACTTCCGGGCGGTACTGCTCGCGGGAGTGCCCGGGAACGTTGCGCCTCGGCTGATACGGACATACCGGAAGGTCCCATTCAACACGTCCAGTGAAGGAGATAGAGTTGATGACGGAGGTTGATGCCGAAGAGCCGCCAAGTCGGCGAGATCAACTGACTCACCGACCGGCAAGTCGGCAAGCACATCGTAGACCTTGCCGAAGATCTTCGACAGGTTGACGGCGGTAAATGGTTCGTCCTGTGGACGATAGCGTGGGTCCTCCAGGAGTTGTGCGAGGAGTTCCCAGAAGACTTGCGTATCCACTGAGCCCAGCACACAAACAGCTCCACGACGGGCAAGCAGATTCAGGAGAGCGACGGGTCCGGCAATCTCGAACTTCCAAGGCGGGAACAGAAGGGCACGATCACCATGCTGAACTTCCAAGGCAGGCTCCTTTCCAAAGCGTGTCTGGCGAAATACGCCCTTGGTCCGCTCCAATTCCTGCTTGATGAGTGCCTGAGAGAGTCGCGTCGGTTCATACGCAAAGGTGGGTGTGGCTGGAGCCCAACAGGTGGCAAGGGTATATCGAGGTGCCAGCAACTCCCGCTCATCCAGATGTCCAAGCTCGAACATGTTCTGGTTACTGTAGAAGGAGAACGAAAGCCCGGGTTCCTGCTGTAGCCGCCGTAGCCTCTCCGGTTTCGCATGGAGCGGACCTCCCAGCCGCGAAAGAGGGTCGAGTCGATCCAGGCAATGGAGAATAAACGGTCGGTTCTGCTGCATAAGCGCAGGCCCATAGAGATCAACCAGTTCCTCAGCGAAAGAGAGATCACCGGCTCCGATATCCAACAGAGAAGCCACGTCTGCGCGATGAAGGAGGTCGAATGGATTCTTCAGATTGCGGATCGCTTTTTCGATCTCTGCACTCGGCATGCGAGTCTGAGGCCATTTCGCTCCCGGTTCCGGAACTAACTCAAAAAAGATACTGAGCGCCCGTAGCGCTTTGGCCGGGGGGAAGCCGGTAACGGATCTCAGACCCTCTCCGTCGAGATCCTGAACGGATTGTGTCGCTTGCGGTTCGAAAAGACGCAGCAGGGATTCCTTCACTGAAGCCGGAAGGTCTTTTTCCCGAATGGTCTGGTGAAGCCGGGCGAGGGTGAAAGGAAGGGTGGTCCGTTCGATCAGTTTCTTTGATGTTTCCCATTGTCCGGGAGACCGCCGGGCGCGATGGCTCACGACACGACGGAATTCGGCGAGCGGATCGGGATTCATCGGGAAGTGATCGGCTTTGTGTGTCAGGGAGTCAAAGAGCCTTCATCAGGAGCATAGTAGTCTTCAAACGATAGCGTCAAGTCCGCTTGTTCATGCTCAATCGGTATGGTAGGACTGAATCCATGCGAATACGGTTCGGGTTTACCGCCTCTGGAAAATGGAAGTCGGCCGTCATGTTGGGCCTGCTGGCCTGCCTACTCGTGTCCGCGACCAGTTGTGCAGTTGAGCGCCACAGCAACCCTGGTTCCAGCGATGGTAGGTGGCAGCCCTGGCAAATTCTCGAGACTCAAACCGGTCGCACCCTTCATTTTTCGGACTGGATCAAAGACCTGGAACGTCACGACATTGTGTATCTGGGGGAGGAGCATCACAACCCGTACCATATCCAGGCGGCACTGAAAGTGCTGGACCAACTGGTCGCCGACGGCATCGACCCGACGATCGGGATGGAGATGTTCGGCTGGGACGGCCAACACGCACTGGACGGCTACATATCGACAACTCAGCCGGTTACGAACGAGTTTTTGGAACAGGTACGCTGGAAACAAAACTGGGGTGGAGCGTTTGAGGACTATGCGCCACTCGTCACGTTTGCTCGCGACCATCATGTATCTGTCCGAGCGATGAACCCTCCCAAACCGTTGGTCCGTCGCGTCGTCAAACTGGGGCTAGACCAGGCCAAACAAGAGCCGGAATGGGCTGGCTGGGGAATACTCCAAGAAGATATCGTTGACGATCCTGCATACCGAGAAAGGATCGTCGACCAGCTGAGGCGGTGCCATGGAGGAACCGAGGAGCACTACCGAACGATGTACGAAGCGTCGATGGTTCGTGATGAGGGCATGGCCAGGACGCTGGTTATCAGACAAGAAGAACTGCGACGTGATGGAGGCGGTGCCCGTCACATCATTGTAAGTTATACGGGAGGGGGCCATGTCCAGTACAACCTCCCCATACCGAAGCGGGTTGCCAGGCGTCTCGGAGGTGCTGTCAAACAGGCAACCGTCTATATGGTTTCGTTTGACACAAGCCGAACGGATGAAGTACGCGCGCTCATGCGGGAACCCATTGCAGATTACATCTGGCTGACGCCGATGGGTAAGCGACAGCCTTCCCAACCCTGCCGGTAAGTCCGTCTCACCGTGCGTTCCACCGCACCACCATTCAAGAGCAACTCAAAATTGATCAGCGCTTGACAGGATTTCGTTCGCTCGTCAGACTGATACGATCATTCTCATAATTCGGCGTTTTAGAGACTCGGGTGTCGACGATGCGAAATAAAATTCCTTGCAGCGCGGAGCGGCTCGGGTTGCTGGACCCTCAGATGATCAAGGCCGTGACGGAAGCTTCCGCCTATCAAATCGGTCAACAATACCTGACCGAGAATCGGGTTCGTATTGTGGAAGCCGACGACTCTCAGATCACTTCGGCCGTCATCGGCAACTCGGGTTTGTACGAGCAAACCATCCGGCTGAAAGACGGTCATCTCATCTCGAAATGTTCGTGCACGGCTTCTGAAGAACCCATGTGCCGCCATTGCATCGCGGTCCTACTGGAATACCATCGGTGGGCCCAACCTCGGCAAGTGCTCAAACCGGGTTCCCCAAAAGAATCGAAACCGCTACCGCAGGTCGATTCTCCGACGAATGGAAAGGCGCCCACCATGCAAGCGCCTGCGGTCGACGTCAAACTCAACGAAATCATGCAACTTATGGAGTGGTTGCAGTCGGCGACGAAAGCGATCGGGAAGCAAGAGGTGCTTCCCGAACCTCCCAAACTCGGCCCCGGAGAGATCTCGACATGGATCCGAGCCATTATGAATCTTGAGGAGCGATGCCGCGAAAGTGAAGACGCTTTTGGTCAGCTGGAGGCCGATTTGCACGGTCATCATGCGCACGTGGGACGCCTGACTCAACAACTCCAAACTGCGACGGCGCAGATAGACACCACACGGATGACGGTACAAGAGCTTCAACGCCAAATCGCAACTTATAAAGAGACGCTCATCAGAGTCGGTGAGTTGACCGCCGAGGTGGTCCGCTATGATGAACAGATGCAAGCGGCTGCTCGCGACATGCTTCAGAAGGGTTCTCAGTTCGATACGCTCGCCGGTTCTTTTAAGGAAGTGGCAGAAGCACTCAGAGCAGCGGTCAAGATTCCCCCTCTATAATAGCTATTTCCCCCATCATTTACGCGCCTACTTCTGCTTCTCATGCCTCTTGCGCCTTCCAATTGAGGTCCAGTAAAATACGCCCTTCTTTTGCTTGTCCGATATGGAGGGAGACGGAGATGAAACAGCTACGTTCAGGTATGGGTCTGATAACAGGAGCTCTGCTAAGCCAAGCGTTGCCGGCAATGGCCAACGCCCCAGAGGGAGGAGGGGCTCCGGACTATAGCGGAATCACCGGTCTGTACTACTTTTTGATCGGAGTGATCCTCGTCTACGGCGTCTATGACACCTTTTTCAAGAAGTCGTAACGAGTCGCGTCCTCTTGTTCAACTGCAGGTCGTCTTGTTTCACTTCTCTCGAGTTCCGAGAGGAACCTCGCGCATTCAACACCGCCCGTGAGCGAGTCAAGATTTCTGTCTTCGCTCATTCAGCACGGGCCTGAGTACGTTCACCACCTGCTCAACGATAATCTTGTAACCTTCCTTTGTCGGGTGAATGCCGTCCGCCTGATTTAGGGACGACGACCCGCCAACCCCCTGGAGAAAAAATGGAATCAAGGGAAGATGATATTCGTTGGCAATTGCCGGGAAGACGGCTTCGAAGCTAGTGGTGTAGTCTTGTCCATAATTCGGCGGTAGTTTCATGCCGGCCAAGACGACGGTAGTGCCGGCCTCCAGCAAGCGTTGAACGATCTGGCGGAGATTGTTTTTGGTTTGATCGACGCTGAGCCCTCGGAGTCCATCGTTCGCCCCCAATTCGACAATCACCAGTTCAGGCTTGTTGTTAAGAATCCACGGCACACGGCGCAATCCACCGGCCGTGGTGTCGCCGCTGACACCGGCATTGATCACCCGATACTGATAGTTCAGGTGATCCAGCCGGCGCTGGAGTTGGGCGGGGTAGGACTCATCGGCTTGTACCCCAAGTCCGGCCGTGAGACTGTCTCCAAAAGCCACGATGCGGGGCCTGGTGTCCGAAGCTGAGGAGGAGACGCCTTCGGTCGTGGACGTCCAGAGAAGAATGATAAACACAGGCAAGAGTAGATGGTGAAATCGCTTTACTCGTAACATGATCCCACACAACAGTCGCTCACTTCTTCGGTACAGTATAATATCATTCTCTATGGTCTCGCTCTGAGGCAAAAAGGATTCTCAATGATCAACGTGAAACAGGTTTCGATGGTCTTAACGGCGGCGGCGCGTTCTGTTACGATCCTCGACCGCATCTCTTTTGAAATTCCGGCCAAACAGACCGTGGCCATCGTGGGACCGTCAGGGAGTGGAAAGTCGACATTGCTTGGGTTGATGGCCGGCCTGGATCGGCCGACCACCGGATCGATCGAGCTGGATGGAACCAACATTGTCGGCATGGCCGAGAGCCTGATGGCCAGATTCAGACGGGAAAAAGTAGGGTATATCTTCCAATCGTTTCATCTCATTCCAACTCTGACGGCAATCGAGAACGTCGCGATTCCGTTGGAGCTCAGCGGAGTGGGTCGGGCCGGTGGTCGTGCAGCAGAACTGCTCGACGCGGTCGGGTTGTCCGACCGCATGGGGCACTATCCAGTGCAATTGTCTGGTGGTGAACAGCAACGAGTCGCAGTGGCTCGCGCCTTTGCTTGCCGGCCACCGATCCTGCTGGCCGATGAGCCGACGGGTAATCTCGACAGCTCGACCGGCGCCCATGTCATCGAGTTGCTGCTCTCTCTTCACCGAGATCACGGCACCACCCTTGTGCTCGTGACGCATGATGCCACGCTGGCTTCTTCGATGCAGCGAATACTTTCGCTCCGCGACGGACGCCTGGAGTCGGATACCATGCCCTCGTATTCCGAATTTGTCGATGACCTCTCGGCCGGGCTGCCAGGCTCTGACCGGGTCTTCTCTGCCGATCATTCACCTTCCGATTCCGCCGCCGAATCAAATTCATGACATCCTTCATGTTCAAGATGGCATGGCGAGAGACACGCGCGGCGTGGCGACATTTTCTGTATTTTTTGGTCTGTATCGCCATCGGCGTCGGCGCATTGACGGGCGTCTCCCTCTTCGGTACGCAAGTGGAGCAAACCGTCACCAAAGAAGCGCGAGGCTTGCTGGGAGGCGACCTGGAGATCCGGTTATCGCGGCAGATCAGTCCGAACGGTCAGGCAATCTTAGACTCACTAAGCGCTCGTGGAATCTCGCGCACGCATGTCAGCGAACTGGTCGCAATGGCGGCGCCGGCAGAACCTTCTACCAGTGGCCATCTGACACAGATCGTCGAGCTCAAGGCCGTCGAACCTGAGTACCCGCTGTATGGCTCGCTGCGAGTGGAGCCCAACAGCAACTTAGCGGAACTCCTTCACCAACAAGCTCGAGGCTGCCCTGGGCGCACCTGTTTCGGAGTCGTGGTGCAGGAGTCGCTTTTAATCAGAATGGCGTTGGCCGTCGGCGACCGGCTCAAGATCGGTCAAGGTCAGTTCGTCATCACCGGTGTGGTCAGGACGGAACCCGATCGCATGGCCAATGCGTTCAGCCTCGGTCCCCGCGTCCTGATGTCGCGAGAGGGGCTTTATGCGGCTGAGCTGATCAAAGTAGGCAGCAGGATCCGTGAGCGCTATCTCTTGAAAGTCCCTGGCAACATGGCGCCGGAGCCTCTGCTCTATGAATTAAGGACACGCCTGACACCTGAATCTGCCCGTGTCTCGACATACCGGGACGCCCAACCACAATTGAAGCAGTCGCTGGAACAACTGACCCGGTACTTGGGCCTGATCGGATTGACGGCGCTGTTTGTGGGCGGTCTGGGAGTCGCAACCTCGGTTCATGCCTTTGTGCGAGAAAAGCTCAATACGATCGCTGTGCTGAAGACAGTCGGCGCGGATTCTCCAACCATCATCGGAACCTATGGACTGCAGGCGATGATCCTTGGGCTGGTCGGAAGTCTCGTCGGCCTCATCATCGGCGTCCTCCTCCATCAGGGACTTCCTTGGATGATTGCGGCTCTAGTGGCGTCGGATCTTCTAGACCAGTTGGGATTCACGAAAGGCGCGATGAACCTTTCCCTCGCGCCTCTCGCGAAGGGTCTGGCATTGGGCATACTGTCCACGCTGCTGTTCACCCTGTGGCCGCTGCTGACGATCCGTGAAGTCAAACCGGCTCGGATCTTTCGCCGTGATGTCGCTCCGCTCGCCCCGGCTCGAAAGCAGGGGAGATTCCGGTGGTGGACGGCCTGGCATGACCTTGACCCCATCAAAGGGATCGTATCGAGCGGGATCGGCCTGGGGTTGGCTCTCTTATCGGTGTGGCAAGCAGGGTCGTGGAAAGTCGGCCTGCTGTTCATTCTGGCGTTTGGAGCGGCGGTTCTGCTGTTGGCGGCATCAGCCCGTGCTGTCCTGGCGGCGGCCAAGAAATGGCCTCGTCCCGAGCGTCTCGTCCTTCGCCAAGCACTGGGAAATGTGATGCGCCCGGGAAGCCAGGCGGTGGGCATCACGATCGCGATTGGAATCGGAGTGATGGTCGTGACGACCGTGTCGCTCGTTGAACGGTCGTTACTCGTGCAGGTGGGCGAGAATCGGCCGACTGATTCGCCGACGTTTTTCTTCATCGATATTCAGCCGGATCAGACCGATGAGTTTCTGCGTCTCTTACATCAACAAGCCGGCGACTCGACCCCTCGGTTGACACCGTTGGTGCGCTCGCGCCTTGCTGCCCTTAAGGGGGAACCGGTCAAACTTGAGGCCACATCGGAGGCAGAAGAGCAACGTGAGAAGGCCGCCGAGAAGGAAGAGCGGCGAAAAAAGTGGTATCTGACACGAGAGTATGTCCTCACGTTCCTCCAGGAGCTCCCCAAAGACAACAAGGTGATTCAGGGCGAATGGTGGAAACCGGGACAAGTCTTCACCAAGCCTCTGATCTCGATCGAAGAAGAGGCTGCGAAGCAACTCGGTCTGACAGTCGGAGATACGATGGAGCTTGACATCCAAGGCGCCTCCATCACCGGAGAGATCAGCAGTATTCGCCGAGTGGAATGGGGAAACTTCTCCACCAACTTCTACATGATTGTTTCCCCGGGTGCCCTCGACGGGGCTCCTCACACCTACGTGGCGACCGCTCGAGTCGCTCCATCCGAGGAAGTACCCCTCCAGCAAGCAGTGGTGGCCTCATTCCCGAATGTGACGGCCATCAACATCGGAGATATCCTCGACAGCTTTGCGCGGGTGCTCGATCGACTGTCTCTCGCCATCCGTGCCGTGGCGCTGTTCTGTGTCCTATCGGGAGCTGTGGTGATGGCAGCGGCCTTGGCAGCGACGCGTTATCGCCGTCTGTATGAATCAGTGATTCTCAAAGCCCTTGGAGCCACACGCGGAGTGATCGCCCGCTCGTTTGCGGTCGAGTATGCCTTGCTTGGAGCCTTGGGCGGGTTTCTCGGCAGCGCGCTGGCCAGTGCATTGTCGTGGGCGGTCCTTGAGACCGTGTTTGAGTTATCGTGGAATCTTCAGCCAGCCGTGCTGGCCATGGGCGTGATCGCGACGATCACCCTCACGGTGTCGGTCGGTTTTCTCAGCACCTATCGCATTCTCGGCCAGCCCCCGTTGGCAGTGCTGCGACATGAGTAATAGGGACGGTATGGAGTTCTTAGTGCATATTACTTATAATTGCCTCACGTGATAGGTCTTATCTATTGGTTACGGCCAACCTCGATTCGCCTGAAAGATATTGCGATGTGTCGCTGGCCGCTCATGATCCTGGTGGGGGTGTGCCTCAACCTTGCAGGGTGTTTTGACAAGATTGTCGAACCAGCAGACGTATTCGGCAACATTAAACAAGGAGAGACCTACGACCCGGCTTCGGCAATGATTGATGAATGGTATGCAGTCGAAGCGATCGATGCCCAGACTTTTGCTATCAATGAGCCAAGATCTTCTCAGTACAACACGTCCCACCTCATCATCGGTGATACCCAGGCCATCATGTTCGATGCAGGCAGCGGCGAACGTCCTCTCGGTTCGCGATCCATGCGCGCAATAGCAGAGCGCTACACAGCCAAACCCATCACGCTCATCCTCTCACACTTTCATTATGACCATATCGGTGATGCGGCAATGTTTGACCGTACCCACCTCATAGACCGTCCGGAAATCCGCAACAGTGTCAGGGATGATGTCTTTACGATCAGCCCCTGGGAATCGCTGGACATTGGAAAACGACCGCTCAAGGTTGCCGCCTTTATCGCCGATGGCGATGTGATCGATCTGGGAGGCCGCAAACTCGACGTGCTCAACATGCCTGGGCATACCAAGGAATCAATACTCCTGCTCGACAAAAGCCGCAATCAGGTCTTCACCGGCGATTTCGTCTATCAGCATCTCGGCGGCATCATTGCCTTTGCGCCGGGATCTGATCTGGTGGCGTATAAGACAAACAGCGATCGGCTGCTACACCTCGCCAATTCCGACACGGTCTTTTTCGGCGCACATGGTTCCCCGCGGTTCAGTCGCAGCTGGCTAGCGTTGCTGGATAGCGAACTTGGCAAGATCATCAGAGGTGAAGCGGAATATCGATATGCAAGCCATTATCTTGCCCCCGGCATCCCGTGGCGGGTACGCCAGCATGGAGACCTCTATATCTATACCACGCCCCTGGTTGACCCGCCGCTCTTCTGGTCCGCATGGACGCTGCTGATATTGGGGACTGTGAGCGTACTGTCGCTGTCTCTGCTCTACCGGATTATCCGAGCTTTGATTCTTGCTCGAGGGAAGCACGCGAGAAGAATGTAAACCTGACAAGAGCTGTTTGGCAGGATAGTTGTGGCAGCGGCGTTGGCACGCGCCCACTAGGCTGATGGTAAGGTTTCAGGCAACCACACATCGACAATGTGTCGAATGCGCCGCTCATCGTCTCGATGGAGCCTGGTGAAGCGCAGGCCGATTGCGCCATCGACTGCGGACCGCACAATGGCCTCATCAATCGTAACCGGAAATGAACTGTCGGAATACTGGAACTCCAGCTCAAGCCGCGAGCCGATTCTGATCGGAGCGGTGGAACGGATTCGGCACCCGCGTATCGAAAGGTTGTCGATCGTCCCTTCCTTTGCTGCGTCAGAGGAGAATGCGGATTCTCGATGTCTGAACCAGACTGGAAAAGAGACGTCGATGCGCTCAAAGCTTCGACGCGGATTGGAGGTCCGACAGCCGAGAAATATTCGAAACCGCCTGCCACAGAGCTGACAGCGAAAAGGATAAATCGTCAACCCACTCAGGAGAGCATCGGGCAGAGTGGTTCTCGCCGCGAGACGAACTTTACTCGCCCTGCAAGCCGGGCATCGCAAATCAGGCATGGTTCAACCCAGAACGATTTCCGGCGATTGTAGCGATGTTCACATCTCGGCGACAAGCGGGGAATATGCGTATGGGTGGAGGCCGTTACCACACAAACGCTTCCAGAATGTCCCCGAATTCTGAATAGCACATGTGGGTATGAATCTGGGGCTCATCCAGGACTCCACTCGTCGCGAGTTTGAAGGACGTGGCTGATCGTCGCGGACAAATGACCACTGGAGGATGGTGACCGGTCCGGTGAGCATGGTTTTCATCGGGCGTCGCCTGAGATTCCAATACCCTTCGCATTGACCTAGCAGCATTTCCGAGGCTAATCTACGCCACTTTTCGCCTCTGTTGGCACATCAATAGAGCGGGTGTGAGGGGTTCCCCAAGTTACTCGTGTCACCTTCTTTGTTTTGTCCATACATGTTAATGAAGTCACGTTCATTCAGACATTCGACATGATGAACATGTTCATATGGGCGATCGTCCTTCTCCTGGGCTTTCTGCTGATTGGATTAGTACTGTACCTGCTCTTTCCCCGCAAATATCAGTCTGCCGATTCTGTCGCCAATTCCTATGATGACTGGACGAATGACGGCATTCTAGAGTTCTACTGGGGCGAACATGTACATCTGGGACACTATGGCTCTCCCCCGCGCAAAAAGGATTTTCTCAAAGCCAAGTCAGACTTTGTGCATGAAATGGTGCATTGGGGTGGGTTAGACAAGCTTCCTTCCGGTACGACAGTGTTAGATGTGGGCTGTGGCATTGGCGGCAGCAGTCGTATTCTCGCGCGAGATTATGGCTTTGTGGTCACAGGAATCACCATCAGCCCTCAGCAAGTCAGACGTGCTCAAGAACTGACTTCCCCAGAGGTGAATGCGCACTTTCAGATTGATGATGCGCTGGCACTTTCGTTCCCCGATGCCAGTTTTGATGTGGTCTGGTCGGTCGAGGCAGGACCCCACATGCCGGATAAGGCACAATTTGCTCGAGAGCTCTTGCGCGTGCTGAAACCGGGTGGAATTCTGCTTGTTGCCGATTGGAATCAGCGAGACGATCGCCAGGTTCCATTCAATTTTTGGGAAAGGCCAGTGATGCGGCAACTGCTGGATCAGTGGTCTCATCCAGCGTTTTCCAGCATTGAAGAGTTCTCAGAATTACTGGAGGCCACCGGACTGGTGGCGGGTAAAGTCACCACAGCAGATTGGACTGCCGAAACCTTACCCTCCTGGCTCGATTCCATCTGGCAGGGAATTGTCCGTCCAGCAGGGATTGTTCGGTTTGGCATGATCGGGTTGTTTAAATCATTGCGAGAAGTGCCCACGTTCCTGTTAATGCGTCTGGCATTTGGGGCAGGGCTGTGTCGCTTTGGCATGTTTCGGGCAGTGCGTGCCAATGTCCCTACGCTTGAAGATTGGCGAGTATCGCAATGAAATTTTGGATGATCATAACAAGATCACAAAGTTCCCTAAAATCTTTCCAAACTCGAGAATCGGTGCTACCCACAAGGACCGAAGACTCAAGCTAAATACACAGACTCGCTCACCCTACAAGAGTGCGCGTCACACAATAGATACACTCTATGCATGCGAGAATAACTACCGTTTTCTCAACCCTAACGATGTCATTGAGATTGATGAAACCGAGGATGCTCAAGACAAGCGAATCATAATTCACATAACGAATAGGAGGCTGGAATCCGGGGGAAGCCTCCTTATGCAATATAAGGCTGACCTTATAGCTAGACACAACACTGAACTCCAAATTGGGCGTAAGCTTAGTCCAGCTGGTACCATGACGGTTTTGGAGTTCAAACAAATTTATGACTGGCAGATAAATGACGTTTCCAACATTCCGTCATCTAGCAAGAAGGATGAATAGGATACGCGGGACAGGTCTGCCCCATTGACTCCATTTATGGCAGAAAGAGATGAGCGTTTGGTGAGCAACGGGGAATCTAGATCGGCTCTGCCAAAGCATCCGGAACGAACTCACTGCATTTCACGTCTCCAGTGAACTGGCGAAGGCGGCTCGGATCGTGCGTCCTTCCCGTTCACGGAATGCCACGGCAATACGGAGTTGTTCCAAGTACTGGTCGAGTATTTTCCCGCCCAGGTCGATCTTGCGAGCGGTGAAGAACTCGCGCACATCCTGTTCGAGGTCCGGTGTGGCAAGCCCGATGATTCCCGAACACATCCGCCTGAGACCTTGTTTCGGGTACAGCCGGTCCATGTGATCCCAGTTGGCTTTCACAAAATCCCAGGCGACCTCACGACCATACACGTTCATCATGAGAGCCCCGACGACGAACGGCGCATCTTGGGTCCGGATCTCGCCGTTGATCGTACGGGCCAGCGTGCGCGCAAGTAATTCCTTGTGTCGAAACGAGGCCAACGAAAACAGATACCGCCGTTCTTCCTGCGGGGTAGACGCCGATCGATAGAGTTCTACGAATTCATCGTACCGTGCTTCGTCTCCGGTATGAGCCAGAATGGCGACGAGCGCGGGCACGACATTTGAGTCGGTGCTGGCCGGATCTTTGCGGTACCGCTGATACCGTTCTGTCGCTTGGCGTTGCGTCGCAAGATCATTGCCCATCTTGCCGAGCGCGCCGAGTAGATCCCCCCGCAATTGCCGGAGGAGATCCGATTCTTTCGGCTGCGGATCCCATCCGAGATCTTTCACAGCCGCCCCCACGCGCTCGCGAACGAAGGCTTCCAATGTTGCGCGATCCTCTGAAGTGATGAGCCTGTTCAAATAGGAAAACGAATCCAGCAACACGGTCCACACGTTCTTGTCTCGTTCACCCTTAAAATGCGCGGTGAGCTCGAGATACTCGGATAGCGGCATGACCCCGGCCTGTGTCGTGGCCCACGCATCACTGACAAGGGCGAACCGTTCTATAGCCGCCAGACGATCGAGCCCCTGATCGAGAAGTTGCTGCAGGAGCGGATCGCGGTGGCGGACCCGATAAAATCCATGCCCTCCTTCATTGACCAACACGGAAGTGACTCCGGCCGGTATGCCGATGCTCGTCTCCCGTTCTGTCAACAACACCCGTCGATGTTCCGTTCGTTCCCCGATGCTCAGTCGAATCTGGAGAGGGATCTGCCATATCTGCTCGGCAGACTGCCCTTGAGCTACGTACGTGAAGCGCTGTTGTGAAAGAAGCAGTTCTTGACCACGCATATCCACCGTCACCAAGGGAAAGCCTGGTTGGAAGATCCAGCCGTTCATCAGCTCGGGAACCGGCTGCTTGGCGACCGTGCCGAGTGCCGTCCAGAGGTCGTTCGTATCGGCATTGCCATAGGCATGGGTGCGAAGATACTGCCGCACACCGTCCCGGAAGGCCGTGAAGCCGATATGTTGCTCCAGCATCCGAAGAACCGACGCACCTTTTTCATAGGTCAAAATGTCGAACATCGCATCGGCATCCTTCGGCGCATGGACGGGATATTCGATCGGCCTCGTGCTATGCAGTCCATCGACGGAAAACGCGGCTGCGCGGGCGACGCTGAACGTCTCCCATCGTTTCCATTCCGGCCTCCACGCATCCACGGCCAGCATCTCCATGAACGTGGCGAAGGCTTCATTCAACCAGAGCCCGTTCCACCACGCCATTGTGACCAGATCACCGAACCACATGTGGGCGTTCTCATGGGCCACCACGTCGGCCACGCGTTCGAGTTCGGCATGGGATCCGGTGCGTTGATCCACGAGGAGCGCCGTCTCACGGAACGTGATGGCGCCAAAATTCTCCATTGCCCCGGACGCAAAATCCGGGATGGCGACCAAATCCAGTTTGTCGCTCGGATAGGGGATGCCGTAGTAATCTTCGAAAAATTTCAACGACGCAACGGCAATCTCATGCCCGAACGGCGTCAGCGGTTGCTTCCCCGGAACTGTCCAAAGCCGAAGGGGTACTTTTCCAACAAAGACGGGCTCTGTCGTTTCCATTTTCCCGACGATAAAGGCCGCCAGATACGTCGACATCTTGATGGTGTCGGCAAACCGTACCACCTTCTTATTGTTCTCAATCGATTCAGAGGTAACCGACGTGTTTGAGATGGCCGTGAGATGAGTGTCGACGACGAGCGTCGTCGCGAAGACCGCCTTAAAATCCGGTTCGTCCCAACAGGGGAAAGCCCGGCGCGCATCTGTGGCTTCGAACTGCGTTGCAGCCAGAGTTTGGGTGGCTCCCGAAGCATCTTTGTACGTGCTGCGGTAAAACCCACGGAGCTGATCGTTCAGCTTCCCATGAAAGGAAAGAAACAGCCGCCATTCACCCGGCGTGACAGGCTGCCTGACAGAGAACCGGGCACGTTGCGTCGACGGTTCCAAATCGATGGAGGCCTCGAATCGCCGACCGTTCGAACCTTCAACCACAGCCGACGTAATGACGAGATCGACGGCATTCAATAGGATGGTCTGGGTCGTCTGGCTGACTGAGACCGCGACAGTCGCCTGGCCTTGAAATGTCCCCGTCGTGAGATCGGGTTCAAGCCGCAAGTCATAGCGAGCGGGAATAACATGCCGTGGGAGTCGATAGGGATTACTGCTGCCTGGAATATCGTCAAGATTCATCTCTTCACCTTTCGGCCTGATCGCCGTTGCTGCGGCGCTGGGCGACACTGATGGAACGCAGAACGTATACGCTATTGGAAGGGTCAGAAGGAAGCGGGCCTGTCGAAGAAAATCCAGCAGTATCTCTCGCCTGTTGATTGAATCGTCACCTCCGAGTGGCATAAAGAGTCTGGACACCTTGCGGTGTGCCGACGATCAAGACGTCAGTCCGGCAGACGAAGAGACCGGTTTCCACAACGCCGGGAATCAGGTTGAGTGCGATCTCCAGGTCTCCTGGCCGATCGATGCGATCCATATGGACGTCGACAATAAGGTTGCCGGACTCGGTTCTAAACGGAACTCCGTTTCGTTCCCTCAGGATCACACGACTTTTTGTGAGCGATTCGATTTCGCGCGCGGTACTTCCCCAGCCGAAGGCAATGACCTCGATGGGCAAGGGGAAAGACCCTCCCAGCACCGGGACTTGCTTGGTGTGGTCGACCATGACAATGAATTGTTTCGCCGATGCCGCCACAATCTTTTCTTTCAGGAGGGCCCCGCCGCCGCCCTTGATGAGATTGAAAATTGGATCCACCTGATCGGCGCCGTCGATGGCAACGTCAATGTCCCATCGGTCTTCTGTATCAATGAGGGGAATGCCGGCCTTTCTGGCCAGTGCAGCGGTTTCTTGGGAGGTCGGCACTCCTCGCAGCTTCATACCGGCACGGACGTGTGCGCCGAGTGCGATCAGCATGTGTTTTGCGGTCGATCCTGTCCCTAGGCCGACAATCATCCCGTCGCGAACGAATTCCACCGCTTTTATCGCAGCGGCCTTTTTAAGACTGTCTAGATCTTCGGAGGTCATGACGCGGACGGGAGGGAAAGGGCGGCCGCGACGGAGGCCGCACCGATGAGGGCTGTTTGTTGGTTCATGATCACTTTTACGGGCATCTGACCCATCAGACGTTTGTACCGACCTTTATTGATGAATGCCTTCATGAACGTCCCATCTTGAAGCTTCTTGATGAGCTTGGGAGCGATCCCGCCGCCCACATACACGCCATCGAGCGAGAGCGCCTTCAAGGCGAGATTCCCGGCTTCGGCGCCATAAATCGACGCGAACAGATCCAACGCTTGCTTGGCGATTTCGGCTTGTCCCTGCAATCCTGCTTGGGCAATCTCCGCGGCCGGATTCCCGGCTTTAATCTTTTCTGCGAGCCAGGTCGGCTCGTTCTTTTTGGTATCGCGTAGAAACTCATAGATCGCGTGAAGACCGGGACCGGACAGAATCCGCTCATAGCTCACGTGGAGATACTGGCTCCGGAGATAGCGAAGGAGTTCGATCTCTTGATCGTTGTTCGGCGCAAAGTCCGTATGACCTCCCTCGGATGGCATCGGACGATAGGTTTTGCCGTCCCAGAACAGGATCCCTTCACCCAGTCCGGTACCGGCAGCAATGAGCGCCAACGCCTGCCGTTTGGCCGGTGGATTCCCCGCATTCAGCACTTCCAGCTCGTCGGAGCGCAGCCACAGAAGACCGTAGGCGGTGGATTCCAGATCATTGAGCAACTGCACGCGCGGAATGGTGAACTGTTTGGCGATGGTCCGGCCGTCAATCACCCAGGGGAGGTTCGTGGTTTGACAACGATTGTCGATCACCGGTCCCGCGATGCCGAAGCAGGCTGCCGTCAACTGTACCGGTTCAGACGGAGCACTGCCGGCTTGCTCGCTGTGGTCCCCCTCTTCGGTTGTCGCCGATCCTAGAGGGGACGGCGCTTTCGGCGGCGTGAGAAATTCTACGAGAATGTCTTCCAGGGATTGATAGTCACCACTGTGAAAACTTTCCAAGCGCAACGGTTCCACCCGCTCAGTGGTCCAGTCATAGAGCGCCAGGTTCGTCTTCGTCCCTCCGATATCCCCCGCAAGAATCATGTACCCTCTTTGTACGATCGCTTCGTGAGCTGTTTCGCAGCGGTTTGATCAAGCATCCATACGAGCCGGCCCGATTCAGGTGAAACCTTCGTTGCCGGCAGAGAACGATCTGCGTCGGATTCAGACTCGATGACCCGGCGGACCATTTCGGCCTTACCTGGACCGGTTACCAAGAACAGTACCACAGCGGCTCGATTCAGAACACCTAGGGTTAACGTCAGACGATGTCGAATACCTGTCGGGGCATGGCCGACCGTGACGATCTTGGATTGTTCCTGTAGGGCCTCTGTTCCAGGGAAGAGCGATGCGGTATGGCCGTCTTCGCCGAGACCGAGAAGGATCACGTCTAGGCGTGGTGGCTCTGAAGCAGGACATTTCGTCAATTCTCGAAGCTGCCTCTCATACTCTTGCGCTGCGACCGTTGGGTCTTGGTATTCGCCCTTCATCCGATAGATATGATCGGAGTGAATGTTCAACGGCCGAAAGAGCTCAGCCTGGGCCATCCCAAAGTTACTCTCGGCATGTTCAGGCGGCGTGCATCGTTCGTCTCCGAATAGGAAAAAGATTCGCGGCCAATTGAAGCGCGACTTCCACTCAGATTGGCATAAGGTTCTATAGAGGGCCTTCGGCGTCGATCCTCCCGAAAGCGCGACCAGACACCGACCGGTGCACTGAATCGCCTGTTCGCTGACGGACAGGATGAACGCGGCTGCTTCTTGCGCCCATTCCTGACCACTGCGCGAAACGTGAATTTCCGGGGTGACGGCCATGTCAACGCCGAGCACGTGTACGCCGCTTCTTCGCCGTCTTGAATGATGCCGTGACTCGATTGACCGTGGCGGCTTGGTCCGGCCCGAGTTGGACACGAACTGCGTGACGATGGTGCGCTCGAAGAGATTCCAGATCACCGGCTGCTTGCGCTTGCGCCAGCGTACCGAACGAGAACGGCTTATCGGGAATCGTCATGTCCGGCATCATGCGATCCACGAATTCCAGAAAAACGCCCGAGGCGGGGCCGCCCTTGTGCAATTGTCCGGTGGAGTGGAGATAACGGGGTCCATATCCAAACGTCGTGGCAACCCGATGTCCTGACATGAGGACTTGGCGGAGGCGACGAACCGCTGTGTCGAACGAACGTGACGGAGTGGTGTAGGCCAATACGGAAACATAGGCTCCCGGCTGCAGACGACTTGAAAGATCTTGTGCGATGTCCTTTGGAGGGATGCTTGCCTGTTCCGGAAGTCGTCCAGTCGATCGGAACGTTTCCAGGACCCGATTGGTGTTGTCCTTGCTCTCCTGAACATTCGGCTGATCGAAGGGATGGATGCCGAGAATGTGTCCGGCGACCGCAGTCGCAAACTCCCATCGAAAAAACTCGCCCCCTAAGTCGTAACGATCTTGGAGATCCAATTGGAGGACCGGATGTTGAGCTTTGAGCAACTGTTGGACCGCTTGATCGAGGGCTTTGTTCTTTTCTCCTTTGAGCTTGAGATAGACGAAGAATCGGTCGGTTCCATACGCACCTTGTTTCAGGATCGGCTCCTGTGCAATGGGGATGAGACCGGTTCCTTCCTTCCCTGTGCTTTCGGCAAGGAGTTGTTCCACCCACAGACCAAACGTGGCGAGCGATGGCGAGGCGATGATCGTCACCTTATCGCGCCCACTTTTCGCAAGACTCCCCATGGCCGCTCCCAAATACGCGCCGGGGTTTGTCTCAACGTCTTGCTGCTTTCGGCATCGCTCAGCCATATTGGCTGCCCTGTCCAAGAGCCGAGCGATATCGAGGCCCAGAAGTGCCGCGGGCACCAGTCCAAAGAGGGAGAGGACGGAATAGCGTCCACCAATATCGGCAGGATTGGTAAAGATCTGGCCGAATCCGTGATCCTTTGCCAATTTCTCGAGGCCGGTGCTCGGATCCGTGATCGCGATAAACTGGCGCCCCCCATGATTGCCCTTCGCCTTTGATACCAATTGCCAAAAATGGCTGAATAGCGACATGACCTCGATCGTTCCGCCGGACTTGCTGGCAACGAGAAAAAGCGTTTTAGCGGGCGAAACGGACTTGGTCACTTGTCGAACCCAACCTGGAACGGTTGAGTCTAACACCCACAAACGAGGGGCACGCTTCTGCGATCCAAACACAGTACGCAGTACTTCCGGCCCGAGGCTGCTTCCTCCCATGCCCAGCAGCACGACATCGTTGATCTTCATGTCCTTCGCCGACAAGACGCAGTGCTGCAGTTGAGCGAGCTGCTGTCGCATCTGCTCGTGAACCACCAGCCAACCGAGACGATCGCTGATCTCCTTGGGATCTTCCTTCCAGATTCGATGGTCCTTTGCCCATAACCGGTCAATGACCTGAGTCTGGCGAAGCGCATCCAGAGCGGGATTGATCACGGATTGAAACGATGGTGGAAGCGTGTCACTCAGGCGCATAGACATAGGCCTCCTTCTTCAAAGAAATCTCGGTGGTGGAGTCGGTGGGAAACTCTCTCGTATCTTATTGAGCCGGTAGAGAAAAGGCAACACAGACTCGATGCTGTGCTTTCCTATTTATCAGTTGGGCGACGAATGACCAAAGGCATACCGTCAACCATCGACCATGCCAAGGATTGTGCGTGATCGACTGAGATCGTCAGCTGGAGATGAGCAGCGGTCGCCGATAACTGGTCCGTTGGGACAGTGCCACTCCAATTTTTGAAGCTGCGCCACCACGATTTCCCAAGGAAGACGATTCCCTGAAGGAGATTGTCCTTGGCGGCCAAGGGTACCACGCTGACGGTGAGCCCGGGAGCAAACGCCAGCACGTAGTCGACCGGCATATCCGTGAGGGAGATGGGTTCCTGTTCGACGGCGGCACCGGGTTCGATCTTGCGCCTGACGACTTGAGGCCGCGCAACCAATCGATGGACGCCTTTGAGCTCCTCGCGTGACCCGGAAGACCACCGAACGATGGGCATCTGATGCAGCTCCATGCCGCGACTCTTGATGTGAATCGTACCTGCGACTAAGTCGATCAAGAGATATGTTTGGGGGCGGGCGGCCAGCTTGAGTTCTTCTTCGAGGACGCGCGTGGCTTCTTTTAGGCTGATTGGGTCATTGAAATTGAGGTTGGGAAAGGCTTCAAGGTCCTTTCCCCAACTTGGTACCGCAAAGGTCAAGAGAAGGAGGAGAATGGCGCAGAGGTTCATGAGTGGTGTCTGCGCTCTCTTGAGGGGATCAAAAGATCAAGATCGGTGTCCCGACTCGAGCAAGCTTGTAGACACCTTTAAGATCGCTATCATTGAGCCTGATACAGCCGTGTGTCACGTTTTTTCCCAACAATCGAGTGTAGAGCGTCCCGTGGATGAAGTAGCCTTTGCCAAACCCCAGCGCATACTCGCCCAGAACGCCTTGCTCGGCTCGCTCGGCTGGGTTTTTCGGCACGTCAAGCCCTTCCTCGACGAACGCCCAATCGGGTTTGATCCATGTAGGGTTGGTCACTTTCGACTGTACGAGAAACTCTCCTCGCGGGGTGTCGAAGATCCACTGGTTGTTGCTTTCGCCGGGCTTGTCGAGAATCGTCCCGCTCCCCGTCGAAGCGATGGCGTCGAGGACCACTTCTTCCTGGCGCTTCACATAGAGCCGGTTTCTGGCCGTATCGACCAAGATATATGGCTGGTTGGGCATCAGTTGGGACAGCTGTTTCGAAAGCGCCTTGTACCGGGCTTGCAGCGTACGTAGACCCGTTTCGTCCACTACCGGAGACTGGTGAACCGCCTGCGAATCTTTCGATGCGACCTCACGGCCGGTCGGCGCGGTCACCACCAGGAGTGTGAGTAAGAATACCGCTGAAGCAGCTAGAAGGAATCGGCCCATCAGCCTACCCTCAGATTTCTTCTCTGTGATGCTCTAACTCAGACAAGGCAAGCGCCACTGCGTTTTGGCCGGTCAATGCACCGACGATCGTCACCGGAGTGCCCAGGGAGACGCCCTCGTACAGAACGTTCATGTGTGGATTGTCGAGCATGACGCACCCAAGAGTCTGCTCGATGAATTGGTTCTCTACTCCGTGGATTTCGATCTGGCCTCCGATGCCTTTAGCCAGGCCGATCCTCCCGGACTTCTTCGCCAGGGCGAAGCGCCGATGATCCTCGGCATTGGGATAATCCAGAACAAGGGCTCGATAGAACTGAGTCTGCCCCTGACCGCGCTTGTCGGTGATACGATACCGGCCTTCCGGTGTGGCTCCGTCACCCTGGAACTGTTTTTCCTTCATACCATTGAACCCTAATCGGACGGGGTATGATAGCACCTTCCGGCCGTTCTTGTAGAGGGTCAGCTCCCGATCGGCTTTGCTCACCACAAGGGCTGTGGATTGGTGGATTCGCGACCAGTCGATCGTTTGTTGCGCCATGGTCCGCCAATGAGTGATCCGCCGGTCATCGGCGTATCGCCCCAGTTCCCGGGTAAGCAATGAAGTCTGGGCGGCCAGAGCGTGGTCCGCTTGTTCTACGGCCTGAACAGCCCGTTGGTAGTCCTTCTGCTCGAAGAACGTGCGGGCCTGTTTCACGAGAAGACCCGTATGAACGACCTGTTCTCCCAACAAGATGCGGCCATCGATCGACTCGACCTTCGAGGTTATGCGGTGAAACCTGTCTTCAAGGCGGGCCAGCTTGGATTCTGTCGTGCGATGTTGAGACGCCTGTCGATCGTGGAGCTGAGAGATGGTGTGCTCACCGATGACGTACAGCCGTCTGAGATCGTTCTCAAGGTCGCTTGACTCCCACGGCCACCTGATCAAGTCATCGTCCAAGTCAACGCGAGATTTTAGAGAGACCCAGTCGCGTACGAATTCAGCGTACTCTTTCGGCGCTGTTTCTGGGGCACGCAATGCGATCAGGTCCCGATCGATGGTCTCAAGGGCTGCCAAGAGATCTGGAGGGACGGCCTGAACGCAACCGCTGAGGCAGAGCGCACAGCCGATCGATGCGAGAGCCCTATTCATGTGACCAAACACCATAAAAAAGCGACCTTACTTCTTCTTCGAATGAGCAGGTTTTCCTCTTCCCACCTTCGCCAAGGCGTTCTGTATTTCAGTCGACACTCCTTGGCTCATGTCGTAGATGGCTTTGGCTTGGGTCTGTGCTGCCGGATAATCTTCTTTGTCGATCGAAACCTGAACCTGCTTCAGTAACGATTTAAGCCCTTCCACATCATTTTTGATGGCCTCCACGGCCGCCCGATCCTTGCCGACAGGCGCCTTGGCAACCAAATCCTGTGTCGCTTTTACCGCCTCCTCGGCGACTTGCTGAGCCTGCATGGCGGCACCTTTGGCTTCTTCCTTCTTTTGAGCCGCTGCCGCCTTGATCCTGTCACTATCGGCTTTGGCCGAGACAGACAACTGTTGAGCCTTACCGTAATCTCGAAAGAGAGCGAACTTTCCATCCTGTTCCGCGACTTCCTTCCGCAACGTATCCAAAGTGCCCTCTAGCTTTGCGTATTCATCGGCGGAATACTTGGCAGCACCGCTTTGCTGTGCTTCTTTCAGAGCCTTTTCCGCTTCCTGGATTTGTTGAGTGGGCGGATCCGCACATCCGGCCAATGTCAAGAGCGTGAGGGCGAGCGATGCGAGGGAAACTCTTCTCGGCATACTAAGAATCCTCCTTACAGGTTCTATTGACTGGTTCTGTTCGGTATATCAGCCACCGCGACCCGACTTGCGGGCCAGGACTGTCCTGCCTTGACAGACAGAAACCCTTCACCGGGATCGAACATCCAAAGGGAGCAGCAAGCTCGGTGCCAATGATATTCCCTATTATGTGACCAATATTCAACCTATTTCGCGTATTTAGCTGAACTCTATCATTGGGAGGCAGCGTATCTTGTGGCATTCTGGTGAAACAACGCAAAAGCGCCCCAAACATCCATGGGTCACGAATCATCTCTGTGAATACCAAAACGAGTTAGCGATCCGGTGTGTGGACAAATTGACAGGTCTTAGTGCCTCCCCCTATAATCCGCAGTTCGTTTAAGCTAAACCCCTATGATGAGGGGGCGGAAGGAGCGCTATGTCTTTCACATTTCAACAACCGTCCAATTTAAAGAAGAAACGCGAACACGGATTTCGAAAGCGCATGAGCACAAAGAACGGGCGCAAGGTCTTGGCGCGCCGACGGGCTAAAGGACGAGCTCGGTTGACTGTCTAGATCCAACGTGCCTGATCAGTGGGTGGTCTTCAGGTTGCTCTCCCATCTCTTCGTCGTGCTGTTGAGTTGTGTACGGTCACCTACCACCTCGCAGTCTTCTCTCGAATACCTCTGGTGGGATGCGACGAACGAATACCTCTTTCCAATGACACCCAAAGCCCGTGGACGGACGACCATTTTTTTACGCAGCAACCGGGATATCGAGACGGTCAAACATCATGGTCGTCGAATTTCGACGGCACTCTTCAATCTCCTAGCCTACAAGATGGATGATGCCCCCAGTCGCGTGGGGATCATCGTCGGAAAGCGCTTTGGGAATGCGGTTCGACGCAATCGAATGAAACGAGTTTTTCGTGAGCTGGTTAGGCAATTACATCGGGACTTGGTTCCGGGTCGTGGGCTTCTCGTGTTTCCAAAGAGGGACGCGCTGTTTGAATCCCGGGAAGAATTGACGCAGGCGTGGAAAACCTCGCTGGAGCGCATGCATCTTCTTCGCCCAAAGTTGAATTGATATGCGTCATCTGTGTCTTTGGCTCATTCAGGGATACCGCATGGTGATTTCTCCCATGTACGGTCGGAACTGCCGATTCGAGCCGACCTGTTCCCAATACGCCTCAGATGCGATCAGCAAGTATGGGGCGTTACAAGGGCTCGGCCTTACCACGGTCCGGTTGTTGAAGTGTCATCCCTTCCATCCCGGAGGAGAAGACCCGGTCAAGTAGCGGCGATTCCATCATTTAACAAGGCATAGCCTCCGCATGGACAAGCGAGTCATTGTATTCTTGGCACTCTCCCTCGTGATTATCTTCGGGTGGGAGTACGTCCTCAAAGAGTTGGGACTGTTCCCAGAACAGACTATTTCTGAGCCGAGCGAGCCGGCGGCAACCGAGGCGCCACCGTCTGCCGCGAGTACTCGAAGTTCGGAACCCACGAACGCCTCATCGGGCAAGGAAGCCGTGCCTCAAAAGCCCCCGGCCGATGCTGCTAAAGCGCAGGAACCGCGGAGAGCGCCGGCAACGTCAGAAATCGTCGAGATTGAGACGGATCTTTATCGGGCTAAGTTCACGACCCAAGGAGCAGCGCTGACGAGTTGGGAGCTTAAACGCTATCGCAGCAGTTCCGAAGGACAACCGGCTGTTCAGCTTGTCAGGCAAGGGGGCAAGTTTCCCGAACCATTAACTGTCACCACCGACGACGCGGCTCTCACAAAGGAATTGAGTGAGGGAATCTATAGGGTCGAAAAGGACTTCACGACTTTAGACCAGGACCATCCTACCGGCCATTTAAAATTTTCCTATGAGAATCCGGGTACAGGGGTTCGTCTGGAGAAACAGTTCATATTTCATGCCGACAGCTATGTGGCGGATATTGAATTGAGGCACGGAGGCCTTACCGAGTCGCTGAAAGTCGAATTGGGGACCAATTTCGGTGTTGTGGAATGGGGGGAGGGGTTCATCGGTTCGGTTGGAACGGCAACGCTCGTCGATGACAAGGTCGAAAAGGACACCCCGGATGCCGAGACAGAGCGCAAAGGCTCCGTGAAATGGGCCGCGTTGCAGGATAAGTATTTCATTTCTGCGCTCATGCCCAAGGTGAGTTCGTCCGCCGTGGTCAAGAAACAAGGCGACAAGCTGGTCTCCACCGCCGTTCGCATGCCGATCGATTCGTCAGGTGCACCGCTTGGCCTTCAGCTATTCGCCGGCCCCAAGGAGTATGACACGCTCCAGAGCTTACAGATCGGCCTGGAAGATACCATCGATTTTGGTTGGTTTCTTTTTGGAAGCTGGGACACGGTCAGAGCCGTGGCCAAACCCATCTTTTACGTGCTCCGCTCTATCAACGAGTATACGCACAATTATGGATTGACCATCATCCTGCTGACCGTTGGGATCAAGCTGCTGTTTGTGCCCTTGCAGTACAAGAGTTACAAGTCCATGAAACAGATGCAGGGCATTCAACCAAGAGTGGCGGCCGTCCAGGAGAAATTCAAAGATGATCGAGAACGCCTGAACAAAGAGCTCATCAAGCTCTACCGGGATCACAAGGTGAATCCCGTGGGCGGGTGTCTGCCAATGGTGCTGCAGATGCCGGTCTTCGTCGCGCTTTTCAATATTCTGTATATGACGATCGATTTACGCCAAGCGCCGTTGGGGCTATGGATTAGCGATCTATCGGTGCAGGATCCCTACTATATTCTCCCCATTATCATGGGAATCAGCATGGTGGTCATGCAGAAGATTCAACCCACCACCATGGACCCGACCCAGGCGAAAGTCATGTTAATGCTGCCGGCGTTCATGACATTCCTTTTTATTAACTTTCCCGCAGGCTTGGTGTTGTACTGGCTGACAAACAATGTACTGACCATCGTTCAGCAGTTCGTCACTGACCGTTTCTTCTTTCGTAAACCCCTCATTCCGCCCACGACGGATGAAGAGAGCGATAAGAAATGACGTCGGGCTATCTCTGCCAATGCAAATAGGCATTCGGAGCGCGTGGGATCATGCCTATCGATGGAGCACCTGAAGATACAATCTGCGCGATCGCGACTCCCGTTGGAGAGGGGGGTATTGGGATCGTGCGGCTTAGCGGACAACAGGCCGCTGATGTAGCCGACAAAGTCGTTCGATTGCATTCGAATCGACCCTTGCGGACAGTCTCCTCTCACACACTGCACCTCGCCGACATCCTTGATCTTCCCACATCTTCCCGGTCTATCGACACTCCTTCCACGAAGAGTGTGGAGAACGATTTCATCGATGAAGGGCTCGTCGTCTATATGAAGGCACCCCGTTCTTTCACCGCGGAAGACGTCGTGGAAATTCATTGCCACGGCAGTGGGATTGTCCTCCGACGAATCTGCGAGGCGTGCGTTGCTGCCGGTGCTCGCTTGGCCCAGCCGGGTGAGTTCACCAAGCGGGCATTCCTGAACGGACGCCTGGATTTGTCTCAGGCTGAAGCAGTGCTGGATACCATCAAGTCGAAGTCAGACCTTGGTCTCCGGTTGGCACAGCGACAGCTCCGAGGCGAACTCGGACAGCAAGTCAACCGGCTTCGGAGCTGCCTCACAGCCTTGCTGGCACACGTTGAGGCCGGGATTGATTTTTCAGGAGAGGATATCGCGTTCGTGGGACGTGCAGAATTGGTCGCGTCTCTCCAGGATGCGTCGGCCCAGATACAGAAGATGCTGGCGACTGCTGAGACCGGGCGCGTCCTGAGAGACGGGGCACGGGTGGTAATCGTCGGGAAGCCCAATGTCGGGAAATCGAGTTTGTTGAACTGCTTGCTTCGAGAGAATCGAGCCATTGTGACGGATACTCCAGGAACGACCCGTGATCTGATTGAGGAGTCGGTTAATTGGCAGGGACTACGGATCACGTTGGTCGACACGGCCGGCCTGCGCGAAACTTCCGACGCGGTTGAACGAGAAGGTATCAATCGTTCGAAGGGTGCCCAGGAACAGGCAGATATGATTTTGCATGTCTTGGATGCCGCCGAACTGACTAACACCGGCGTTGGGAACTGGACCTTTCCGGCTCTGGTTCGGGAAGATGTGCTCGTGCTCAACAAGACGGATTTGATCGCCCCGACAACAGCCAAGGATCTCGTGGGTCGACTTTCTGAACGCACCAATCGTCAGGTGTTTCCCATCTCCGTCCGCACAGGACAGGGACTACCGGAACTTCAACGCGCGATTGAATCACAGTTTCTCGGCGCATCCTTGGAGTCCAACGATGGGGTCGTGGTGACCAACATACGACATCGCATGGCCTTGGAGCGTGCAGCGGTCTCGATCGAGGAGACACTGGCTTCTATTCACGGAGGTGTCGAGCCCGAGTGTGTTGCGGTCGATCTCCGTGGCGCATCTGACGCGCTTGGTGAGATAGTCGGAGCCATCACGTCGGATGAGGTATTGGAGCAAATCTTTTCTGAATTTTGTATCGGCAAGTAGAGGGTCTGTTGGCAAGAGAATTTGACGTCATTGTGGTCGGAGGAGGCCATGCCGGCTGTGAAGCGGCACTGGCTGCCTCGCGAATGGGTGCGAAGACCTTGCTCCTGACGATGGAGATCGGACGAATCGCGCAGATGTCGTGCAATCCGGCTGTTGGAGGAATCGCCAAGGGGCACCTCGTCAAGGAAATTGACGCGCTCGGGGGCGAAATGGGTCGCAACACCGATCGCGCCGGGATTCAATTCAGATTCATCAATACGAGCAAAGGGCCGGCGGTTCGTGCGTTGCGCGCCCAGTGTGACAAGGCGCTGTATCGCATCGCCATGCAAGAAACCCTCGCTTTTGAGAAACACTTGTCGATGGCGGAAGGAGTTGTCGATCGACTGCTTGTAACCGGCGAGGCCGTCACCGGGATTGTGACAGGCTCTGGAGAGACGATCGGCGCCAAGGCCGTAGTCTTGACATCGGGTACTTTCCTTAAGGGTCTTATCCATATCGGCCTCAACCATTTCCCGGCTGGCCGCGCTGGGGAAGCCTCGGCGGAACACCTCTCCGATTGCATGAGAGATCTCGGGTTTGAAGTCGGACGGCTGAAGACAGGAACTCCTCCCCGATTGGATAAATCTACGATTGATTTTTCAGCGATGATCCCTCAACCCGGCGACTCTCCCCCTCCGCCCTTCTCCTATCGCACGCAGAGCATCACAACGAGACAAGTTCTCTGTCACCTGACCTATACCGGACTTGAGACGCACGACATCATCCGACAGAACCTTGATCGCTCCCCCTTGTACAGCGGGGTGATCGAATCTGTAGGACCGCGGTATTGCCCCTCCATCGAAGATAAAGTCGTCCGCTTTGCCGAAAAGGAACGTCACCAGATTTTTATCGAGCCTGAAGGACTCGATTCGATTGAATTTTATCCGAACGGTATTTCCACCAGTTTACCTGTTGATGTTCAGGCGGCCATGTTGAAGACGATCCACGGTTTGGAGCATGCCAGGATGCTTAAGCCTGGCTATGCTATCGAGTACGATTACTTTCCCCCTCGTCAATTATACAGAACGCTTGAAACCAAGCATGTCGCCGGTCTGTATCATGCTGGACAAATCAACGGCACATCCGGGTACGAGGAAGCTGCTGCACAGGGTTTACTTGCTGGGATTAACGCTGTTTTGAAACTGCGGGAGCGACCCCCGCTAATCCTAGACCGATCTCAAGCGTATATCGGCGTCCTGATCGATGATCTCATTACGAAGGATGCCTACGAACCGTACCGCATGTTCACATCCAGAGCCGAATACAGATTGCTCCTCCGCCATGGCAACGCAGATCTTCGCCTTATGGAAATTGGGTACGAGATGGGCTTGGTTGCGCCACAAGCGTACGATAGACTGTTACAGAAAAAGACAATGATCGAGCATGAAATCGAGCACTTACATACAACCAGACCACGATTCACGGACGAGATCCATTCCCAGATCAGAGGAACCTATCTGGAGAATGCTTCACACGTACAAACCATGGCGCAGCTCCTGCGTAGACAGGAGGCGAACTATAAAGATCTCTTAGGAGTGTTTGGAACGCCTGCGGTTCCAGATGATGAAGCAGCCGAAGAGGTCGAACTTCAGATTAAGTACGAAGGTTATGTACGTCGACAGATCCAGCAAGTTGAAAAATTTAAGAAACTCGAACAAAAATTGATACCGCACACATTTGAGTATGACAAGGTCTCCGGATTCTCTCGTGAGGTTCGCGAGAAGTTCAACCGGGTGCGACCGGAGACGGTCGGCCAAGCATCTAGAATATCAGGGGTGACTCCGGCCGCCATTTCTTTACTCATGGTTGCTATAGAAAAAAATAGGCGCCGACTCCCTCCTGACCGACAAGTCGCACCATAAAATTCGGCTAATCCATTCCTTTCCTATTGACCTCCTAATACCATCAGCGTAATTGTTCCACGTGGAACAAGAGGGCTCACTTTCCTCACTGCTTCAGGAAAGTTCAGCAGAAATTGGATTTCCGCTCAATAGCGAACAGGTTCAATTGTTCATGGCGTACCTCCAGCAGCTCCAAACTTGGAATCAATCATTCAATCTCACGAGCATTACGGTAAACGAGGAGATCGTCATCAAGCATTTTGTGGATTCTCTTGCCGCGCTAATAGCAACGGATATTGAGGTTGGATCGCAGCTTCTTGATGTTGGGACAGGAGCAGGCTTTCCAGGAATTCCGCTAAAGATTGTACGACCTGATCTTCGCATTACTCTCCTGGAGCCAGCCAAAAAAAAATCCTCCTTCCTTCATTTTATCGTCGGGCTCCTCCGGCTTGAAAGAGTGGACATATGCGACATCCCTCTGAATCGTTTTATAGGCATGCACCATGTCAAAAAATCATTTGATTACATTACCACTCGCGCATTGAATCCCGCCTTGGTTCTTCGGGAAGGTAGGAGCGTCGTTCGTCAAGGAGGAAGAGCGATCCTCTATTCGTCGCAATCTATTGAAAAGTCATACGATTTCACTGAGTGGCGGTTGATAAATGAATACACGTTTGACCTTCCTGGAGAGTATGGGCATCGAACGATTTCCATCTTTTCTCTAGCGTCCTAGTCAAATTGTTTTCCATGTTCCACGTGGAACATGAATTGAGTGTAGGAGCATATGAATGGGAAAGGTTATCGCGTTTGCAAATCAAAAAGGTGGCGTCGGGAAGACTACTACGGCGATAAATCTTTCCTCTGCAATTGCCTTGGAGGGAAGGTCTGTGCTGTTGGTTGACATGGATCCTCAAGGAAATGCGACAAGCGGCCTTGGTGTCGACCAAAGATCGCTGAAAGGCAGCACCTACAGCTGTCTCGTTAAGAGCAGTACTATCCAAGAGTCTGCAACGGAAACACCCGTTCCAGGACTCTCACTCCTACCTGCCAATGCAGATCTTGCTGGAGCGGAAGTTGAGCTCGCGAATGTTGAAGGCCGTGAGAGTCATCTGAGGTTTATTATTAGTGACGTCAGAGATAAGTACGATTTTATTTTTCTCGACTGCCCCCCGGCTCTTGGAATTCTCACCATCAATGCGCTGACCGCTGCCAGCTCAGTTTTGATACCCGTCCAATGTGAATACTACGCAATGGAAGGCCTGACGCGTCTCATCGGCAGTATCGATCTCGTCCATCAATCGTTTAATCCAGACCTAGACGTCGAAGGCATAGTCTTGACGATGTTTGATTCACGCAATACCTTGTCCAGGCAGGTTGCCGAACAAATTCGGTCTCACTTCCAAGACAAGGTTTACCAAACCGTTATTCCTCGCAATGTCGCTCTCGCTGAGGCGCCGAGTTATGGCCGCCCGGGGATCTTGTACAACGTTGCATCGGCTGGTTCGCAGGCTTACGTAACTTTAGCTAAGGAGTTTATTGCTCATGGAGAAAAAAGCGCTCGGTAAAGGACTCGACGCCCTCTTACCTTCCTCCAAGGTAACCAAGCCGGCTGAGACGGCCGACGTTCAGCGGATCCGCCTAGAGGATATCGTGCCGAATCGCTATCAGCCACGGCAGACCTTCGCCTCGGAAGAACTCGCCGATCTCGCCGCGTCCATTAAGGAGAGCGGGATCCTTCAACCTATTATCGTCCGTCGGAAGGGGGACGGGATCTACGAACTCATCGCCGGGGAGAGACGATGGAGGGCCTGCAAGGAAGCTGGTTTGGCCATGATCCCAGCGGTGATTAAGAATTGCGGCGATCAAGAATCGCTGTTGCTCGCCTTGGTCGAGAATCTCCAGCGGGAAGACTTAAACCCCATGGAAACGGCGCGTGCCTATTCGCGCATGATGAACGAATTCGGCCTCACTCAGGACGCGGTGGCTGTGAAGGTCGGCCGTGATCGTTCCTCAGTCGCGAACTTCATTCGACTCACCTATCTTCATCCGGAACTCCAGGAACTTGTCGAAGCACGAACGCTTTCCGCCGGCCATGCCAAAGCGCTTCTGGGGCTGCAGTCCCCTGAAGACCAGCTGAAAGTCGGAAAACTCGTCGCATCCGGCGCCCTCTCTGTTAGAGAAACGGAAAAGCTCGTCGAACTCTCGCTCGTGGGGAAGAAGCGGCAGCAAAAGCCTGCCCGTAGTGGACAATGGGCCGACCTTGAAGCACGATTACAGAAGCGTCTCGGCACCAAAGTGACCGTCCATCCCCAGAAGCAGGGAGGTAAACTCGTCATTCACTATTTTTCTTCGGACGAACTCGATGGCGTCCTTGAGACTCTGCTTGGGTAATCCTTCGTTTGGGGGCGACCGGGTCCTAACAAACCCTCTAAAAAGGTGCACCTTGTTGCATTTTGACGCCTATGAACGCTAAATATCCTGTCGGGACCAACCGATACGACATCTAACGGCAACGAACATGATTGATTCAGGCACCCCTATCCCACTCTGTGAGAGGAGGCGATCGTATGTGGAAGGACAAACAGGACGGCAGGCGCGCTGATGAAGTGGACCTTGAGGGCACCGGAACGGGCTTTGATTCGACAAGGTCCGACGCTCAACAAGATGTCAGCGCCTTTGTGGGAAAGGGTGTGGTCTTCAAGGGCACCATTACCTATAACGGGAC
Organism: Nitrospira sp.; assembly: GCA_024760545.1. Taxonomy (NCBI): domain Bacteria; kingdom Pseudomonadati; phylum Nitrospirota; class Nitrospiria; order Nitrospirales; family Nitrospiraceae; genus Nitrospira; species Nitrospira sp. Next base: position 2,308,807 of record CP060501.1, read on the forward strand.
CGTGCGGATCGATGGAACCCTAGAGGGGGAAATCCACACGGACGGCATCTTATTGGTCGGTGAAGAAGCCGTCATCACCGCCAAAGTCACCGCCGGCACCATTGTCTGTAAAGGCAAGATCACGGGGGAAATTCACGCGCGAGAAAAGATGAAACTCCGTGCGCCCGCCGTGATCAGCGGGGGAGTCGTCACTCCGATGCTCTCCATCGAAGAAGGAGTCCTGTTTAATGGTACCTTGGAGATGGAACAAGCCGTGCGCCCCGCACAGAGAGAAGTTCCTCGAGACACGTCTCTCCATCCTGTCGGACCTACTACCGAGAGCGGAGTGAGGAGGGTCAACGTCTAGCCATATGATATTCTAAACATAGGTGGACGCAGCAGCTCTTCGTTCGACGCTATTTGGCATAGTGCCTCGTCGGTTTCTGTCATAAGGAGCATGGAACGCTGATGTGGGCTCTCGGAGAAAAACATGCACAGGACGCCGGTAACGATGGGAATTTCACCTTTCTAGGGAAAGGTGTCGATTTCAAAGGGATCGTCAACTTTGATGGAACGATCCGTATCGATGGCCGCGTCGAAGGTGAAGTCCACACCACAGGAACCCTGATCGTCGGGGAACAAGCGGTCGTCAAGGGGATTATCTCTGCCGCGGTCTTGATGACCAGCGGTAAGATCAACGGCACGGTGACGGCCACTGCCAAGGTTCAAATCCAAAAGCCTGGGATTCTCATCGGTGATATCCGAACCCCGGGCATTTCCATCGAAGACGGCGCTCACTTCCACGGCATGTGCGACATGGGGGCTCACAAATGGGTGGATGAGCATCCCTCGTCATCGAAAAGCGTTCACGACTTGACGACTCTTCGCAGCAAGCTACGCCCCTCCAGCCTCTAGCCCTTTGCCCATTCTCCCGGTAGAATGGCCCCCTATGACTCGCCCCACTGTTCTGCTTGGGATGAGCGGCGGAGTTGATAGCTCCGTTGCTGCCGCGTTGCTCGTGCGCCAGGGCTATGATGTCCACGGCGTCACCCTCCAGGTCTGGGAGCACGAAGACGAATCGGTCGCGACCTCCAAGAAGTGGCAAGAACGAGGCTGCTGCAAAGTCGGCATTGCCAAACACGTTGCGAAAGTCCTGCACATCCCCCACGAGGTGTTTGATGCTCGCGACACATTTCGCACGGGGGTTATCGACGACTTTCTGACCGGCTATACCAGCGGCACCACGCCAAACCCCTGCGTCCGCTGCAATGAGCGCGTGAAGCTTCGGGGGCTCGTGGACCTCGCCACATCCCGGGGCTTCGACTACGTCGCGACGGGACACTATGCCCGTCTTCAGATGAATCGCGGCTATTCGGTCCTCGCTCGTGCCGCTGACCATGGCAAGGATCAAACCTACTTTCTCTACCGACTGAACCCTCGATGGCTGCCCCAACTCCTCTTCCCCGTTGGCGGACTCCAGAAGTCAGACGTGTGGGTTGAAGCGGAAGCCATGGGCCTCCCCGCCGATGAGCTGAAGGAGAGCCAGGAGATCTGTTTCGTCTCCCAGGGAGACTACCGCACCTTCATTGAGAAGGAAGCACCCGAAGCCAAAAAACCTGGACTCTTTGTCGACACCGCCGGCCAGCCCCTGGGGCAGCATAACGGAATTGCATTCTATACGCCCGGTCAACGTAGAGGGCTTGGCATTGCAGCTGGCGAGCGTCTGTATGTTCAGCAAGTTCATGCGGCGACAAATACCGTGCTCCTCGGCCCGGAACACTCACTTCGGAAGGAGGAGTGTACGGTGAGCGACCTGAACCTCTTCGTCCCATGGCTCCGCGAAAGTGAAGTCACGGTTGACGTCAAAGTACGCTACGCCACGCCCCCGACTCCCGCCACTGTTTCACCACTCACCCCATCCAGCCTTCGCATCAGGTTTCACGAACCTCAAAGAGCCCTAAGCCCGGGACAATCTGCTGTCTTCTATGACGGTGAGGAAGTTCTCGGGGGTGGTATCATCCAAGCGTTCTGATGTTCCTGACCCACGCTGTTCATCTTGACTTGTCGTAGAATCTTCTATAGCCTTCAGCTTACTAGAACTTGAGGGTGTGGTTTGCCTTTGTCGCCCTGGATGCCCTGTCGTACTCCGCCCACGCTCCTTTTGTTCATAATGAGGTACTGATGTTCGGTTCATTTGGGTGGATGGAACTGATGCTGATCTTGATCATTGTGTTGATCATTTTCGGCGCAGGCAAACTTCCTCAATTGGGAGAAGGCCTTGGTAAAGCCATCAAAGGCTTCAAGAAGTCCGTTCATGAGGCCGATGCGATCGATGTCACGCCGGCCGAACAGTCTCAACAGGCCCAGACGCAGGCCCCCTCATCCGCTCAGGTGAGCGCCCAATCGGAAGAGAAACCATCGCCCGCATCACAAGCCCCGCAAACGGGCCAGGTGAAACAAGGTTAGACGGTCCGCGTGTGCCGGCACGACCGGAGAGCGGGGAATCAGCAACCTCCTCGTACCAATGTGACGTATGTTCGGATTGGGAGCCAGTGAGATCTTAATCATTCTGGTGATCGCGTTTCTCCTTTTCGGCCCAAAGCAACTTCCGGAAGTAGGCAGGCAAGTCGGCAAGGCCATCAAGAGTTTCAAAGATACAGCTGACGATCTACGGAAGTCCGTGGAGCCGGAGCTGAACATGATTCAACAAGAAGTCAAAATGGTCGAACAGGACTTCCAAGCTTCTATGAAAGAAGCCGAAGAAGAAATCGCTGCTGCGGGGAAGCAAGCGGAGAACGGCGCCGAATCAGTCGGTAAACCGAGCCAGGCCTGATCCGTACGAGAGATGATCCGCGGAGAATGCTCACATAGGTTCCGGCAACATCGACCTCCTGTTGGTTTTTGATCCGCACGAATCTCCCTCGCCACCGACGCTGTTACTCAGGGCCATCGGCTGATCGTTCCACCCACAGCCACCCATTCATACCCCTGAATGGTTCCATCCTTTATCAATAAGCTCCCGGCATGTTGCCAAGACTGGGCCGCACAGTCCCCTGGGGACGTTCGACGTACCGACTCTGGTTGGTGGTGGTGGACTCGGGATCCCCATGCGGGGCGAGGGCTGGCGAATCCCAGATGATTTTGTCTCCTGGAGCCAAATCAGCCGCTTCCATGAAGTGCCGCCGCGCGCTATCAATATTGCCAAGTGTTTTCAATGCCAAGGCGTAATTGTAATGTGCCTGTCCCGATTCTGGGGCTGCCGCCATCGCTTGCTCAAAGTATTGCTTGGCTGCTTCGAATTGGCGAGCCTCATAGGCTTGCATCCCCTGTTCCGTTAACTGAGTCGCTTGCGACTTCACCTCGCCTTCAAGCGCCAACGGCACCAGCGGCTTGTGCTTCTGCGAACAGGCCATCCCACTCGCCAAGAGAAGAACAATCCCTATCACAATCACCACGGTCATGTAGGGTTTCATCTCCGCTCACCTCTCGATCAGGTTCGCTTTCGCGTTTCTTCCTAGAAGTCTTGCGATAGAGCACGTCCCATTCAGCGTTGCTCTCAACGAGGTTCCTCGAATAGGACATCAGTTTGGCTTTGATTTTGTGATTGATCTCCTGCTTCCTGCGCCAACTCGGTGGCCAACACCCGCTTGATCTCTTTCAGAAGTCGTTCGTCATTCTCTTAGAACCATACGTCTCTCGTCTCAGCGTCTGACGCACTTCCACATCATAACCAAAGGTAGAGTTTGAACCCTAGCGCGCGATGATTTCCAGAATCTCATCAAGCGGACGAATGGTGCCTAGCAGGATGGGCTCACCGAACCGTTTATTGTGGCGGTTCTCTTTCACCTGCAGTAACGCGGTCACCAGGTTATTGAAATCGTCAAGCTTAGCTGTCTCGAAATACGTGATGAAGTCCAAATCGTCTAGGCCGCTGGAGTGGTAGAGCTTGCGCTTCACGGTCTTCAGGTAGAGCACCGTCGCATCTGTATGCTCTTTCATCAAAGTGGTTCTGGCATCTTGTGGCATCAGCCACCAATCGGCATCTTTGCGGACAGGGACCACCACCACGTACGGACTGCCCTGAGGCGGTGGAGTCTTCAGTTCAGCCTTTAGCTCCTCCGGAAATTTCGGCACATAGTTCAAGGCCTTTGTGATGCCGTTAAACGTGTCGGTGTTCTTGAGGGCTTTTCCGAACGACGTGCCCATAAAGTCCACCAAAAAATTCTGGTTGTCGATCATTTCTTTGGAGTGCACTCTGAGAAAAAAGTCCGCTTTCTCGGACAAGCCCCGCACCAAGTGGGTATCCACGGAGACCTTGTCCGCATGCATCTGAAACACCCGTTTCACTTCCTCCACAGCGCCCGCCTTGGCTTGCTTATCCATTTGCGACCATTGATCACCGACCTTGAAGGCGGCAAACGTTGCATAGACGCCTGGTTCCTTTAATAACTTCTCCCGATCCACTTCCGCTCCAGCTACTCGTGCGAGAGCAATGACAGCAAAAAGTACTAAGACCAGGACTGTTCTATTCCGCATGCAGTCCTCCTTAACAAATGGAAGCAATCCCTAGGACGAAGGGTATCGACCCGTAACGCACAAGAAAAGACCGCTTGGTATTTGAGGAGCTCACCGAAGGCTCGCGGTTGGATGGCCGAGGTTGTCTTCCCACATGAGCCGCGCCACCTGTTTGTGGTTCACCGGCAGACCACGCCGGCGAAGTTCCGCCGTGGTCCGCCGATAGCCATATCGACGCCGATGCGCCAACGCGATCGACTGTTAGCGCATCACTGGAGTGCCCTTTTTGGCCCAGTAGTAGTAGATAGACATGTTGGGGTAGATGGCGTTGATATCGTTCTGCCCGGCGAGCGAGAACAAACATCCCGCGGCAGCTACCAGTGAGCCACCCGGGCCATGGAAGAGCGTATACTGGATGGAGGGCTCCAAGCCAATCAGGTTATAGGTAGTGGGGTTGATGTTTTGGCTATGCCCATCGATCCGCCAGGGCACTCCATGGACTGAGAGGAACTCAAGGGCAAAGCCCAGCCCCCGCTTGTCGTCTACAATCCATTCTGCGATGGCCCGAGTATTGATGATATCGCCGTTATACGTGGTCTCGCCTCTCGTGCTGCCGGGGATGGTGTAGGTATAATACACCGAGCCCATGAACCGGAACGGCTTGATGTTCTTTCGCCACATGACGCCTTCTGTGAGGGCAAGTCCTCCGAACTTACTGGACGGAAGGCGGCCTAGAGGAGCGAATCCGCCTGGAATGGGATGCGTGCCGAACGTACCAGTGCCGAACCATTGACTGGTCGGGAGGCTTATTCCGTGGTAGAGCGTGAAGGTCCCTTTCCAAGAGTCGGGGTCCTGCACACGGATGCGCGTCTTGAGATACATCGTGGTGTCCCCAAGCCCAATATCGTTAGGATGTGCGGTTCCATGTCCGGACAACGAAGGGCCAGAGTCTTTATAGGAGTTGTACCATATAAGTTGGGGAGCGATATCCAACTCGATATTATCCGTGATGCCATACCCCAAGAACCAGGTGGGGGCGACCGCCTGGAGGTCAGTCGATGCGTGGTGAGGCTTTATCGACATGGTATTGCCGTACTGCGAGGCGCCAACCTCGCTAAAGACATAGAGCTGGAGCAGGAACTGACCCTTGGGTTGAACATCTGGGGAATTGGCCAGGATCGGCCCATGGCTAAACGGATTCCAGCTCCTCCGGTACCTCTGAATTTCCTGGGGGGTCGGGAAAAACCTCCACTCCCATTCAGGAGAAGGACGGAAGAACGAGTACTCCTCCTCGCTCGCGGGTGCTGCGCTCGGGGAACTTGGGGAGGACTGAGCGCTGGTCTCCTCAGCCCACACCCTGTCCGGCGTGAACCCTCCCAGACACCAAAGGCAGGCCCATAAGAAGATCATCATTCGGCACACCGCAGTGCCTAGGACCTTCGGGTCGTGAAGGCCCGCGGACAGAGCTATCTTTCTCCAGGGTAACATCATCAGCTCCTTTGACTTAATACGTTAGAGGTGGGACATTGAGGATTTCGTCTTGGGGTGACAGACAACGCTGTTAGGGGGAGAGGATATGCAAGCTAGTGTCGCCGTCGTCCCAGACTAGTCTGGACAGGTTTCACTGCAGTGTCTATTGATCTCTCCTCGCTTAGAAAACCTGTCTCTATTTGAGTTTGGGCACAACGATACGAAGCTAAACTTCGACCTCTCTATTCGAAATATGCCTATCGCAATATGCACTCGATGCAAATCGTAGTATGCACTCGCAATATTCAAACCACACGATTGACTTGGTAACTTTTCTGGATGTGAATTATAAACTTATGACAAAATTCGAGAAGTTCTATTTTTTACGTTTTGAAACTCAGATCATCGGGAGAACCATATGAGTAGTTATGGTATCGTTGTTGGACTATGCAGCGCTGAACTGTAGAGGAGATTATGCAAATATACCTTGTAATATTAAGTTGTTATGAATAACATTGTAACCGCATTTTAACGCGTTACTTACACGTAACATTTTAAGATTTGTAAACCTTATTGGTCCCCGAGCATATTGTTCCCGAAGTCCGTCTGGTTCAAGACTCCACTCGCTGTTGCTTTTGCCGGACTTGTCTAGAATTGTCCCGCTCCCGGTCGGAGCGATAGCGTCAAGGACCACTTCCGTTGCCCTTCGATTCCTTGCAGGCGGTTCGACGCCTGGATCCGCGAGGTCAATCCGGATCAGGTAGAGGGTGGTCGCTATTGGTCAATTACACCTGGCACGGGGATCAAAATCCTTCTCACCCCTTCTGGTCTGGAGTTCAGGGATCGGACATCAATCTGTCCGACATGCGTTCTTCAAACCTGAATACGAGCTGGGGCAAGAACTTCGTCGAGAACAAAATGCCGGAGGCGGGTTCGTGTATTCATGTCCAGAACTTACTCTGGACTGTCGGATTTTTACGGCGACAATGCGCGTTCGTGTTGCCTTAGTACTTCCCTTGCCCGCTCTTCTGGCGTGAGTGTTTGAAACCAGGTCTTGTATCGCTCTTCCTGCTCTGCCTTGTCATCGGCATCGCCGAGAACGCAATCATGCTTGGAAAGCATGGCGCATGCTGTCAGCGCGAACACTAGGGATAGACTACCAATAAGACTACCGATATAGGAGCGCATAGCAAACCTCCTGGAGCTAAGACCTCTATCGACGACGAAGTCGATATCGTCTGGACCCATTTCTTCATGAACGGCATGGTCGGCATTCAAACCGGCCATGATCATCTGTTTCCCAGTCCATATATTTCATACAGCTTGGGTCGCCACGCAGTCGGGCAGGATTGGGCTTATGCACAGCTCTGGATAAATTTCTAAGTTCTTTCCTCCGTATGTTAAGAGACAGCGAACTGACCGGTCTTGGCAAACCGCTCCTGCAGTTCGCCGTAAGTCTTTGTCACAGCAAACTGAGGGAACTCTTTCGGGAGATGTTCAGGAGGGCAAAAGAAAAATCCGGCGTGAGCTTCACCCAACATGGCCGTATCGTTGTACGAATCACCGGCAGCCATCGTAAAGAAGTTCAGCGCTTTGAGCGCAGCGACGGCATGCTTCTTTGGATCCTGCATTCTCATATGGTAATTCACGATGCGGCCGCTCCCGTCGATCTCCAGCTGATTGCAGAAAAGAGTCGGGAAGCCCAGCTGTCGCATGAGGGGTTGGGCGAACTGATAGAACGTGTCCGACAAAATAATCACCTGGCAGCGCTCCCGTAACCACGCGAGGAAATCAGTCGCCCCATCTAATGGCCCCATTTTTGTAATGACATTTTGAATGTCGCCGATCTTCAACGCTCGCCGATCGAGTATGTCCAGCCTCTGCTTCATGAGCTTGTCGTAATCCGGCATCTCACGGGTCGTGATCTTCAATTCTTCAATCCCGGTCTTCATCGCGACATTAATCCAGATCTCCGGAACGAGCACTCCTTCCAGATCCAAACACACCACCACGGGCTTCTGCATGCATCTCTCCTCTTCATCCATAGACGATACCGCCGACTCAGGCCATCACCTGACGGCCTTTTCTCCGCCTCCTGAAAATGACTGGCTCAAGTAGCGCCAGACCTTGTCCAAAGCCTGATCCAGTAACTGTGCGCCCTTCCATGTCCGCTGATTCGCATGTTCGTGACGTTCCGCCCAATCGAGCACCACCGGGAGCGGAATCAGCCTCGTCGGAGTTGCCGTCAATTCTTGCCACACTAACCCCAAAACAGTGCTGACCCGTATGGGTGTCGGTACCGGCTCAACCTGATTTTCGATCATGTCCTCGCAGTATTCGGATGGGGATGTCACCAACAGTTCGCGGCACGCGGCGGGACGTTCGTCGTAAATCGTACACAGCTCTTCTTCAAGGAACGGACATGGCATCCGCAGTGCATAGTACTCACGATTCACACCATCCAAGGCATCATCGTCCGGCTCTTCAGGGGCATCGCACAACTCCAAGAGCTTTCGCCAAACCCCGCGAGACAGCAGCAGAAGCTTTGATTCGGCAAACCGCGCCGAAATGCGAGCCTGCTGCTCAGCGGGACGCGACCGAACCCATTCTCGTAACGCCAAGGCCTCCGGGGCCGAGAGCGGGACGAGCATTCGACAGCATGCTGCACACCCCTTGCGACAGGATGGCGGTTTGCCCGACTCAACGGAGCGCTCGACCTCGAGAGCCTGTGCCTCCTCTCCTAAACGCCGTATCAAGGGAACAATCGCTGTAATGGGAACAAAACCGGTCGGCACCTCCACTGCGCTGGTGATCTGACCAGCCGGCGTGTTTATGGCTATCTCGAAACGTTCGGTCATTGCAGGCTCTCTTGGTAACAGATCGGTCCTTGACAGGCATCATGTTCGCGTGATGCTGCCCAGAAAGTAATATGCCGCTGCTCGATGAATCAATAGCCGTCATGTCGACGGTCTTGAATACCATCACCACGATTCAGCCTTCGCTCGTCGTCCTCCATTCACCAGGACCGACGACTCAATCACCGCAGAGAAGAGGTAGACCAGCAGATCCTGCCGGTGCGTATGCCCCTAGCCCAAACGGACTCCCTCATAAGGCCATCTTCGGGCCTTGCGCAGTTGGTGAAAAGGCGTAGAGTCTATTCTGCGCGGGTACACCGACCCTGCGATTATCACGAGCCGCTACTTCATAACTGCCAGCGAGGTGTACCCCCGCTCAATTCCCTACCGCTCATTCCCCGCTGCAGATGCTGCTCCCAGCAAACCGGACCGGTACAGCTGCCTGTGGTTCCTTTCCGGTCATTCCAACGTCCAACGTGAATCATCCATAATTGGACCTGTCTTGATCTTGCTCCTTCATTGCAGAAACTCGATAATGGCGCATGGAACCTCGGATCGTCTTTTCCGGCCATGTCATCGGCCTGCTGAAAGAATACATGCGGGATCTCGTCGATCAGGCGACACAGGACACGCTCTCGCAAGAGCAGTTCGGCTTCACTCCACTCCCATACCGGCCTGACCAAGCCATTTCCGATCTCCTCGCGCTGCTGGACGATCGCATTGAATCGGAAGGGGTCCAAGTCGGATTGCCCGAGGGGTTTCTCCATGATATGTGGAGTCTCTGTAATGAGGCGGTCGCGCCGGTATCTGACCGAGTTTGGCTGGAAGGAAATATTGAAGGTCGGAACCTCAGCAAGGCTCAAACGAGGGAGCTTACCTATCGGGTTTTGATCGAGTTCATCGAATCCCGCTCACCTGGACGAAGCTGACATATGGATTCCTGGATCATCCGGTGGTCCGTGATACTCATCCTGCTGCCAACCGGCAGTCTGCAAGCGGACGACGCGTTGGCTCCACCTACCAAGCCTTCTGACGGGCGACATGTGGTCGCTCTCGCTCCGCTCGTCACACATGGCCTCGAGCAACCGGTCTATCTCACCCATGCCGGTGATGGGTCTACGCGACTTTTCGTGGTCGAACAACCCGGTCGCATTCGTGTGCTGGAAGCGAATGCGTTGCGTCCCGGCCCCTTTCTCGATGTCACCGAGCGGGTACTTTCCGGTGGGGAGCGCGGCCTTCTGGGACTTGCGTTTCATCCTAATTACCACCGGAATGGGCGCTTCTTCGTCAATTACACGAGAAAGCCGGACGGCGCGACGATCGTGGCTGAGTATCACCGGGGTGCAGCGGAGACGTCGGCCTCTCACGAAGAACGGATTCTCCTGACCGTGCTGCAACCCTATCCCAATCACAATGGTGGAATGGTGACCTTCGGACCCGACGGCTACTTATATGTCGGCCTCGGTGATGGCGGTTCAAAAGGCGACCCGGAAAACCGCGCGCAGAATCCCAATGACCTCCTTGGAAAGATTCTCCGGATCGATGTGGACCGCGGTGATCCCTATGGAATTCCGACGGACAACCCCTTCGCTACAACCGGTGGCCGACCGGAGATTTATGCTGTCGGATTACGAAACCCGTGGCGGTTTTCCTTTGACAGCACAACCGGACACCTGTGGGCAGCCGACGTCGGTCAATACAGCTGGGAAGAGATCGATCTGATCACCCTCGGAGGAAACTACGGTTGGCGAGTGATGGAAGGAACCCATTGTTTTCATCCTTCGGCCGATTGTTCAACGGTCAACCTGAACTTGCCGATTCTCGAATACTCGCATCAAAATGGGCGCTGTTCGATTATCGGTGGCTATGTCTATCGCGGACGACTGCTTAGGAATCTGACGGGTGCATACGTGTATGGGGATTTCTGTAGCGGGGAAATCTTTGCTTTGCATCCCTCTGCTAGAAATCATGCTCTCGATGAACCGCACACCATACTCAAGACGTCACTACAGATTTCATCGTTTGGGATCGATGAGGCCGGCGAGGTCTACGTCCTCGATCATAAAGGGGGAATCTACCGTCTCTCGCTTCCGTGAGAAAAGATGGTGAGGTTGCCCTCAATCAAGTTCGATAAGGAGATGCGTACATGCGTTCTGCACAGTATTGGCTGATGAAGTCAGAGCCCTCCTCATTTTCGATTGATGACTTGATGCGCTCTCCCGATCAGACGACCTGTTGGGATGGAGTCCGCAACTATCAAGCGCGTAATTTCATGCGCAGTATGGCAATCGGTGATCACGTCCTGTTCTACCATAGCAATGCTGACCCGCCCGCAGTCGTGGGCGTCGCAAGGGTCGTCAAGACCACTTATCCTGACCAGACGCAATTCGACAAGAGGGACACGCACTACGACCCGGAGAGCAAGCCCTCTCAGCCTCGATGGGACATGGTCGATATCAGATATGTCAGAACATTTCCGCGGCCTGTGACGCTGGATGAATTGCGGAAGGATCGCAAGCTCAAAGGAATGGTCTTGCTGCAGAAGGGTTCACGGCTCTCCGTTCAGCCGGTCACCCCGATCGAGTGGAAACACATCATGAGCTTGGTAGAAGACTGAGCTGTTCCGGTCGCTATGTACTGGCTTTCCCATCGTCCATATAGCGATGTTGCCAGTCCAGCCAGGCGTGACCCAGTTCGTGCGCTAAAATGTACCGGCGGCGCGTGACAGGAAGTCGTTTTCGTACATAGATCGTCTTGGTGTCATCATCCCAAATACCATCGGCATTCGCATCGCGTTTGTCCATTTCCGCATCCGACAATTGTCTGACCGAAATCCGATACCCAAAGGGAAGGACAACTTGATTGGGAATGCGCAACATCTTCTTTCGTTCTCTGAGCATCGTCGCCATGGGTCACTCCATCTTCCTCCGACTGTGGATTTAGCCTACCATAACAAGGCAGGCGGAGTATTGGTAATTTTGTCATTTAGAATCAATGAGTTACGATTCATCTCCGCTCATACTTCCTGGCATCTTTTGACCGCCGCACTCACCCTTACTAGTTCCCCCATCGACTAAAATTGTGTATGATCGCTTCATGGAACCGGCTATCACCCAAGAGTCTGCCCACACCTATCCCACCTCGGTCCGCCTTGTTGGAGTGAAGATCCGGAATCAAGGAGAGGTCAAGAAATTGGGTGCGTCCGGCGTGCCTTTACGCAGCGGTGACCCCGTCTTACTCGAGGTTGAAGGCGAGGTCACGTACGGGGTCGTCTATACAGAGCCTTACTCCACCCCGTTTATTCCGCCCATGCGAGCCATGAAATCCATTTTACGAAAGCCTGATTCTGAAGAAACGGCATTGATCGGCAGGCTTGAGACGCTTTCTCGAGAAGCGGCCGCCTATTGTCGAGCGAAAGCGGCCGAGCTCCACATCTCTCTCAAGCTGGTCGAAGTCTATGGGGCCATACATCGCCGGCAACTCACCTTTGTCTACACCGCGGAGGACCGAATCGATTTTCGCGAACTGGTTCGTGAACTGGCTCGCCGCTTCGGCGGCCGCATCGAAATGCGTCAAGTCGGGGTGCGCGAAGAAGCCCGGCGGCTTGGCGGCATCGATACCTGCGGGCTCGTGCTGTGTTGCGCGAGCTTTCTGACTGATGTGAAGCCCATCACGGCCAAACAGGCCAAAAAACTCGAACTACCGATCGATGACCCGCGCCTGCTGGGCGTATGTGGCCGACTGAAGTGTTGTTTGCTGTTTGAAATGATGGACGCTCAGGGGATGATTCCGTCTCAAACCCAACACCTGATTACACCGACTCGGTCCGATTCCTCTTCCACACAACCCAGCCCTCCTCGCTCAGACTCGTGACCCGTATATCATCGGACACCTACTGACGGGATTGTGGTTGCTCCTGGAGAAGCGAGTGCACCGTTTCACCGTCCAGCGCATGCTCCACGGCCTTGTCCCGACGGCGCAAAAGGCTGGAGATCGGATCGGTCGTTTCCAAATGGGTGAGCACCCACGGCGGACTTCCGTTTCGGACCGAATCCAGAACCTCTTTCACCAAGATCAGATCGGGCGCCTTGATCAAGCTCACGCCTTTCGGTTCCTGGAGCCGGGCTACAAAGCCCCTGTCGACAAGACGTTCCACTTCTTCCTCCACCAGAGACAAGGGAAGATTCAACTCGCCGGCCAACTCGGCCACACCCAATGGGCGATCTCCTTTGAGATAGTGATGCCCTAGAACGCGCAACACCTTGAGGGCCAGTTGTTCCCGAAACACATAGGTGCCCTGTTCCCACAGCAAACGCGAAAGATAGGCCGTGGGGTACTGGTGGAAGAATGAGAGCTGCGCGCCGATGAGTACAATCATCCAGCTGGCATAAAGCCACAGCAGGAACAGAATGAGGACCGCAAAACCCGAATAGATCGCGCTGTAATTGGCGGATGCCGCAACGAATTTTGCAAAGGCCTCCCCTGCGATGCCCCAGAGAACCGCCGTCGAGACGCCGCCGACCGCCGCTGAGCGCAAGTCAACATGCGTGTTGGGAATGACCTTGTAAAAGAACGTGAACACGGCACACAACATCACGAAGGGAACCAGTTCGCCGCTCCAGACGAACAGGGTTCCGAGCGGTTCTAACTCCACAAGGCGCTGGACCAGAGCTTGGCTTTGGAGTGAGGCCAGGAGGCCGAACGCGCCGACGACCAGGACCGGTCCAACAAGAACGGCGCTCAAGTAATCGGCGAACTTCCGCTCCCACGTGCGCCCCTGCTTGACCAGCCAGATCGCGTTCAAGGCCTGTTCGACCTTGTCGATCAGCGAATAGGTTGTGTAGAAGAGCCCGGCAATCCCGATCGCTCCCAACACACTAATTTGGATATTATCCACAAAGCCCACGATCGTGGCGGTGATCTCCCGGCTCTTCGGGCCCAGCGGCTCCAAGGCCTGGGCCAGCAAGGGTTCAACTCCATGGTGGACGCCGAAGGCCTTGAGGACCGAGAACGTCACGGCGAGAAAGGGCACCAGCGAGAGCAGCGTGGTGTAGACGAGCCCGGCCGCCCGGGCATCCAGCAAGCGATGACGGAACTCCAGTCCGACAGCCGTCCCCAGCCGAAGCGCCTGAATGCCTAACCGACGGAGGAATGAAACGCCCATGAGATCTGTGGTCCAGAGATCGTGCTTGGCAAATTGCAAGATGCGGGTGGAGCGAATCATGGGCCTTGCTCCATAGCGGCTTCCTATCCAACCGAGAGAGCGAAGTGCCGGGGCATCAGTCTAGCACAGCCGGGCATGTCTGACCGAAACCGCCCAAAAGTCTAGCCGGCAGAAGAAGGACCGCACGCCTCGGTCTGTTATTGAATGCGGCCTGCGCTGCAATCTCGCCCTTGTCGTTGATAGCACGCGCCGATCAGCCTCCAGCCTTGGCCCTTCAGTCAGGTTGTGTATCCTCACGGCATTGTGGATCGTATGGATACACCCACGGGTGCACGGTGTGGGGTGGAGTGTACTCTTAATGTAAGAGAACGTGTAGAGGAGGTTTCAAGCTGCGGGTTTGAAATGAAATCTACTGGAGGTATGCATCTGTTGACACTTCAGCCCGTCTTATCGCCTTCACGAACACCGCATGAACACCTGCCATCTCATCTAACGGCCACTCTGCCGGGCGGGAGCTACGGTCCTCAACCCAGGGGTCTGCCTAGTGTCATAACCACACAAAACAGACCCCCTCACTCTCACTTCTTCCTACACTGCGATACCCGCGCTACCTGTCATCTCATGTCGCTTCCCACATGCTAACTCATTGCACCTAGAAGCGAATAGCGCCGAGTCTTCTGGGCATATCTCTCATGGCATTCAACTTGCGAATACAGCTTGCTGGACAGATTACAAGGGAGGTTGATATGGAGCATGGACTGCTCATACGTGGAACAATCAGCGCGGCCCTGTTTGTCCATCTTGAATGGCATCTCACGCCGAGAGGATGGGTCTGCGGGGATTGGTCTGCGAAGGAACCGGTCACCCCACGAACGCCACCCCCGGAGGATCGTGTTGAGACATGGGTGATAACAGCAACCCCTTACACTAACCTATGTGTTCCAGCGCAAAAGCAATGGACACTCGTCTGGGCCTCTTCCCAACACAGTGAGGCACAGCGACGGGCATTACGGGCATGGCATCGTCTGCCGGCGCACGAGGTGGAAGATTCAAAGCCCACATCCTGGAACTTTCCTCTGAATTAGTTTCCAGTCATATCAGTCCTCCAGGGGCAGCCTGATGCCTCGGTAGGAAGCACTCATTTCGATTTCAGTAAGGCGCGAGGATAGCGCTTTTCCCCTTCCAATCCTTTACTTTCCCTTCCTGAGCATCACATCAGTCCCGTCGCGTGCATTTGGAGGTAGTACACTCAAAGTTTACAACGTCGTAGTGAAAACCCGAATCCATCGCTCATTGACATCACAAAACGTTTCGTCTACTTTTCGTTCCAGCAACTGGATTCGTCTTTCCAACTGTTATGAGGTATCCCAAAAACTAAAGTCTCTCACCGATTAGCTATAAAGTGAAAGGAGAGCGACAGGATGATGCGATGCCTTTTCACTTTAATGATAGGTCTGGGCTTGGCCGCTTCCAATATCGCTTATGCCGGTTTGCATGAGTTGCCAAGGGCTTTAACAGCGGACCTGCTCGCCAACGTACCACTCAAACTGCATCAAACAATTATCGCTCTTCAGGAAATGCCCGAGCGAACTGATTTATCGGGCCTGCAAAGTCTGGATCGATCCGTAACTATTTTCCCTATTGCATTGAGCTCAGCCAATCCGCGCATCAGCGAAAACGCCCCTCGCACGGCCACTTCCGCGCGTTCGGCAACTGGGTCTCTAGACACGCTCTAAGGGGCCTACATACAGCTTTTGGTATTCGATTCGCACCTCAGCGTGCTCTTACGGAGGTTCCCTTGACCACACAAGTTGACCCATTGCACATCCGAATACACGTTTGTGACGCCGCCACAGGCGTACCGCTCGCAGAAGTAGTCGTTCAACTGCAGAGCACAGATAGTCGCGACCTTGACGTACTCGCACAGACACGAACAGGCCCCGATGGCGTTGCGGTGCTCGAGCTGGATCCCGCTCTCTGGCGCCGCGAGCTAGTGGTGCGCGCAGCGGAGCACGATGGTCCTGCCGTTCCCATCACACGAGCGATGTTGGATGGTAGTGAGGACGCTGTGATCGAAGTGACTGGTACGGACCTTGTCGATCCTGAGCAGCTTGGAATGCTGGCCGAGCATTTGATTGCGACGCGAAGAGTGCGCGCTGACGATGTGGCCAGCGACCTCGCCAGTCCGGAACGAGACAGCATCGCGCGCCTCTTGCCTGCCGGCACTCGAGCACGACTGCTCGCGGACATCGATCGCGCACTCAGCCAAGACAACATCGGGAATACAGGTGATGCGTTTATTCTAGACCCGCAAGCTCTTCGCGATGGCGGCGTGCGGCTGGTACCGGTGCGTGATCTGCCGCATCGGTTCGAGGTGACGGACAAGCCCACCTTCGACCCGGACCTTTTCATCAAACCCGGACTTGGTTGGGACAAGTTTCCCTGGGCGCTGCCCGATGACCAGTCGTACCGCGACTACCTGCGCAGTGTGTTCGTACTCTTCGCGCATCAGCAGAAGCTGGGAGTCGGGGCCGACCCAAAGACCTTCCCCGACATCGTCGAACGTCAGCTGCTCCGCCGATTCTTCCAGGACTTCAGAACGGCCGATCGTATGGAGGTTCCGCTCAACAAGCTCCTGGTGCCCATCGTCACCAAGATCCTGGTCGCGCCCACTGCATCCGGTTTCGGATTCGCGATCGCAATTGGTTCGTTGCCCGTGCAGGGCGCGCACACGGACCGGCAGCACCTGGATGCGCTGCTGGAAGCGGCTCCAATCACCCCTCTGGAATTCGCGAACAGATATCGCCTGCCTCTCGACGAACCCGACAGCACTCTCTCCTCGCCCGTTGCGCTGAACATCCACACGCTATCGCACGTGCTCAGCGATACGGCACAGGGTCCGCTCGAGCCACGAGAAAACGTCATCGAGCCTCAGCTTCCCGGCGAGGAAGGCAAGCCCATCCTATGGAAAGAAGTTGTCGGCGCTGCACCGTTCTTCCTGCGTTTCGATGAATGGCTGGCGCGTCAGCAACCATTTTTCGCCGAGAATCTGTTGGCGATCCGCACTCAAGTCGCCGGAGTGCCTCGCGGGCCCTGGCTGGACGAAGCGCGCAAGAAGTTTCTCGACTATCACAACGGGCTGCCGCTGACACAGAGCATGACGTCGTACCAAGGATATTTCGGTTCGATGGGAGAGGTCCACCGATCTGCGAAGTTCCTGCTCGATTACGGCGCCGCCGATGCCAAGCTCACCGAGCTCGTTCAAGCGATCGACAAGAGTCAGTTCGCCGCCGCGGCACGACTTGCCGACGAGGCCGAGCGCCTGCTCAACTCAGCAGCGCCGAACCCTGTCGCCGGAGAAAATTGGGAACCCATTATGAGCGGTGGCAACTTCCCGCGACCACTCAGCTTCACCCGACGTCGGCGGATGAAGGTCAGCAACATCGTCGAGCTCACCGGCACAGAATCGAGCTATCCGCCCGACGGCTTCGAGCGATTCTGGCAGCTGGCCCGGCCCATCGACCTGTGGGCTGGGGCTGACCTGCTCGACTTCCGCACCGCGCGCGATCAGGTTACACGGCTGCGCACGTATCAGCTCCGTTTTCTGCTGCCGATGCTTCGCGCCACGATTCGCTCGGGACTCGGCGATCTCGCGGGCGCCGTAGACATGCTTGCCGGAGTGACCGGTTTTTACATCGGCACCGCGATGCTCGGAACTCCCGCCGGAATGGTGAAGCATCCGGACGCGATCGTGTCCGTTAAGCACGTCGTGGCGGGTCGATTGCGCTGGAACGACGCGCTGGGCGATCGTCCGTACACGGCTCGACTGACTTACACCGACGATCGCTACCTCGATGGGCCCTATCCGCTCACCGCTCAGCTCCGCGGCGGCTACGACGCACTGACGCCGGAGACCCCTCCGATTCTGCATCAGCTCGAAGAGCGGTACGCTCGTATCGTTCAAGCCGACGCCATCCTTGCGTGGGCCGAGGCGCTCTACCGGACCGATGAAGCGTCCATGCTCGAGCGCGCACGCGAACTCTACAAGGCCGTGCTCTTCCTGCACGGCGAAGATCCTGGCACCAGCGCCTATCGACCGTTTACGTTCGATCCCCTGCCGTGGTTCGGACTGGTCGAGAATCCGCGGGTCCGCAATCAGACCGACCGCGCGCGCCTTGCACTTCAGCAGCTCGCGGCGGGCCTGAACTTCTACGGATACAGCGACTCCGCCGTCCCGACACTGAGATATGAGACGTTGAGTGCCGCCGCAGGACGTTGGGCGACCGGTGCGAAGTCCGCACAGAGCGACTATCTGCAGTATCTCTCTCGTGTCGAACAGCTCGACTTGGATCTGCTCGCTGCCAAGGCGCAGGAGCGTAAAGCGCGCGCGACGGTCGGCATCGCGGCCGAGCAGATTGAGATCGCCAAAGCGGGCGTCGTCGTCGCGAAGAAACTCGCCGCCGACGTGGAGAAGCAAATCACCGCCAAGCAGGCGGAAATCGCCGACGCCAACTCGATCTTCAGCCAGTTCAAGGACTACTTCAAAGGAATGAAGGACAGCGTCACCTCGATGGTGGATGTCGGCAAGTCCGCTTCCGAAGGCTGGACCTCGCTGAGCACGAGCGGAGTCGGAGACGCGTTGGGACTGGGACAAGGTTCGGGCGCGGGTGCGGCGGCCTCGGAGTCTGCCGGGCTCGGCAGTGCGATGGGCGGGCTCGGAGTCGTCGGCGGGTTCGCGGCTTTTGCAGTGGTCAGCACCACGACGTTGCAAGGCATGGCCGATGCGGCCACCAAGCGCGACGGCGAGCTCAAGACGCTTATCAATGAAGCGCGGCCCGCGGCCGCAGCCGCGGTTCGCGTGCAGGAACGCAACGTCACGATCGCTAACCTTCACGCGGAGATTGCCGCGACCGATCTTGCGTACGCGCGCGATCTGATCAACTACCAGAACGAGCGCTTCCTGAATCGCGACTTCTGGGATGCGCTCGCCGGTGTGGCACGTCGCTCGCTGCATCGATATCTCGACCTGGCCGCGCAAGCCGGATGGTTCGCGGAACGCGCTCTCGCGTACATGCTCGGAACGCCGCTGCGAATCATCAAGCTCGGCTACTTCGATGCGAAGATGCGCGACGTGGGTGGAGTCGATCGCTTGTCGCTGGATCTTGCCGAGCTCGAAGCTGTGCGCTTGGCCGCAGCGAGAATCACCGTGCCGCTGACTCGCACCTATTCGCTCGCGCAGGATCTTCCGCTGGCGTTCGGCCAGCTCAAAGCAACCGGACGCTGCACGTTCACGCTGAGCGATGACGATCTCGTGGCCGCGCACCCCGGCACATTTGCTCATCGGATCCGCGCCGTCGACGTTTTCGTCGATGCGCCCGGCACGACGGTGCAGCTACGCGGCATGCTTATGAATGGGGGCTTCTCCCGCTTCCGGCGCGAGCCGGGCGGCACTCCACAACCGCTCGTCCGCTTCGCCGACGCGTATCCCGTGAGTGAGTTCCGCGTTCGCCGGGACTTCGACCTGCATGGACTACCAGGGGAGCGACTGTTGCCGTTCGAAGGCTCGGGATTTGCGACTAGCTGGACGCTCGAGCTTCCAAAACCCGCCAACGCGACCGGACTGAACCGCGTCACCGACGTGCGCGTGACGTTCGATGTGCAGGCCGGTTACGCCGCAGGCGCGGCGGTCGCCGCTGCCCTGCCGGCAGCGTCCAGCCGCGCAGTGTTCGTTTCAGCTCTCGCGATCGACGCAACCGGCCTGGCAACGCTCCGTAAATCCGGCGTCGCGGCCAAAATCGCGCTCTCGTTGGACAAACTCGCGTTGCCGGCAGGCGCAGTCATCACGAACCTCGCCGTACTACTTCCGGGCGTCGAAGGAGGAACCTTCAGCGCAGAACTCAAGTTCGGGAGTGCGCCGCCCACGCCGTTCACGATCGACAACGGCCTGGCGATGTCGAACAAAGGACCGCTCGACGACGGCATTGTCGCGAATGTGCAACCACTCAATCAGGCGGTCGGCGGGTCACCGGCTCGCCCCGTCGTGCTAACCATCGACAAGGGAACCGACGCCGCTCGTCTCGCCAAGGTGCGTGACGTGATGCTGTGGGTCGAGTACGACGCACCGTAATTACGACAGTCGGGCAGGGTGCGTTGCCCTGCGATGGTGCATGGTCGTTGGCATAGCTGTATGCATTACTCTACGAGTCATCAGGATATGAACTACGGGCAACCCTGCTGACTCATTGCTAGGATTCTTGTACCCCTCGGACTCCTGTCGAGATAGTCATATGCGGATTTTTATTTCTTATGCAAGTGAGCATCGTCAGATTGCGGACCGGCTCGCGCTGGGACTACGCGGTGAAGGGCATGAGGTCTTTTTAGATCGCGATCAGCTCCCTCCGGGAGAGCCTTACGACTCTCGTATCCGTGAAGCCATCAACTTGTGCGATTTGATGGTGTTCTTAATTAGCCCTGAATCGGTGGCTCAGGGATCATACGCCCTTACCGAGATGGGATTCGCCCGGGAAAAATGGAATAGTCCCGCAGGACACGTCCTCCCGGTTCTTGTCGCCCATACAAAAATTGACGACGTACCACCCTACTTACGTGCGGTGACCATCCTGTCCCCTTCGGGCGAGTTGATCGCAGAAGTACTTGGTCAGATCGCTAAGTTCTCTGGACGCCAAAATGTCATACTGGCCGGACTCAGCGAAGATGCGAAAAGCCTTTTGGAGGCAAGCGATGGACAAATTGGCTTTCTGCAGTTTGGGATGGGTGCGTCCGTCGTAGCAGGGGATACAGAATTCATGATAGATCCAAGGAGCCATCGCGAACAAGTCCGCTGGAAAGCGGCCATTGACGAACTTATCATGAATAAGTTACTCGAAAATCCTACTAGCCCACGTGCTGAGTTTTTCACGATGACGAAACGCGGTTACGACGTTGCTGACGAGATCAGGGCCAAGACCAAAACCAAACCATAGGAACGGTGTTGGCCGGTTACAGGTTGTTTTCCTGATGGCTCACCAAAGAGCTCGAACTCTGCAGGCGCGTGCATGCCTGGCTACAGCAGTCCCGTCACTCGGTTCCCAGACGGTTCCCACGGTAGCGGAAGTTTTAGTGGTGGTTCGTAAACCTGCGGAAAATGGTGGGCCGTGTAGGGGTCGAACCTACGGCCCGCTGATTAAGAGAGCAAACAGGCCATTTTAACAAAGGGTCGCTGTTACACTGGCTTCTCCATTTTTCTTTTAGTAATCGATTGCTTGAGCGGTTTCTATTTATTCGATTAGTTCTACTGAGATCGGTCGTTTGCGGAGATTTCTAGCACAATTTTAGCACAGCAAAGGGGCTGGACCTGTGAGGGATCCTTGCCATTCGCGCCAGTTAATATCTTCTCAGAATCCCAACAGCCTTCGAGCATCATTGATTCATGACAGGGAAGTTTGTATCTTGTCGATTCCTCCTGGTATCCACTTCCAGCGGTTCCACCGTCTTGGTCTACAGTTTTGGCAGACTCGACGAACGACCCCTATGTGAATGGTCCGGCAGCGCGCTTCTACTCCACTTTGCCATGCCCACGTCGCCCAAGAATTCGAGCCTCACCTCGTTACAGGATGACTTCGCAGGGTTGCAGAAAGACTTTGAGCGGGATCTCAAGCCCACGGTATCCGTGAATATGCCCGCCATGTATCTCTTTCACGGCGTTCAGCACCTGTGTCATGTGAATGTGATCATCTTCGAGCGCGACCATGAACAACGTATTGCGATCGATCGAGCCACCGGTTCCGGAGACCGTCCCGGTCTGGCCTCTGCCTCCCACACCCGTGATCATCGTGTAGCCCTTGATTCCCAGGTTCTGAAACAAGGCAAGGATCTCCTCTTCAAGTTTCTCCCCACAGACAATCTGCAGCATCTTCATGATCGTGCTCCTGGACCGCTGTGCCGTTGGCCGGCCGGTCCTTGATAGGGTGGTCTTCCTGCCAGGCTATGTTGTTCGGCCACGTTGTGCCTGCCCTGCTCAAACGACGAGGCAGAAATCGGAGTCAGCGTCAGATGTCCGGGGGTGAAGTCAGGCTTCGATGTGCGCGCCATTCTCTCTCTGTGAAGACTGTCAATTACTGAAGATAGCCCAAGACATCCTCTTCACGAACAAGCACTAACGCGTCATCCTCACCCTCCACTTCTCTGGCGGCGTGTTTATCGTACAGGATACGCTCGCCCGGCTTGAGGGTGGTCTTCACAAAGGTCTTCTTCTTGACCTTTTCCTTCGAATCCTTGTCCTCGACAAAGTGGCCAGCCCCCACGGCGAGGACCTCTCCTTCCTCCGGTTTCTCTTGCGCGGTGTCCGGGATGATAATGCCGCTAGCGCTCTTCTCCCTCGGTTCGCTGGTCCTGATCAAAACCCAATCGTGCAAGGGTTGTAATTTCATCGACGTCCGTCCTTTCATTCACGCGTGGAGTATACACGAAGCCGGGAAGAATCATGAGAGGGTAGGAGTAGACATGCCGCATATGAGTCCCAAGAGCATGGAAAGGCCATCGCAACGGAGCGCACATCCTATTTCTTCTTTTTGCAAATCTCGACGATCGCTTGAACCTCACCATCTCTTGGGTTCACCATCAACAACATGCCCTTATGCTCCAGGTCTCTCTTAAACAAGGTGGCATAACTATCATCGCGACGTTCCTCGATCGTGGTGTCGCCGCTTTGGCGATCGTATGAACTTTCGAGAACAAATGCATCCACAGTCTGCGTGCCATTTGCCCGCGCCTTACTGGTGACTCGCCAATAGAGGTTCTCTGGATCAAGCATCCCTTTTGATTTTTCCAGGATGACGTTAGGACAAAGCTTCGTCCCTTTGGCCACCTTGACATACTCGCCTTTATCCACGATTTGAGCGAAGCCTGACAGGGGCAATCCAATAATGATGGTAAGAACCAGCAGCCACCCGAACATGCGATCTTCCTTCGTGAAAGCGTATGAAGACATCTGTGGGCGATCCAGACAGACTTAAACAGAACCGGCTAATGCACGCGCTTCAGATGTTCGGTCATTCGAAGATTTTCGGTCAAGAATCGCCAACAGGACTTTCTTGTTCTTTTGCAAGTCTTGCCGCATGGTCTGGTTGTCCGTGTGACCAACCTCGGTACCGAGGTCCGAGATGGCACTTGTGACCGCCCCCAACAATACCTCCTGCTCCTCAGGTGTCAGCGTCAGCTGCATAGTATCCTCCTGCATGAGCCCCACTCCTTATGCACACATAGACTGAAAAGGAGCCCAGGCAGAGCCTCCTCTGCCTCAGTCGATCGGCAGAGAGGTGTGGTTCTTACCTATCCACTTAGCTCTCCCAGTTCGCCCGAAGCAGATCTTCCTTCTCTTCATACCGACAGGTGAATATGCCATGATGCGCGTGATGCAGAGCCTCGCCGATGCGCCGTGCGAGATGGGGGTCGGTCGTGGTGATGACCATCCCACCCGGGGCTTCGGCCTGGTCCTCGATCTTGATAATTCGCGCCAGTGGATGTTCGGCTTTGATGCGGGCCTCTTCATTGCGGGCAAGCCCAAGCACTTCGTCTCGATGCTTGGCGACAAACTCGCCGGTGAGCAGGAGCACCCCGCTCGGCACGCCATCCCCTATCCGTGCACACGCAGGACACATCACCTCGTGACTGTCCGAGGGGACAGGATCCCAGGTCCACCGGCCTTTGTGATACACCGCTTTGCATTCAGGGCAGACCGACGGCTCCCGGAGTTTGCCCTTCGCCTTGTACTGGTCATGCTTCAAAGGGTGAACCGACCGATCTTTCATATCTCGAGGGAGATGTGACGGCAACATAACAGCTCCTTTATTCGCTTCGTGTATGGATCGCCTCATACTTCGGACATGCTACCAAGCCCCAGGGGGTCGGTCGTAACACGAAGGTGACTGATACCGAACTACTTCAATCCCACACTAGGAGTGCATGTCTAGTGCCACAGGCGGAGGTCAATTTTGTATTACCCGCGCTAAGGCTAAGCGAGGGAAACGGCAACGATCCTTCGCAAGTAGAGACGCTAATCCATAGCTGCTAAGCCAGTCCGCACAGGCGAGGTACGTCGCGCCGCCAACTTCGCCATTGAGAGCAGCGTGAACCGTGCGGCTACGATTCCTACAGCCATTATAATCAGCAAATGGGACGTGCTATCGGATGGTGCCCGCGGAGCGCCACAATTCAATATCGGTTGCACTGGCTGGTGCATTGGCACTAGTGGGGCGATTATTATCGTTGAGATGCCAACCACAGACTGTCGACTATTATGCCGTGCATCTGGCCGTTGAGCTCAATGAGCATTTTATGCATGGCCCACGGTTGTGGCGGCAGGTGGGGTGAACTGTTGCAGCACACGAAGACATAACTCCGCCGCCAGTTTACGCGTAGACGTCAGTGCCCTCGTTGGACCCAATTTAGGAGGTAACACCCCCTGGTTCCAATTTATCCTTCTCGATACCGCTTAATCTTCTCCTGACGTGCCGAGGCCAACCCACGCTCGCAAAAGATCGTGTCGTGTCACAGAATACGCAACCCTCCCATCCTTCATCACAGGAAGATTCAGCAAGCGCTTCTCCTCCATCGTTTTCACCGCTTCTTCGATCGTGGTCTGGGCCGTGACGGCGATTCGATCGTGAACCATGATGTCTTCTGCGGTCAGCTTCGAAAGATCCTTGCCGGCCTCCAACGCCCGGAGGACATCGAATTCGCTGATGAATCCAATGAACTCGTTTTGATCATCGACCACCGGCGCGCCGGGAGTATGAGTGGACAGTAATTCCAGAGCCACGAGCATCCCATTTTGGCCGGCGTGTAAGATCAGAGTATTCGTCCCCCTTATCTGCCCAACCTTGCGTAATCCTCCGGCCGGCACTCCTGGTAGTTCCCACCTTGTCATCTTGTGCTCTTCCTTCCGCATGTGACTCTCCTTTCAGTTTCACCTTGCTTGATGGTGTGTGGCTGTGAGGACGGCAGCTGGCCCGCGCGGGGCATGTTAGCTACGCATAAAGCGAAGAGCATGCCATGGAGATCTAACGAGAATTCTGGTATTGAGAGGACAGAGTGCCGCGAGATTTGAGGTGAAACTCCTCACGCGGAAGGGCACCGAATGAGGCATTTTGCAACAAAAGGCTGTTCCCATGCGGATCAGTGCACTGACCAGTATTTCGCGAACATCTGTTAAGACTTACCATTCTCACCGAAATGTAACATCACATGCAGCTCCGGAAAATGACCAGCCGCGTCACTGACACCTACCGAAGGCTATTATCATCGTCCCCACGGTGGTGTGTTTGTTCTCGCCTATACGCGTGTGAAAATCGGGAAAGGAGCATGGAAATTTCCAGACTCCCCACTGCTCTGGTCAATAGACTCTCGCCATTGACGAGCCTTGGTTTTCGATGAAGGGTAATTCGAAGTCGGATTGTGCCGTACCCCTTTTGAATGCTAGATTTTAAAAGGGGGTAGGACAGAAAGTGGGCCATATGGCGAGGGGTAATGTGAAGAGTATGTGAAGGACATTTCACAGGCGCAGGGAATGCGTCCTTCTACGCGTCAATCTCGATCTGCGATCCACTTCAGATTGGGAGTATGGTACGCGCTTCTGTACCTAGCGGCGAGTGCGGTCTTTCCTCCCCACGTCCTGGCCGGAGTATTGGACCAACTTGTTGACTTGACCGACAAAGCGGCTCAGGTCGTGGTCACTCTCAAAGGCCGCGACAACTTCAATAGCGAGTATCTGTACGATGTGAGTGTGAAGAACTTGTCGTCCGATTCTTTGGTGGGAGGGTCGCTCATCATTGTTCTTGACAAGATCACCAATATCGGTGGCGACGAATGGTCGGCGGGCACGAGCGAATCAAACCTGACACGCATGGAGATCCTGGGGCAAGATGGCGAGACAGCCGACGGTAAGCCTTACTTTCTGATCCCTCGCGGATCCGGTCCAGATCTGCCACCCTACACTGAAAGTAGTCCTGCTACCGTGCGCATTCGCAATAAAGACTATCTCATCGTGTTCACTCCGTTTTTTCGTGTGTATGGACTGAAACGGCCGCCCGTTTCGTCGAAACCGAAGGAGCCGGTGCCGGCATTGCCTTCAGCTATGACCCCCACCGATAAGCTTATTCAACTACTCATCCGGAAAGGCCTGCTCTCTGAAGAAGAAGGACGTACGCTTTATCCACAATGACCCATCCCGGAGGAATGGAATTCATGGAGACAGTTGGTATGATCGGTTCCCACAGCATTGCTCAGAGTCGACAGACCGCTATATCATAGTGGGTAGCCACCTATTGACGAGAATCCAGAGAACAACCAAGATGATGCAATGGTTTCGAGCATAGAGCAAATCCGGCAGGCATTGGAATTGAGGCTGTTGTCTACAACCACGACGGGTCAGTCTAGGCGTCCGATGAGAGCTGGATGCTCGCAGAGATTGGCAAAGAGCATTTCAAGCTTGGCCACGCGCCGGTTCTTACGACCGGCCAACACTCTCGCGGTGGCACCCAATGCAATGGGTCCGTCCCTCCGAAAGACGCGAGTGACGTAGCCACACATCGCCGTACGGTCATGGTTGGCTCAAGCCAAGCCTCACATGGAAGGTCTCGGAAACACTCGCCGTAATTATTTATTTCATTGACACTCTGCAGTTCCCGATACATCCTGTCCAACAACGCACTCTTGCCACCAGTGAGCGGCACATCCTCAACCCGATTTCCTCGAACCAGTGAATCCATGGCCTGCCTGTCGTCCCGACGACCACGATCATCCTGCTTCGTCCCTCATGTGCGACCGGTCAGGCTGCAAGGGCTCCACAGGCTCATCCGGAAGACGGTACGCATTGTAGACATATTGGCTCATCATCCGATGCGTGTTGAAGAAGCCGCCGTTCAGTGCGATCGTGTGCCGCATGATGCCCACGAATCGCGAACGATCCTCATAGAAGCAGGGTGCCACCTTTTTCGCCAGCTTGTCATAGAGCGCGTCGGCATGGCAGGCATCCATCCCCGAGGCTGGGATCAGGCAGGCGTCGACGCCCTCGCCGATCGACCAGCCCGTGACATCTTCAACATGTCCCTCGATCCACCAGCCGTCGAGCACGCTGAGGCTGGGTACGCCATTGATCGCCGCCTTCATGCCGCTCGTCCCAGAGGCTTCCAGCGGTGGGATTGGCGTGTTCAGCCACACGTCCACCCCGGCGCAGACCTGCCTGGCCAAAGCCATGTCGTAGTTGGCCAGGTATGCGACAGGGATCACGCCCTTGAGAGCTTCGCGCATAGTGTGGATCTGCCGAATCACTTCTTTGCCGTCATGGTCTCTCGGATGGGCCTTCCCGGCGAATACAATCTGCAGGCGGCCCACCTGCGCGACGACCCGCCTCAGCCGGTCCAGATCGCGAAACATCAACGTCCAGCGCTTGTAGCCGGTCGCTCGCCGGGCAAAGCCGAGGGTTAGCACATCGTGATCGAAGCCTGCGTTAGTCCCACGGTTAACGGCATCCACCAAGGCGCGCTTGGCGTCCATATGCGCCTCCCAGATTTCCGCCTCGGGAATACTCACTGCGTAGCGCAGCGACAACTGATCGCGGCGCCAGTCCGGAAGAAGCCGGTCGTAGAGCGCTTGAAACGACGGCGCGGCCCAGGTCACCGCATGCACGCCGTTCGTGATAGAGCGGATCGGATATCCGGGGAACAGAGTCCGCGATACCTCCCCATGTTTCATGGCCACGCCGTTGATGAACCGGGAACAGCGCAGTGCCACATCGGTCAGGTTGACATTCTGGTCCTGCCCACAGGCCTTGAGCCAACCAACCCGGCGCTCGCCGACGACGTGTCGGACCAAATCGAGTGAAAACTGGTCATGCCCGGCCGGCACCGGCGTGTGGGTAGTGAAAACACAGCGGGCGGCGACGGTTTCAATCGCTTCAGGCGACGGGGCGATACTTTCTCCGCGCTGCGCGAGCTGCTCCTCCAGCAACGCGAGGATCAAGAGGGCCGCGTGCCCTTCGTTCAGATGGAACCGTGTAATCACCTGGTACCCCAGAGCCCGCAGCATTCGGATGCCGCCGAGACCCAAAACCGCTTCCTGTCGAAGGCGGTACGAGTCATCCCCCCCGTACAGGTGATCCGTCAAGGTTCGGTCCTCGGGGGCGTTCTCCTTCAGATTGCTGTCGAGGAGATATACGGGTACGATATGTCCCGCAACCCCCTTGAACTGATACCGCCAGGTGCGGATTTGTACGGGCCGGTCCTCGAGGGTAACTGTCACGTGAGGCTCCATTGGTTCGAGAAAATCATCCACGGACCATGAGACCGGCTCCTCGGATTGGCGACCGAGGGAGTCCACCCGTTGATAGAAGTAGCCGCGTCGATGCAATAACGTGACACCCACCATGGGAATGCCGAGATCAGCTGCCGCCCGGAGCGTATCCCCGGCTAGGACCCCAAGTCCTCCTGAATAAGTAGGAATCGAAGACTCGAGGGCAATCTCCATCGAGAAATAGGCCACCAGAAGCATCCTGTCCATACGCGAGTCTCTCATCGAAATTTCCGGTTGCTTAACCATTTATCGCCCTTCCCGATGTCACCTTCCCGGATTCAGCCTCTCCTTGTGGTCCGTCCAGATCTGTGCATCACAAG
Organism: Nitrospira sp.; assembly: GCA_024760545.1. Classification (NCBI taxonomy): domain Bacteria; kingdom Pseudomonadati; phylum Nitrospirota; class Nitrospiria; order Nitrospirales; family Nitrospiraceae; genus Nitrospira; species Nitrospira sp. The sequence continues at coordinate 2,337,459 of CP060501.1, forward strand.
CGACCGCCATCAGGACTAAAAATACCATGAGTTGGGACACGATCTCATGCAAGTCAAGCCAAGGAATGGTGCAAAAGTTGGCTAAAACCCGACTATATTATTTCCAATTTCTCTAACTTGCCCAACGCTGTCCGGTTCTTCGAGGATCAGTGATTCATAGTGCACTGATCTGGCGAGTTTGGGTATGCCATGAGCAGCGCTTAACCCGTCGTATCTTGGATCAACTTACCTAAACTGTCGGGCAAAATGTCATTCACTAATGTAAGAAGAGACGGGCAAGAATCGTGGCCATGAGAGGCGAGCCCAACTCTTTGATACTGACCTTCCGCCATTGACGAAACGGCCGGCATTGAAGGGTGAGCTCCTGTGAGGAGATCCGCTACAAAGATCAACTCCATGATGTCGCCAAAGGGCACAGGCATCCCCAGGCCCGAGAGTTCTGGGCCATTCTTTTTTAGATTCGACACTCCAACAGCCAGCCGATGTCGGCGAGTTTGTTCTGCAAACACTCACCAACCCTCATTCAAAGAAAAGTGAAAACGCTCCGGCACTCCAATTGCTCCTTCAAGCCGCGGCGAAGGATTTTTCCCTTAACTGAGGAGGTAGCGGTCGGAATCGAGTTACTTACTCTCACCACGACGGGATGGTACGCAGCGATGCGTTGATCCATCTTTTCTGCGCGGAAACATTAGGCATCTCATCAGGCAAACCGTGCGCGTTCATCAAGAAAGTGCCGTGACGACTGAGAGAGGAAGGTGCCATGACGGTTTCACGCGTATGTGGAAGAAGCAGCCGGAAAGCTGGGGGTGGCTGCGCGGCAGATCGCGCTGGCGCATGAAGGCCCCGACACATGTGAGAACCAGAACGCCTGTCTGGAAGCGGTCACGGCCTACTGCGAGGCCCTTGCCGACATCCATACCTTTAATAACAAGTCCATTCACGAGAAACTACACGAGTTGGCGGGACGGATAGGTTTGAGAAAGCTTCCGTCCTCGTCCTAGACATACGAGACGATGTTATGCACTAACATGAGGCCGTTGCGTCTTGCAGTCATCGGAGTCGGGAGGGTCGGACAGCCCTCCGCGGGTCTCATCGCTCTGAGCCATGACCTCACGCTTGGGGCATTCGTTCGTCGTCCAGTCTGTGGAGCGGAAGGACTGCGCGACCACCTCCGGCGCATTCCGCTGGTGAACCATGTGGGTCAGGACCTGGAAAGCCTCCCTTCAGTCGAACAAGAAGGACGGGGTGTCGTCCTCGACCGGCGAGTTTTTTCACAACGGTTCGGTCGCCAGCACTTCGTGTTGGAGAGGCGTTTCGATGAAGCAGCGGTGCTCCCCGAAGTCATGCTCGCGGCGGCCCGTGCTCCGGCAGACGTTGACCCCGGCGCCTATTCTCTTGTGGACCTTCCCCTCAGTCCCGTGTGGAGCGAACGGACCGACAAGGAAGAGTGAGAATGGCTCTAATGGCGATGCGATGACGGCATTGCTCACAGAAAAGCGGAAGGCAGAACTTCCAGTGGTCTGGGCGGCCTTTCCCTCATGGGCACAGTTCAGTTGGCTCTACCTCTTGAGCGCCCTATCCGCTTTACGTGGCACGCTGTTTCATAGATTCGGCGTGAGCGGGTGGGATATGTGGGTAGTAGGAGCAGGGAGCCTGCTTGCCTGCGCCGCTATCCTGCGGCACTGGCCACACTACGAACTCACGAGGGATCAAATCATGATGCGCAACGGCTATACGAGACACGAGATTCAATCTATTCTCTTAACCGAGGTGGGAAACATAGAGGTACGACAAGACGTGATGGATGATTTCTTTGGGATCGGCACGGTGCTCGTTCAAGCTCGAAGCAGCGACCGAGTGCTGTCTCTGCGAGGCGTGAGCGATCCAGAACAGGTCAGGATCCGCATCGAAGCCGAAGCTTGGAAGCATCATCAAGCTGCAACGAATTCACAGCCAGTGAGTGCGTGATCGAGATAGGCGGTCACGGAATGATTATTGTCCGTCATCAGCCATGATCGAGTGACAGACATAGGAGAGGCGCAGGATGTGCTGTGAGGTCCTCTAAAGCAACGTTCAACTCCCTGTCGGTCTGGGACGACGGAGCCTTTCCCTTGCGCTCGATGATTGGCTGGAAGCGGAAGAGATCTTTTCGGACACTCGCATCTAGAAAGAGCGCAACGTTGGGAGGGACGTATGGACATGAACCGCATGACACTGAAGCTTCAGGAGGCACTGCAGGCAGCCTCAGCCCACGCGACGCGCCGAAGCCATCAAGGCATGGACATCGAGCACCTGCTGCTCGCGCTGATGGAGCAAGAGACGGGTCTGACGGGTCCGCTGCTAGAACAGGCGGGGGTCTCTCCGGCCGCGGTACTGAAGGCCGCCGAGGCGACCTTAAACAAGCTTCCACAGGTGCAGGGATCTGGCTCCGCGCCCGAACAGATCTATGTGACGCAGCGCTTATCGCACGTGCTGACCCAGGCCGAACAGGAGATGCGAGGACTACACGATGAATACGTGAGCGTTGAGCATGTCCTTCTCGCGATGGTGGGAGAAGGGGGTATTTTTAGACAGCTCGGATTAACCCGCGATCGGCTGTTATCCGCGCTTCAACAAATACGGGGGAATCAACGGGTGACCAGTCAGGATCCTGAAAGCACCTATCAAGCGCTTGAAAAGTATGGTCGTGATCTCACCAGATTAGCCGGACAAGGCAAGCTGGACCCGGTTGTGGGACGGGATGAAGAAATCAGACGGGTGATTCAGATCCTGTCCCGACGGACGAAAAATAATCCGGTGCTCATTGGTGAGCCCGGGGTGGGGAAGACGGCGATTGTGGAGGGATTAGCCCAGCGAATTGTCAAAGGAGATGTGCCCGAAGGCCTGAAGCACAAACGCCTCATCGTGCTGGACATGGGAGCCTTGATCGCTGGAGCCAAGTATCGTGGGGAATTCGAGGAGCGCCTCAAGGCGGTCCTTAAGGAGGTCCTGTCGGGCCATGGGCAGATTTTGATGTTCATCGATGAGTTGCACACCGTCGTTGGGGCGGGCGCAGCTGAAGGCGCGATGGATGCGGCCAACATTCTCAAACCCATGCTGGCCCGTGGTGAACTGCATATGATCGGGGCGACTACACTCGATGAGTACCGCAAGCATATTGAAAAGGATGCTGCGCTCGAACGCCGGTTTCAGCCGGTCTTGATCGGTGAACCGACGGTTGAGGACACGATCTCGATCCTACGAGGGCTCAAAGAGCGATACGAAATCCACCACGGTGTGCGTATCAAAGATGCCGCACTGATCGCAGCCACCCGATTATCGCACCGATATATTACAGACCGTTTCTTGCCAGACAAGGCCATTGACCTCATGGATGAGGCGGCCGCGCGCCTCCGGACTGAGATCGACAGTCTGCCGGCAGAGTTGGATGAGATCTCGCGGAAGGTTCTGCAGTTGGAGATTGAGCGGGAGGCCCTCCGCAAGGAAACCGACCCCGCCAGCCGTGCACGATTAGAGGCGCTCGAAGAGGAGCTGGCCGAAAAGGTGCGCGATCGGGATGTGCTGAAGACCCACTGGGAAACAGAGAAAGTTTCTGTCGGTCGCCTGCATAAGCTTCGGCAACAGATCGAAGGCATGAAACAGGAGATGGAACGGGCCGAGCGGGCGTACGACCTGAATCGAGTCGCAGAATTGCGGTATGGCGAATTGCCAAAGCTGGAGCGGCAACTCACCGCAGAGGAGCAGCACCTGGCGAAGAAGCAAAACGGACACCGGTTGCTGAAGGAGGAAGTGGATGAAGAGGACATTGCGGAGGTCGTCAGCCGCTGGACCGGCATTCCCGTCGCTCGTCTGGTGCTAGGTGAGATGGAGAAACTGCTGCATCTGCAGGACCTCTTGCACAAGCGTGTGGTCGGTCAGGAGGAGGCGGTTCGAGCTGTTGCAGATGCTGTGATACGTGCTCGGTCGGGGATCAAGGATCCTTCCCGGCCGATCGGCTCATTTCTGTTCCTCGGTCCAACCGGCGTTGGAAAAACAGAGCTCGGCCGCGCCTTGGCTGCCACACTCTTCGATGATGAAGCGAATCTCATTCGCATTGATATGTCTGAATATATGGAGAAACACACCGTCGCTCGGCTCATCGGCGCTCCGCCCGGCTATGTAGGGTATGAGGAAGGCGGCCAACTCACTGAGGCGGTCCGGCGTCGTCCATTTTCCGTGGTTCTGTTCGACGAAATCGAAAAGGCGCACCATGACGTGTTCAACATGTTGCTCCAGGTGATGGATGACGGCCGACTCACCGACTCGCATGGCCGCACCGTGGATTTCAAGAATACAGTACTCATCATGACCTCGAACATCGGAAGTCAGGACATCCTGGAGGCCCAGCAGCGACAGGTGCCGTATGAGGAGATGAAGAAGGTGGCCATGTCCGACCTTCGCCGGCTCTTCAGGCCAGAATTTTTGAACCGCGTTGATGAGACGGTGGTGTTCCATCCACTCTCCACGGCGCAGTTGGTCGCGATTGTGGACATCCAATTGGCTCGCTTGGAAAAGCGTTTGGCCGAGCGGAGGATTGCTCTTGAACTCACGGCTCAGGCGAAGGCTGACCTCGCTCAACGCGGCTATGATCCCGTGTACGGTGCGCGCCCACTGAAGCGATTAATCCAGCAGGATCTTGAAACACCGATCGGTTATGCACTCGTGAAGGGGGAGCTACGAGACGGCGATATGGCTCATGTGGACTTCAAAGACGGGAAGATCGTGCTGATTCCAACGGTCCGGCCTCAAGTCGCGTAAACGAAGCAAGGACGCACCGGAAGGACTTGGCGATGTCATCCTCAGGGGCGGGATGAAAAATTCAACACTCAAAATGAGAATTCCTTGAACAACATTCCAGATGGTGAGGTGCTCTATGGCAGTGGTCACGCATGCCGTGTCGTCGATCCGCTGGTTCGAAGAAATCGGCATTGAGGATATTCCGCTCGTCGGAGGAAAAAACGCCTCGCTGGGTGAGATGTACCGCGAACTTGCACCCCAGGGAGTTAAGGTGTCGAACGGGTTTGCCATTACCGCAGACGCCTATCGAGAGTTTCTCCGAGGGACGAAGCTGGATAGGACAATCGAAGAGATTCTTCAAAGCCTAAATACGCAGGACCTCGCCAATTTGCGGCAGCGAGGTCGGCACGTGCGGGAAGCGATTCTCGCAGCGAAGCTACCGGCACACCTCCAGCAGGCAATCTCCGAAGCGTACGTTCGGCTCAGCGGCGGGAGTCACGATCTTGTGGACGTGGCGGTCCGGAGCAGTGCGACAGCCGAAGATCTCCCGGATGCGAGCTTCGCTGGCCAGCAGGAAACTTACCTCAATGTCCAAGGACCTCAGGCGTTGCTGGACGCGTGCAAACGGTGTTTTGCCTCGCTGTTTACCGATCGTGCCATTTCGTACCGAGTGGACAAGGAGTTCGGCCATCTGAAGATCGCGTTGTCCATCGGCGTACAACGAATGGTCCGCTCCGATCTGGCGACGTCAGGCGTTATGTTTTCCATCGATACCGAAACGGGATTCAAGGATGCCGTCTTGATCAACGCGGCCTATGGCTTGGGAGAAAATGTGGTCCAGGGTGCGGTGAATCCGGACGAGTACTACGTATTTAAGCCGACCCTGAAGCAAGGCTTCCGTCCGATTCTGCAGAAAATGATGGGAACCAAGGAGTTTAAGCTCATCTATGATGTGGGTGGTGGGAAAATGGTCAAAAACGTCCCGGTGCCTCCGGACGACCGCGTCCGGTTTGCCATGGGTGATGATGACATTCTCACACTCGCGCGGTGGGCCTGCGTGATTGAGGACCACTACAGTGCAAAGAAGGGCCGGCCGAGTCCGATGGACATGGAGTGGGCGAAGGACGGGCATACCGGCGAATTGTTCATACTCCAAGCGCGACCGGAAACCGTGCAGTCGCAGAAAGACTGTGACACCATAGAGACCTACCGCTTGAGGCAACGAGGTCAAGCACTGGTGAAAGGGCGAAGTGTCGGGGAGAAGATTGCGTCAGGTCCGGTACGCGTGATCAAGAGTGCCCAGTATCTTCAGCAGTTCAAGGAAGGCGAAGTGTTGGTTACCGATAAGACCGATCCAGACTGGGAGCCGATCATGAAGAAAGCCGCTGCCATTGTAACCAACCGAGGTGGGCGCACCTGCCACGCCGCGATTGTCAGCCGTGAGTTGGGATTGGCAGCCGTGGTGGGGACTGAAAAGGGAACTGAAGTGCTGAAGGACGGACAGATGGTCACTGTGTCAGGTGCCGAGGGAGATATCGGGATCGTCTATGAAGGCAAACTGGCCTTCGACGTGGACCGTGTCATCCTCAAGGGCCTGCAACGTCCCAACACGAAGGTCATGATGAATGTCGGGAACCCAGAGGAAGTGTTCAGCTTGTCGGTTATCCCCAATGACGGCGTCGGCCTCGCACGGGAAGAGTTCATCATCAGTACATACATCAAAGCTCATCCTCTGGCATTGCTGGACTATGACCGACTTGACGACATTGCGGTGAAGGCCGAGATCGATCGGGTGTCCGTGGGCCATCCGGACAAGCCGCAGTTCTTTGTCGACAAGCTCGCCGAGGGCGTGGCGATGATCGCGGCGGCCTTCTATCCCAAAGACGTTATTGTGCGGCTCAGTGACTTCAAGTCTAATGAGTACGCCAACCTCATCGGGGGGAGGCGATATGAACCCACCGAGGAAAATCCCATGCTTGGTTTCCGCGGTGCGTCTCGTTACTACAACCCACGGTATCAGGCGGGCTTTGCCCTGGAGTGCACAGCGATGAAGAAGGTGCGGGAAGAGATGGGACTGATCAATGTTAAACTCATGATTCCGTTCTGCCGTACGGTGGAGGAAGGACGTCTGGTCCTTGCAGAAATGGAGAAGCACGGCCTCAAGCGCGGCGAGAAAGGTCTTGAGGTCTATGTCATGTGCGAAATCCCTAGTAATGTCATTCTTGCTGAACAGTTCGCCGAGGTGTTTGACGGTTTTTCGATCGGCTCCAATGACCTGACCCAGCTCCTGCTCGGTGTGGATCGAGATTCGGAAATCATAGCGTACCTCTTTGATGAGCGAAATCAGGCGGTGAAGTCTATGGTTGCCAGCGTCATCAAAGTTGCGAAGGCGAAGGGGAGAAAGATAGGGATCTGTGGTCAGGCCCCTAGTGATTATCCGGACTTCGCAAAGTTTTTGGTTGAGCAAGGCATTGATAGCATCTCGCTTAATCCCGACGCGGTGATGAAAACCACCGCCATGATTCTGGAACTAGAACAGTCTGTGTGAAGATGACAGAGGTAGGTTCATCTCTACGCCCGATATCGTAATGGCATCAACATCCCCCGACGTGGTCGATTGAACAGCTAGAACGAAGCGACATGGAATTCAAGGACTACTACAAGCTACTCGAGATTGAGCGCACGGCGACGGCCGACGACATCAAAAGCGCATATCGCAAACTGGCACGAAAATATCATCCGGACGTAAGTAAAGAGCCGCAAGCGGAAGCGCGCTTTAAGGAAATCGGCGAGGCTTACGAAGTGCTTCAAGACCCGGAGAAGCGCGCCGCCTACGATCAACTTGGCAATCACTGGCGGGCAGGGCAAGAATTTACCCCTCCGCCAGACTGGGCTGCGGGCTTTGAGTTCACCCCCGGCGGCGCTTCCATGGCGGATGGCACAGACTATAGCGACTTCTTCTCCGCCCTTTTCGGCAACTTCTCGCGTCACAGCGCCTCCACCCGCGCTCATGGCGATGACCATCATGCCAAGATCTTCATTGCTCTTGAAGACGCGTTTCACGGGGGAACACACACGATCACCCTGCGCTCACCCCAGATGAATGCGCAAGGTCAGCTGGTACTTCGGGAGCGGTCGCTCAACATACAGATTCCTAAAGGCATCCGTGCAGGCCAGCACATCCGACTGGCGCGGCAAGGCGCGCCAGGTGCCAACGGAATGCCCGCCGGAGACCTCTATCTCGAGATCTTTTTCCATCCCCACCCTCTGTACCACTTACAAGGCCCCGACCTGATGCTCTCATTGCCGCTTGCACCGTGGGAAGCGGCGCTCGGAGCCACGGTCAAGGCGCCAACCCCGACCGGTGTGCTTGAAGTCAAAATTCCCCCCGGCTCGCAAAGCGGACGAAAGCTAAGACTTAAGGGACGGGGCATCCCCGGCGAACCGGCGGGCGATCTTTATCTTGTCCTAGAAGTGGTTCTTCCGACAGCGGATACGGAGTCGGCACGACAGATCTATCACACCATGGCACGGGAACTGGCCTTCAATCCGCGCCAAGCACTGGGAGTCTAATATGGATAGGGAGGAGGAGCTTCTGACAGGAAGCGTGATCGGGGATGAGGGGGTGCTGTCGATCGAGGAGTTGGCGAGAGTCTGTAGCGCGGAGCCGCAGTGGATCATAGAATTGGTGGCCATGGGGGTGCTGAAGCCGCAAGGTACTGAGACCTCGCGCTGGCGATTCCGTGGGACGGATCTCAGCTGTGCCTGCCGGGTTGCCCGTCTCCAACGGGATTTTAATGCCAGTCTCGACGCGGCCGCAGTGATGCTCGATCTGCTCACTCAGATCGAACAGTTGCGCGCTCGACTGACGCGGGCTGGCCTGGATGTGGAATGGGCCTGCAGCACAAGTGATGAGGGGGAGCGTGACTCATCATGCCGCTCTTAAGTCACAGTCGTAGCCTGCTTCTGGCACCTGGACTGCATTGAGGTGGATTCAAGTCTTCCGAGAATCGGGATACCCCGTCCATGAAAGCTCTGAAGGCGATGACATGCGAGTTGAGCTCATGCCCCTCCGGAGCAACTCAAGTATTCTTGTGAGGCTCGTGGATATTCACGGGGTCAGGTACCTAACTCTTCTCGTTAATCGGATACCGCTCCTTCGAGCGGCGTGCAAGATATCCCTACGAGCCAAACCCGGTAATGCCTCAGGGACATATACTCCAATAAGTTCGTGCGGCATGCACTTCACGAACAGGGCTGCCAGATTGGTAGTGCCCTAGGCAATTGGTGACGACGGAATTCTTCGTCGACGCAACTGAAACAACGAAGTGAACGCTGAGCAAGGGAAAGATCGAGGAGTTTCATTTCCACGATCTCCGGCATACCTTCGCCACGCGGTTAGTGCAGGCGGGCATCGATCTCTATAAGGTGCAACAGTTGCTGGGACACAAATCGCCCATCATGACCCAACGCTACACGCACCATTATCCGGAAAGTCTGCGTGACGGGGTGGCGATTTTGGATCGCCCGCGAGATTTAGCACAATCGCGGGCTAGTCTATCAGGCGTGTCTTGTAAGTTATTGAATTTGGTGGGCCGTGTAGGGGTCGAACCTACGGCCCGCTGATTAAGAGACCGTCAATGGCCATTTTTACAAGGGTTTGATCGGTCAACGGTTTCCCCGTTCTTATATGAAATCGGGCGATTGCGAGTCCTCGATATATTCTACAGAGTCCATAGATTCTGTGAATTTGACCCGCTCTATCACAAGTTATCACACACCGAAGGCCCATCCCTCATACAGCTGAATCAAGGTCCTTTAGGTGCCACTCGACATCTATCGCGACCCCTTGCTGATATTATTCAGAAGTTTCTCAACCTCGGCTGCTTATTAAGTCTGCGCAGGTATCGTTGGATCGTTTTCCTGTGGACGATTTCATCTCTTGCCCTGTTTCACGGGTGCTAATATGAGCGCAGGAGGTTTCATGAAACCGGAGCTTTTACGGAAGCTGGGTACGCTCTTGCGTGGCGGCATCACTAACGAGCCTCAGGCTGTATATCTCCTGGTAGAGATAAGAAAGCTTTTGGAGCAGCAGGACGCGAGACAGCAGTATTCCTACCTGACATTTCATTGCGATTGGGCGTTGCATAGCAAGCTTTCTCGTAACGCCGCAAAGAATGTTTTGAACCATTTCAATCATGCGAATACCCATCTTAAAACCGGCAAGCATCTTCATGAATTACCCCGCGATCAACGCACCGAGATCGACAACATATCGCAAATGAAGCTCTTCGAAAGCGAGCTTAAGGCGTTCTTAAAGGCGAATGAGCTTCCTTCTATAAATGCGACTCGTTCCGATGGCTGGACACATTTCTTATACTTCTATGTCAATGTAATTTCCGATTGCCCTTTAGTCATTTCCAGCAACAACACCGCGTCAGAAATTGAAAGCGTTACGGTAAATGTTGAACTTGCCAATCAACCAGTGGGCGATGAGATGGTGTTCCGGGTAACGTGGAAGATTCGGGACAAGAACGGGCTTTCGGGGTTGCTTGAGATTTTCAATTCCTTTTCCTCGATCCGGTACGCGGCGAGTAGGCAAGGCGCAGCCTGCTTCATAGGTGGTTAAAACTTCCGGTCTTGACAAACTCCTATTAGTCCATTATTCTGGACATATGGAAAGCAATGAAGCCGTAGCCGCGTTTGACGCTCTTTCGCAGGAAACCCGCTTGCGGGTGTTCCGCTTGCTGGTGGAATACGGACAGGCTGGGACACCAGCCGGAACGCTGAGCGAGACGCTCGGTATTCCCCATAACACCCTCTCCTTTCATTTAGCGCACATGAGCCATGCCGGGCTTGTCCTCTCGCAGCGGGAAGGCCGCTCCATTATTTACAGGGCGAATTTTGAGTTCTTCACTGACCTCATACGCTACATGGTGAAGGATTGTTGCCGCATGGAATTTGCCAGCATCCGCGAGGATAAAAAACGCGGCTGTTCTGTGATCGAAATGCCAAGCTATTGTCCGCCTAAAGGAAAGGAGAAAACCCGATGAAACGCCTGCACATCCATATCGGTGTAGAAAATATTGAGCAAGCCATCCCCTTTTACAGTGCCCTCTTTGGTGCCGCTCCGGTGAAGACCAAAGCCGACTATGCGAAGTGGCTGCTCGATGACCCGCGCGTGAATTTTGCGGTTTCGACCCGCGCCAGCAAGAAGGGTGTCGACCATCTCGGGATTCAAGTTGATGACACTGGCGAGCTGGATGAATTACGCGGACGGATGAAAAGCGCAGCGTTGCCCGTGTTTGATGAAGGTGAAACGGTCTGTTGCTATGCCAAGTCCGATAAAACTTGGGTGCAAGACCCTGCGGGCGTGGCATGGGAAACCTACCGGACGATGGAAGACGCCCAGATTTTTGCTGAGAAACCCGTTAGCCCAGAAAGTGCCTGCTGCACACCGGAAACGATGGGCACGCCGAATTGCTGCGAGCCTTCCGAGAACACAGCGGGATGTTGCGGCTGATGGAAAAGCATCCGCTCAAAGTGCTGGTGCTGTGTACGGGAAATTCCTGCCGCTCCATTATGGCCGAAGCCCTGATTAACCATTTCGGCCAAGGCTGCTATCAGGCATGGAGCGCCGGAACCATGCCAGCGCGTTATGTTCACCCGAAGTCGATTGAGACTCTACAACGACATGGTATCAGTCCCGGAAATCCAAGCAGCAAGTCAGTGGATGAAGTGGCTTGGCAAGCATACGACCTCATCATCACGGTCTGCGACCAAGCCGCCGGAGAAACCTGCCCGATATTTCCCGGTCAGCCAAAGAAACTACACTGGAGCACGCCCGACCCAGCCAAGGCTTCCGACAGTGAGTCCGATGCCGCCTTTGATACCGCGTTTTTGATGCTTAAAAAGAATGTAGTGGAGTTAACCGATGGCCGCCTGCTGCTCACCCCGACGCCTGTCGTTTCTTGACCGCTACCTCACCGTCTGGATTTTTTTGGCGATGGGCGCAGGGATCGCCCTTGGTTCCCTGTTTACGAAACTACCGGATGTGCTGAATAGCCTGTCGGTCGGCACGACGAATCTCCCAATTGCCATCGGCCTGATTCTGATGATGTACCCGCCGCTGGCACGGGTGAAATATGAAGAACTCCCGCTCATCTTCACGGATTGGAAAATCCTGCTGCTCTCCCTTGTGCAGAATTGGGTAATCAGCCCGGTGCTGATGTTTGGCTTAGCTGTCTTCTTTCTGCATGACTATCCCGAATACATGACCGGAGTCATTCTCATTGGCCTTGCCCGCTGCATTGCGATGGTCATTGTCTGGAACGACTTGGCCGAGGGCGATAACCAATATGCCGCCGCGCTGGTGGCCTTTAACAGCGTGTTCCAGCTTCTGTTTTTTAGCGTCTATGCATGGCTGTTTATCAGCGTGCTGCCGCCGCTGTTCGGGCTAAGTGGCCAGATTATTGAGGTCAGCTTCCGCACCGTTGCCGAAAGTGTGTTCATTTACCTTGGCATTCCTTTTCTCGCCGGATTCTTGTCCCGTATGGTGCTAATCCGACAGAAAGGCCGCGCCTGGTATGAGCAGAACTTCATGCCGAAGATTGCGCCGCTGACCCTGATAGCGTTGTTGTTTACTATCTTTGCGATGTTTTCACTTAAAGGCGGCATGGTGATGGAATTGCCGCTTGATGTGCTGAGGATTGCCATCCCGCTGGCGATTTATTTCGTGGTGATGTTCTTTATCAGCTTCCTGATGGGCAAAGCCCTAGGGGCTGATTACGGAAGGACAACCGCGACCAGCTTTACAGCGGCCAGCAATAATTTCGAGCTGTCCATCGCTGTGGCCATTGCCGCGTTCGGACTCAGTTCTTCCGTCGCGTTCGCTACCGTTATCGGCCCCTTGGTTGAAGTTCCAGTTCTCATTTCTCTGGTGAGTGTCGCGTTTTGGCTGCGCGAGAAATTATTCACCAACTATCAAAACAGGTCAGCGACAGATTTAGCGAAAGCCCAATCCTAGCACCGTACCGTTGCCTGCTACCATTTACCACTCACGCGCTTTGCCGCTGCATCTGCACGGGTGGGCATTTTACCGACCCATAGGAGCAGAACACGCAGCAGTCCCCATCTTTTCGCCGCAGCACCGCTTTGCATTGTGGGCATTCGTAAACCTGCAAACATGCGTCTATCGGCATTGTTTCTGTCACAGCATTCTGACATTGCGGGCACGTCAAAACCGATTGGAGCAGTGCGTCTGCCATATCACTCCTTTCCCATTACCGAGGGGTATCCCGCCTCGGTCGTGGCTTTTGTCAACATTCCCGGCGTGGCCTTGTCAGAGTCGAAGGTTACCGTGGCAGTTTTCTTGTCAAATTCCACCGTAACATGGCTCACTCCCGGCACTTTTTCGAGGGCTTTCTTTACGGTGACGGGGAAAAGTTCGCACGTCATATTCTTCACGTTGAGCTCGGACGAAAAGGGGTCGGGAGTCTTTTTACCAGACGGGTCGAGCGGAGCTTAGTATTGCAGTTTGACGGAAGGACGCTGGAGGGGGTTTTCCGCGCGCAGCAAATTACCTTACAGCGATAAATAGCGCGCGGCCCACACGAAGGGCGGTATTGAAATTAATCTCCTGGAGGTATTGAATATCCGCCGCGATTTGATCGAACGCGGCGGCACGCGCAAGCGAGGTTTGGTGGGCCGTGTAGGGGTCGAACCTACGGCCCGCTGATTAAGAGTCAGCTGCTCTACCAACTGAGCTAACGGCCCCACCGGGTATTGAATTGTTGATACCGACTACCAGAGGCGGTTTGGTGCGCCTGACAGGATTTGAACCTGTGGCCCTCAGCTCCGGAGGCTGATGCTCTATCCAGCTGAGCTACAGGCGCTCCTGCAACCAAGGAAGCTCACCTTAGCATAGCGCCAAAGACACTGTCTAGGTCGTGTCAGTCGCTGTTCCCGCCTCGGATTCAGGCAAGAAAGCATACGGCAAAAGCAGCTCCTCGCCCTCGGCTCCCAGCCGGTCACGCAAGGTTCCAAGCTCTTCCGCTTCCCTCTCCACGAGACGGCTCTCTTGCTCGCGAAGCGCGTTGGACAGGCGGATAAGCGGAACGGCGGTTTGCACCACACAGGCGCCATGGACGCGTTCTCCGTCATCCGTGGGAATTCCCATAGAGCGACAGACCAGCGGGCGAAAGTCATAGAGTCCACAGCTTCCATCGCGTTCCAAAGCCGGACAAGGCAGGGCATCGAACCGCTCGATGAGGCCATCGATTTCCCCATCCGGCCATCGATCGATGAAGTGATTCGTGATCAGTGCAGGTGCCGCAACGGCGAGCGTGCTGACTTGCTCTCTAGCTTTCTCCTCTATCCTCATCCGGTGTTCGTCAGGCAGCGACCGAAGACCGCGCTGAATCTCCCGCTTGTCGAGGAGGGTTACAGGAAACAGGCCCATACAACAGTGGGAGCAACCTTGGCGACACGGGAGAGTTCCAAGAAGGGCGGCGCCGGCGCGATCAAACCATTGCGAGGTGTTTTGAAAGAGTTGAGAGGGTTGCACGAGAAACACTCCCGGCAGATCAGCTCTCATCCGAGCCCGACAGATCCACGATCAAATCGCCCTTCGGCGAATAAAAGCCTTGGTTGTCGATCTGTACGATACCGTTGCATTGTTCTTGATAGAATTCGAGGATCCATCCATTGAAATCATAGCCCTCGTCTGTCAGATCCTTCTCAGCCATCCGCGTCGTCAGAATGAACCGGCACCGCGTGACGTACTCGAGAGCCAGCTGCGCCTCCACCTCATCGTGAGCGGTGAGCATGTTCACGAATTGGGCTTTTTCCTGATCGAACACATCCCGATAGCTGCCACGATCTCGTAGACAGAACAGATGGATCGGTTTGCGATCCCGATGGTACCCCAAGGCCACGTGAACCCAAGCCCATTCCTGGAGCACCGCTTCATCCAGATTGGGAGGCAGGATCGGACTTTGCCCGCGGGACTTTAAAAAATCGATCAACAGCTGGAGTGGAGGTGAGTTTTCCTTCTGGCAGAATACACGAGAATAGAGAACACTCTCGGTCTCCCCTGGGACACTCTCTTCTTTACCTAGGTGTAATAATGGCAGTTCTTTACCCATAATCTTCCACTATGTCAAGAGCCGTTTATGCCGATCGTCTGAGACCAACCAGCTCTACTGTACCCTTCCATTTGTTGCTACCGCAAGGGGTGGTATAGGCATTTTCCCTGCGCCAGACGCAGTTTTTCTCGTTGACAGCCCTCAGACTCTTGGCTACACTCTCGCGGGCTTTCACCATATGAACATTGGTCAGCATTCGACGATGCCAAGTGCCGGTCTAGACGTTTTCCCACGAGGCACGTCAGCGAGAATGTAGACTCACTTCATCTCTCACCTTCAAGGAGGTTCACGAATGGCAAAATCAATGACGAAGTCACAGATTGCGGATTACTTGGCCGGAAAAGCCGGCATCACGAAGAAAGGTGCGGTCCAGATCCTCGATGATCTGGCGGCTTTGGCTTATCGTGAGGCCAAGAACGTCTTTACCGTGCCCGGCATCGGCAAGCTCAAGTTGGCCAACCGAAAGGCTCGTATCGGCCGCAACCCTCAGACCGGCGCAGAGATCAAGATTCCGGCAAAGCGGGTCGTCAAGTTTCGCGTAGCGAAGGCTGCTAAGGACTCGATTCTCGGCAAGAAGTAAAGAGGGTTCCGGCATTTGAGCGCCGTGCCGGCGCCTGATCCGTTTGGATGAGATTCATCCGCTGACCGACAACATACGAAGGGGGTCGAGACCGCCGAGGTCTCGACCCCTTTCCTTTTCTTCGTCTACCCCTCAGGGATCCGATGGCCCAAGTCCGCTGCCTCCCATTCCATCGTGCCCGATCAGACGAATGGCATCTCCATCCTGAACAAGCGAATCCTCACTGGCTATCCGCTTATTGATGGTTACAAACACCTTCTTTTCCCGCAGCAACTGCAGGAGGTGGCGAAGCTGCACTCCTTGCCGTTGGATCAGTCGGCGGACAGACATGGGCTGGTCGAGTTCACATGCCAGATCCCGCTCTCCATCCACGGTTTGCAGTTGCCCGGTCAACATGATGGTCACCATGCCTGTTGTTCCTCATCTGTGTGAAGGTTCCCCATGGTGGGATAGTTGACTCGCCCGGCATCTCTCCTGATAATGGGCGAGTATGCCATCGCTTGATGTTCAAAACCCCGAAATGCCCGACCTCCAGTTTGTCCTCTTCGTTGCAGCTCTTTGCACGTCTGATCTGCCGACGCTGAACATCTCGCCGGAGCTCCGGACCACCATTTTTGACCGCTGCTGGGCGCTCATCCACACCGAGCCGCCTCCGACGAATCCCAAAGAACGAGTGCTTGACCTTCGAGGAGGAACGGAGCTGACACTCGACGCCTGCGCTTCTACGATCCGATCTCTCTTCACCGAAGCCAACATTACCACCCTCGTGTGGGACCATCCGGTGAGTGAACCGAGCATGAACAGCTCCCCTGAGGCCCTTCCGCTTATTGATCGCTTGGGGCGATTGTATCCCGGTGACCCGAACGTCGTCGATCCTTCTCATCAGCCCCCTGGCGGGTCGAATCCAACGCAATGACCAGAGGATACCGTGCGTGTGACTTCCATTGACATTCCTGGTGTGCTCTTGCTCGAACCCTCTGTCCTTTCCGATCGTCGAGGGCGTTTTATGGAAACGTATCACGAGCGTCGTTACCGAGAAGCCGGCCTCGAAGAGGGATTCGTCCAGGACAACTACTCCAAATCCGTCCGGAATACCGTGCGCGGCCTTCATTTTCAAGAACCTCGGGCACAGGGGAAGCTCGTCATGGTCCTTGAGGGGACTGTGTACGACGTCATCGTCGATATCCGCAAGGGGTCGCCGACATTCAGCAAGTGGTACGGCGTCGAGCTCTCAGCTGAGAATCCGCTGCAAATTTACATTCCTCCGGGCTGCGCTCATGGTTTTTGCGTGACGAGCGACACCGCCTCCTTCTTGTATAAGTGCACGGCCTACTATTCGCCGCAAGATGACCGAGGCATCCTCTGGAACGACCCTGCTTTGGGGATTCTCTGGCCGGTCAGCGAGCCTATTCTCTCAGCAAAAGACCAAGGCCACCGTACACTGGCAGGAATGGAAGCAGAATTGCCCGTCTATAGACCGACGACCTAGCTGAATCCTCACTCTCGGATCGTGTTATACCAGCTGTACCACTGACTTTGCCGACAAGGACATGGGTCCGGCTGTCCTAGTGACAGCACAACCACGAGTGTGGTATGAGTCCTCGTAACTTCTACCCATATTGGCACGTCCCCATCGTCTAGCCTGGCCTAGGACATTGCCCTTTCAAGGCAGTAACACGGGTTCAAATCCCGTTGGGGACACCACTGACCAGGGAGCAGAAATTCTGTAGCTTTTTCAAAGAGTGGCAGATAGCTTCCGGTTCCGAGAATTCGATACCCCCGCCGTTCCCCGTTCCGAACAATTTCAAATCGTAGCGGCTGATCCAGAAGAGTCCTCAGTAGCTGGCGAGCCCCGGGCACATGGCGGCTGAGCAGTCCCTGCAGGTCAGCAAGCCGGGATTTGAGTTCCCGTTTTAATCGACCCTCATCTAACGAATCGATCGTCGTCTCCCTCTCGGTGAGCTGCTCCAGTTCCTTGGTTAGTTCCACTCGTCTGGCTTCCTCGACCTGCAGTTGCTTGAGGAGAGGATCCATCGCCTGACCCTTGCCGATGGCGTCGACGAGATTCTTTTCATAAGCTTCAATCAGAGATAACTCCCGCTCAATGGCAGTCTTTCGATCCAGCTGCGGACCCTGCCCAGCCCTATGTTTCTCAAGGGCCTTTCTGATCGCCACCTTGATCATGTCTTCGCTCAACGCTTCTTCCAGCGACTTCAGCACAATCTGATCCAGGAATTCTTGCTCAACCAGGGAAGAGTTCTTACAGATGGATGACCCTCGCTGCTTGTAATACGCGCAGCCGTAGTAACGTCCCTTCTTTCGTTGATAGTCCTGCCCTACAATCTGCATCGGTCCTCCGCAATGCCCACAGCGGGCCATCCCGGTAAGCAGATATTTGGATTCGGTGTCTCTGAAAACGGGCTTAGCTTTCTCCTGATTGCTGGCTAATCTTGCCTCGACATGTGTCCACACCTGCGAGGTGATAATCCTCAGATCTGGTGCATCCATCCGGATGACTTCCTTTTCTGCACGCTGCCGGCGCCGCTTCGTTCCACCGCGCACGAACTTCTGAAGGCGCCCATAGACAATTTCACCCCGATAGAGTGGCCGATAGAGAATTTCTCGAACGGCACTGGGTGCCCAGCCACGCGGGCTTCGACGCGGCGCCAGCACCCCTTCCGCATTCAACCGTTTGGCGATTCGCCCAATGCCTAGCCCGCCGGCATACATGTCGAAAATCTGTCGGACAATCGTCGCCTCTGTTTCGTTCACGACTCGCAATACATGGAGCCGCCGGCCCGCGGATGAGAGGACCTCTTTGTTGTCATATCCGTATACCTTGCCTCCAGTGACATGGCCGGCCTTCGCCTTCCTGAGCATTGCGTCATAGGTGCGCTGCTTCGCCCGCTCTCGCTCCATTTCTGAAGAGAAGTTCACGAGCGACAGCATAACCTTATCCATGGCATTGTCGAGTGTGCGTTCCCGGTCCTCCAGATAGAAGAACACGCGGACACCAGCATCAGTGATCCGTTTCAGCGCATATGCCGTTTCAATCTGCTCGCGCCCAAGTCGGGATTCTTCGGACATGATCAGAATCTGAAAGGCCGGGCGAGGACTGAGCGCATTCATCAACCGAGTGAAGCCCGGCCGCTTCACGAATTCCGCTCCGGATATCCCGTCGTCGACAAAGATATGCTCATCAGAAAGGCCCCAGCCCTTCTTTGCAGCATAAGCCTTTGCATGCTCAATCTGTCGGGTTACAGACTTCTCTTCATCGCTCACGCCGTTTTGTTCAGTCGATTTGCGGGCATAGATTGAAGCAATCATTCGACGGACTCTCCTGAGAGGACGGCAGTATTCTCCTGTGCGCTGGATCTGTCAATGCTAACTCCTGAAGATAGCTGAGGATATCGCCTGAGATCTTGTAGCACGAGGTCGGCGAGTAAGTCCGTGATCTGCTCGAAGACATCGTGCGGATAACGACTTCCTCGTCCTTGATCGATGTGTTGGACAACAGGGGCGTTCATCGCACTAAGATTCCAGATCCTCAAACCGCACATACTGTTTCACAAATCCAAGCCGCAGCTCACCCGTTGGGCCATTTCGATGCTTACGGACCAAGATCTCGGCAAGACCCTTATCGAGTGATTCTTCGTGGTAGACTTCGTCCCGATACAGCATGAGCACGATGTCAGCATCTTGCTCGATGGATCCACTCTCACGAAGATCAGAGAGAATCGGGCGCTTACTCTCACGCTTTTCACATTCCCGCGAGAGTTGAGACAGCGTGACGACGGTCACTTCTAGCTCTTTAGCCAGGGACTTCAGACCTCGGGAGATTTCCGACACCTCGACCTGGCGGCCGTCTCGCTTCCTCACTCCTTCCATGAGTTGGAGATAATCGAGGAAGAGAATATCCACTTGCTTCTTGACCCTGAGCTGGCGAACCTTCGCTCGTAATCGATCGATGTTGAGCATGCCGGAGTCGTCGTAGTGGATTGGAAGGTTACTGAGTGACATCGCCGAAGTGGCCACCCGGCGTTTCTCGTCGTCACTCAGCTGCCCATTGTTCAGCGCAAATAGATCCACGCCCGCGTCAATGGCGACCATCCTCATGACCAACTGGCGCCGACTCATTTCGAGGGAAACAATTGCCACGTTAGACCCTGCACGTGCCGCGGCCATGGCAGCCTGACACATGAGCGAGGTTTTACCCATCGAAGGTCGAGCGGCCATAACCACCAAGTCACTCTGTTGCCATCCACCCAACATCCGGTCGAGGGCTATCAATCCTGTAGTGATGCCGCTGATCCTTTCTCCACGGCACTGCATCATCTCGATATGATTCAAGGTCTCGTGAATCACGTCCATGTGCGATTGCCAGACCCGGACCTGCCGCGCCCAACAGGCGTTGTACAGCCGGCGTTCTGCTTCGATCGCAATTAGTTCGGAAGACTTCTTCTCCTCGGACCTCGTGAGGATTTCGCGTCCGATGTCGCGTAAGGCCCGCAACACTGAGAGTTCCTTGACCATCCTTATATGGGTCTGAATGTTCGAAGCCGATGGCACGGCTAAACTGAGCTCGTTGAGATACGCGAGGCCTCCGATCTCTCGAATCACACCGGCTGACTCCAATTCATTCGAGACTGCGAGCGGCTCAATCGTGTCATTCCTTCCAGCGACGCGTTTCATCGCGGCAAAAATCTGTTGGTTCCGACGGAAGTACCAATCCTCCTCGCTGACCACCTCCGCGACGTCATCGAACGATCCTCCGAGAAGCAGGGCTCCGAGGACAGCCATTTCGATTTCTTCACTATGCGGTGGCAGTGTTGGGAACAGTTGCGCGTCGCTCATGGTACTCCTTGTGCTCAGCACACAACGGACGCCCGCAGACCTCTGTGATTACGGGCTGCCCGCATAGCTTCAGAGATATTCCACACTGCACCCGCTCTTGGCACCCTTGCGTCGAAGCAGGCTTGAGATCGATCAGAGTGTCGTAATTTCCGGCTTCGATTTTGTCCAGGTTCGTCGGCGCCAGGGCCCAATCGAGGGAGGCGTGAAAGGGCGGCTTCCCGCAGTTGGTCCGCCCGCAGAGGAAGTCTGACCCTTGGATGCGCTGGAAGAAAGTTTCCCACCAGGCCGCGTCCGGATATTGCTTCAGCCGAGCCTGTATGCGTGCTCGGATCGTCGTTCCCAGCGCTTTGCAGAGTTTGACACCAGGAATGGCATTCCAGCGTTGTTGGACTTCTTCAGGACTCTGCTTGAGCGAAGAGGAGCCCGTGTGTATCTCTCTTTCCTTCCTTCTTGAAGATGGGATTGGGATTGAAGAGTTCGGCTTTTGTTCAACAGGTGCTGAACGTTTGTTGAACACATGTTCAGTATCATTTGTTCTCTGCTTTAGCCGACTTGCGCCACTTTCTCGACCGGCACGTCTCCGCTCTTTCTGAATCCGGAGATATTTTTGATGTTCAGCATACAAGCGGATGTTTGTCAGGAATCCAGGCTTCTTTGGATGGGACTCGAACGCCTGTTGAACAGGTGTTGAACGGGTGCTCCAGTGCTCCCGAAGTTCGGAAAGTGCCGCTAGGATGGCCGGATCATCGGGAAGAGAACAGTCGTCAGTATCCCAACAATGACACAGCAGATTCATGTAGGCGGCTTGCTGGTCAAGGGCCATGGCGGCGCGCTTCTTACTGGTCAACCAGTCCTTGACGTATAACTGAAATGCGGGTGGACGTCCCATTTAGATCCTCACCCCACTTTGTTCGGCGATCGCCAAGAACTCTTCATCGGTTAGGTGACGTCCCATCTCAGATTCCAACCGAGGACGCAATTCAGCCCGTCGACTGACTTCCTTGACGACATCACTCAAGGCTAAGGAAATGTGGATAAAACCCGTTACCTTTTTTCCCACTTCTTAGCCCTCAGCTCCTTGGCAAGCTGCTCGACATCACTCAACTTAAAGAAGCGTTGCCCGCTTCGAGTTTTCTGTGCTGGCAAGCGTCCTTCTCGTTCATAATCGCGAACACGCTCGACGGATCGGCCGAGTAATTTGGCGGTGTCCAAGGTCGTAAGATATTCGTTCATTGCATCCTCCTCGCATTGCTGGAGCCAGGGTACTGCATGCAGAATGGGAGACGCATTAAACGGACAAACTCTGCCAGCTAGAAAAGAAACCGAAGAAGAAATATATTGAAGTGAGTGAGACTAGAGAATGAAACTGGAACTAACACGACGTCGTAGTGCTTCGGGCGAAGGTAAGTCTCGATCAGGGTATCGTAGCTGCCACAGGGCTATGATCTGCTGCCATAGAACTCGCGGTATTGCTGTTTTGCTATCCCAAGATTTTCCTTTCATGTGTGGCCGAATCCGAACGGCCAATGGTCCCGCACATGCTGTCCAGAATCCCTGGCTGGTCGGTGATCCGTCGTAGCGTGTAATCCCACCTCTGCCCCAATATGCAGAAGCATGTTTCCTCTTTCGCGATGAACCGTGAGCCGTTTTAGACACTTTCATGAGAAAGGAGAGATCATATGGTGGGAGATACGTGAGATCCAGGAATTCCCATGCAGTAATTCCCATATTGTTGCTCCAATCTTGCGTCTGCCGAACAAACGATTCTCGCGAGAGCGCCTGCCAATGATCAGCTTCACGTATGCACCAGGCCAAAGCAAGAGCGGCACGTCTCCTTCCGGTCAGGTTTCTAGAACTTTCTCGCCATCTCGCGTTGAACGATTCTTGAAGCGGTACGGGAAGATCGCCTACCAGGTCCTTCCATAAGTTATTGCGACTTTGGACCCACCAGAAGCTCATGAGAAATGTTCTTGGGAGATGTCCACACTCCTTGCAGCTATTTACAAGGTAATCATTGACAGCATATTCCTTATCGCCATTTGGAAGAAACTTGCTGACACTATGTGTGGGCTCCGAATCGTGTCGAAGTGATAACATCCCTTCCAATTCCTCAACTGGAGGTAGCTTTCGTGTGAGGATATTGGGGGCAGTAAATCGATCGGCCGATTGCTCTTCAGTAACTGATTCCACTCGACAGCCATCACATTGCTGATTCGAATTGCGGCGCGACCGGTCAAAGAAAAACCTCCGGCACTTCTTGCATCCCTTCAGGCGCCGCGGTTGTGAAGAGCATAGCCATGCATTCAATGCTTTTTGAAGCTCTGTTCGCTCATCTCCTTCTTTCTTGTAGAGTTTATTGAACAAGCTTTTGGCTTGTTTTAACCCATGCCTCCTCAAGCTCAGCACTACCACTCTTGCGTTCTTATCCCGGGCGTACAGTGAATTAAGAACTAGGAGCAGGCGTGGCAGGGCCAAAGTCCCATACACAGTGTTTCGAAGAAGGGGCGGGCGGGTTTTGTCCAAAGGTCTCCTATCCTGAATAGGATCCTGGATCGAGGAGTGGAGGCACGGATGCCAGGAACGCACGCCGATCGGTTCATGTAGCTGACCGTTCGCGACAATTTATAGCATCGCACCCTGAAACGGCAAGCTCGCTACCTCACAAGCAACATTGATAGCGTTGACAAGTGTTTTAACACACGCGAGAATCTCGACCCTATAAGCAATTCTTTGTTGGTGCGTACTTTGCTGCTTCCGTAACTAAGCAAATATCGAGTCAAATGGTCTTAGGCACATGCTCTTTCTAGGCATTCCTTCTGCATATGATCCGTTTTAAGCGGTTGACGACACAACATCTCGATGCGTGGTTGGTTGACCAACGCATTGTCAGTACCCATGCGAATTACCGATTGAGGGTCTGGCGCGAGAATCGTCCTGGTCTGGCAGCGATTCGATCTGAGCTAATCGCCTACATCGAGGAAGCAATCGATGATGCACGTCGACGGATCCGGTGTGGATTTGAGGACAGCCTATCACCATTCAATGACCCCATGACAGATCCAGCAGCGAACTACCCCGCGCAACTTCATCGCATTACGTTGCAGGGATATTGGGGAGAAACCCTCGCGGCTCTTGCGGTCGAGCACTGGGGTGCTCACGGCAATACGGATTGGAGCATTCCAGCCTTTCTCTTCCGGATGCACGAACAGGAATTTCAGCACCTTGATGCTATCAACGAGCGCCTTCTCACTGGTGAGGCCTATGAGGCCGATTCCATTGCTGAACGGCGTCCTGGCCGCACTGGTGATGACGGTCTCGCATTTCGAAAAAACGGTGAGAACGCCATCACCGAAGTTCTGGTGATTGAGGCGAAGTGCCTTGATGCAAATAACAATGAGAAGATCAAGGAAGCGCATGAGAAGCTTGCAGCTGGCGGGGTGAGACCATCGGGCGTCCGGGAACTTATCAATCTTCTTGAGGAGTATGCCACGCCTGATGCCCAGGCATGGCAGGAAGCGTTGCTCAAGTTATGGCGAGATGGTTATCGGGTCGCAATACGCCACGACGCGATTGGATATACGTGTGGGAGTGTTCCAACTCGGGGTAGGCGTGTGGCTTGGTTACCTGGAGATGCACCCCATGCAGCCTACACTGCGTCGCGAAGACTAGAAGGGATGGAATTTCAATTCGAAGACCTGGCTACTATTATCGACACTCTCTACCGAGGTGCCTGAGATGGCAAATGCAGCCACTATTGAAGTTGCGAGGGGCATCCGTCATAGCCTAGCAGGTAGCGCACTCACCGGGAGACAAGCCAAGCTCTACAGTCAACGTTTGCGTCGTGACATGGGTCGTGACGGTCTAGCAAGCTTTTTGCCCGGCGATGTTGACGCCTTTCTAGATGAGGCTATGCTCCTGTTGCACTGCGGCCTACTTGAAAGGCGCGACAATCGGTCGAGCGCCTGGCGGGATGCGATCAAGCGCGCAGCGGAAATCCTGGAGTGGTTATCACAATCCAGCCTCAAGCCTCCCGAGGCACCCTTGCATCTTCTTGCTGCGGCTGCATATCAGCTAGCGGACTATCCAGCTATGGCACTCGGCCACCTCCGTCATGTTCCAGACAATCAACCGGTTTCTGTCATGCTACGCGAATTACTACGGGCCGATTTCCCAGCAGCACTCAAAGCGGTGCACGATTTCTGGCTCAAACAATTAGCTCTTGGAGGAACAGACCCAACCGCGCCATTAGATCTCACAATCGACACGTTTAAGCATGTTGTCATGTGTTTAGGAACAATATGCACCTACCTACGGACCGGCGATGGAATGACGGATCGTGCGCTCGTAAAGCTTGAGAAGCTTGCGGCGAGCCTCCTCCACAGCCACGATCCTTACTCCTATCTCCTTGCCATGCTGACAGCTACAAGCTGCCGACAATTTGTTGAAACCTGTCTGTGGCCACAGGTTGAGCGTCTCAGTGAAGGCTCCACAAGCGCAGCTCGCGAGGCATTCATCCAGTTTGCACGATCCGCCTTTGTTAACCGCCGCGCACTCATCTGGCCGGCGCAAGCTGCTGGCATCGAACGCCTGCCTGAGAACTCCTCGTTCGTTCTCTGCACACCGACTGGATCCGGCAAGACAACCGTCGCCACTCTGGCTGTGGTACAGGGCTTGTTCGCCGCCCCTCCAGAAAACTCGCTCGACCTTTCTGAATTTGGGCTGGGAAACCTAGTCCTCTACATTGTGCCCTCACGCGCACTTGCAGCTGAAGTCGAGGGTCGTCTTGCACAGGATCTAAAAGGGATTGGTGCAGCCCCGATCGTCGTCACGGGACTATACGGCGGTGTCGACTGGGGCCCAACCGATGCATGGATACAAACAGGTACGGCTACCATCGTTATTTGCACGTTCGAGAAAGCGGACGCCCTGATGCGATATCTTGGGGTCTTTTTCCTTGCCCGTGTCCGCTTGGTGGTCATTGATGAAGCTCACATGGTCGAACAAGATCGAGTTCGTGTTGGTGGGCTTGAAGATGGCTCTTCACGCGCATTCCGTCTCGAACAGCTCGGTGCGCGTCTGCTTAGGGCCCGTAACAATTACGGTTTTAGAGTACTAGCGCTCTCTGCCGTTGCGGCTCGCGCAGCTCCGGCCTTAGCCCGATGGATTTCCAACTCACCTCATGCAGTTCCGACGACATCGTCCTACCGCAGCACCCGACAAATGCTTGGCCGACTGGAGGTAAGCGCCGGAGGCCAGTACACCATCCGTTATGATTTGATGGATGGGCGATCCCTTAAGTTCGACGACGAACGCCCGGATGATACACCTTTTGTCCGCAGTCCCTTCCCTCCGTTGCCTGGTGGTATCAACGGAGAAGAGGGGCCCGAGGTACGCATGCGCGCTCCGACCCTCTGGGCTGCCTTACAACTCGCTGCTGAACGGCAAGACGGATCGAAACCGTCCGTTCTAATCTCATTGACGCAGAACGTTGAAGCATTTTCCGCAACATGCGCAGACCTCATGGATCGTTGGTCAGAGAATGAGCTGCCAAACTATCGAGCCTTAGACGAGACCAATGACCTATGGGTTCGATGTCTCGCCAGCGCAGAGGATTACTTCACGGTTCAATCTATAGAGTATCGACTGCTTCGTCGCGGAGTAGCCGTCCATCATGGAAAAATGCCTGGCCTTCTCGCCAGACGGCTCAAGGCTGTTATCGACCAAGGTCTTGTACGGATCATCATCGCAACTTCGACGCTTTCGGAAGGCGTCAATATTCCCGTGAGTTTCTTGCTGATCCCTAGTGTTTGTCGTGGCTCGGCCGTAATGAGCCTGCAAGAATTTACAAATCTTATTGGTCGAGCTGGCCGTCCTGGCGTTTCCTCCGAGGGTAGCGCGCTTGTCGTCCTGCCTGAGAGGCTCGTGACACGTAATCCCAAAGGCCGCCCGCGACTGACTTCCAGCCGGCAATGGAAGGGCTATGAAGGTTTGGTAGCTGGCATCGAGGAGACAACCATGGCCTCAAGGGATGGGGCGCCGGAGGATGCAGCATCAAGTCCGCTTGCTCACCTGCTTCGTGCCCTCGAAGCCGCATGGGTACAACTAACAGGCGGTGGTACCCACGAGCACTTTATGACATGGCTCGAACGCACGGCTGTCATTGGCGATGATGGAGAAGCAGGATTGGCCTATAGATATCTGGACACCCTGGATTCCTTCCTAATCGCAGCGATTCAAGAGGTCGAGGATTTGCAGCTCGCGGAGTTGGCAACTGAGCAGCTTGAGGCGGAACTCACCGCTATTTGGCGCCGAACATATGCATTCGCTTCAGTCCATGAGGAGGAACGCCTGGCCGAGATTTGGTTTGCGCGAGGGCGTGTGATCAAAGCACATTATCCGGAGGCAACCCAGCGACGTCGCATCTACAAAACAAGTTTGTCACCAAGGTCGGCGAGGAGTCTTTTGGATCTTGTCGACACCGCTCGAGCTACTCTTGAAAGCGGTGCTGGTTATTCACGATGGACGTCCGAACAACGATTTACCTTTATTCGTGATGTAGTGGCTCTTTTGTCTCAGGTGCCTTCTTTTAAAATCTCAACCACCCTCGGTAGACGTCGGAATTTCCACGACTGGCCAAGACTGTTGCGTTGGTGGCTTGCAAAACCTAGCTTGTCAGTCCTGCCAGTACCAGGAGAGATCACAACATGGTATGAGTTTGTCGCACAGAATTTCGTTTACCGAAGTGCGTGGGGGCTAGGAAGCCTGATCGGTCTTCTCTTGGATGCAGGTCAAGGTGAACGGCCGATTCGCGCCCTTGAGATCAGTGACTGGCCTCGAAGCGGCCTGCCCTGGATTGCTTTCTGGATGAAGGAATTGATTACCTGGGGCACGCTCGATCCCGTTGCTGCATTCTTACTCGCCCGAGGAGACGCCATTGATCGTCCTCGAGCCGAGGAGCTAGCTCGTAGCTACTATGACAGCTTTCCTGAAGGCGCCGACCCCAACGAAGTGTTGGATCCCAGGACAGTGCGTGACTGGGTCGACGTTCGACGCATTCCTCCAGAAGAGTCTCGGACAGTCCGAGAGTTGTTCATCGCCAGCGATCTTGTTCGCCCAGTCTCTGAATATCAACAGTCTCGCCTTATGGTTTCGCCGCTTGAGCATGAGGACCGGCTGAGTTGGATTGACTCCGCCGGCTATATTGTTGCGCAGAGCGAAAAGCCCGTTGACTGGCCTGATAATTTCTCGACTTTCGAGTTCGAGCTTAACGTTCCAGATAGAAGAATTGTGGGCAATCCATATCTCCGATACGCGCAACAGTGATTGTTCGAAGATTGGCAGTAAGAACAGGCGCAACCCCTAAGCGAGTCGCGCAGTTGCTAATGCTTCATCTTTTTGAACAGAAAAAGATGAGGACGCATAAAAAACAGCTGAGCCCCTTTTCGACGAGCTCCTGAACAATCTTACAGCCCCACCGTCTGGCCATCTAACGACACCCATTCACAGATAGCCGCTCGCGTAGCCATACCATTTTTGATGTGCATCCTCCATTTCCCCGATAAGAGGGACATAGAGGGGCTAATTCTGAGGCGAAACAATCAGGGGACTTGTTCAGCCTGTCCTGAAAACCCCATAAATTTCCTAATCAGCGACCCCGCTATTCATGCGGGGGTAGCGCCTTGGTTTCCGTTGTCCTATATACATTTGATTATAGGACATATGCCATGTATATTATTCGCCATACATACGGAGGCCTAACATGAAGAAGCGCGTGGCGTTATATGCCCGGGTCAGCACGGATGGACAGAGTGTGGAAAACCAGCTAGGCGAGTTGGAGGCTGTGGCTGTGAAAGAAAATTGGTTCATCGTGAAGAAATTTATCGATCAGGGGATTAGCGGGTCCAAAGGGCGAGAGGGGCGGACTGGCTTTGACGCCCTGCACAAAGGCATTGTGCGCCGAGAATTTGATCTGGTGGCGGCGTGGTCGGTGGATCGTCTGGGCCGGAGCCTGCAAGATTTGGTGGCGTTACTCAATGAACTCCACAGCAAACAGACGAATCTGTATCTGCACAAGCAAGGGATCGATACGACGACACCCGCGGGGAAACTGCTCTTTCAAATGTTAGGGGTGTTTGCCGAATTTGAACGCAGCATGATCGTGGAGCGCGTCAAGGCTGGTCTGAAGCGAGCCAGGGTAGAGGGTAAGGTCTTGGGTCGGCCTCGCGTGAGTGCCGATATTGAGGCCAAGGTGCTCACGTTGCGGGGCAAAGGCGTGGGAATGCGGAAGATTGCGCGGACGCTCGGAATTGGTAACTGCACGGTACAGCGCATCGTAAACGCCTAATGGGAAGTAGTATCCCTCACACCTGCATGGCCGGGACAGCTGCTTTGTACCGGTTGCCTGTCAAAATCTCCATCTGCTGTACCTCCACCGGCCCGCGGTGCCTCTCACACATGCCTCCAATGTGCCCATGTACCCACAAGGAAGTCTGGGTGATTTCTCGCAGTGAAAACGGGTATTCTGCGCAGACAAATGTGCTGCTTATCCTGGCATATTAAGTGCCCGATAAAGGCCGTGTTTCCCCTTTCTCCATGAACAATATGCCTGTCACCCTGGGCCAGCTTGAATCCCATCTTTGGGAAGCCGCCAACATCCTTCGTGGGACGGTGGATGCTGCCGATTTCAAGACGTATGTGTTTCCCCTTCTCTTCTTCAAGCGTATCTCCGATGTCCACGACGAGGAATACGAGGCGGCGCTGAAGGAGTCAGGGGGAGACGAAGCCTACGCGCTCTTTCCCCAAAATTACCGATTCCAGATCCCGGATCATTCACACTGGAGCGATGTTCGAATTAAGACGGTGAATGTCGGTCAAGCGTTGCAGACCGCGATGCGCAGGATCGAGAAGGCCAATCCTGAAACCCTCTATGGGATCTTCGGCGATGCCGCATGGACGAATAAAGAACGATTGCCCGATTCTCTCTTGCGCGATCTCATTGAACATTTCTCTCGCATTAACCTTGGCAATCAGGCGGCGCAGGCGGATGTCCTCGGACAGTCCTACGAATACCTGATCAAAAAATTCGCCGATCTCACGAACAAGAAGGCCGGAGAGTTTTACACGCCGCGTTCGGTCGTCAAGTTGATGGTCAATATTCTGGATCCAAGGCAGGGCGAGTCTATCTACGATCCAGCGTGCGGGACGGGCGGTATGTTGTTGGAGGCCATCCACCATGTTCGTGAACGCAACGAGGATGACCGCACGCTGTGGGGTAAGTTGTTCGGGCAGGAGAAGAACCTGACGACTTCTGCCATTGCCCGCATGAATCTCTTCTTGCATGGCGCGGCAGACTTCCAAATCGTGCGAGGGGATACCTTACGCCAGCCGGCATTTTTCTCCGGTGACAATCTCGCGACTTTTGACTGCGTCATCGCCAATCCCCCGTTCTCACTTGAGAAGTGGGGGGAGGAAGTCTGGTCCAGCGATCCGTATGGCCGAAACTTCGCTGGGATGCCGCCAGGTAAGACCGGGGACTATGCCTGGGTGCAGCACATGGTTAAGTCCATGGCCCCGGGGACCGGTCGTATGGCAGTTGTTCTTCCGCACGGCGCCCTATTCCGCATGGGCAAGGAAGGCGCGATTCGGAAAAAGATTCTGGGCATGGACTTGATCGAAGCCGTCATTGGACTTGGCCCGAACTTGTTCTATGGCACAGGTCTCGCCGCCTGCATCCTTGTTTTTCGGCAGAGGAAGAAGAGAGATAGGAAGGGGAAGGTGCTCATCCTTGATGCTTCCCACCAGTTCAAGACTGGCCGGGCGCAGAACGAACTTCTGCCCGAGCACGTCGAACGGATTTACGGCTGGTATCGCGACTATAAAGATGTGGAAGGTGTCGCCCGCGTAGTCACACTCGACGAGATCGTAGCCAATGACCACAACCTGAACATTCCCCGCTACGTTGAGCCAAAGAATGAACAGGAAGTGCTGACGGTAGAAGAAGCCATGAAACGCTTAAAGGGCAGTGCCGAGGCCGCTTTTGCGGCGGAAGCTAAACTGATTACCATCCTGAAACGGGAAGGTCTTCTGCTATGACCACCCATATCACCCAACAGCAGCTTGAATCCTATCTCTGGGGCGCTGCCTCGCTTCTACGAGGAACCATTGATGCGGGCGACTACAAGCAGTTCATCTTTCCGCTGCTGTTTTATAAGCGCCTGTGCGATGTATTCGACGAAGAGACGCAGGCCGCTCTCAAGGAATCTGGCGGTGACGCCGAATTTGCCGGCTTCCCGGAAAACCACCGATTCCAGATTCCGGCAGAGGCGCACTGGAAGGAAGTCAGGAAGGTGGCCAAGAATGTTGGGCTGGCACTCCAGTCTGCGATGCGTGCCATCGAAACCGCCAATCCCGATAAGCTCTATGGCATTTTCGGCGACGCCCAGTGGACGAACAAAGATCGTTTGTCCGATGCCATGCTGCGAGACCTCATCGAGCATTTCAGTACCCTGGAACTGACGCTTGTGAATCTTCCTGAAGATGAACTAGGCCAGGGTTACGAATATCTCATCAAGAAGTTTGCCGACGATTCCGGCCACACCGCAGCCGAGTTTTATACCAACCGGACCGTTGTCCACCTCATGACTGAGATGCTTGAGCCAGAGCCAGGCGAGACTATCTATGACCCCACCTGCGGCTCCGGCGGGATGCTGCTCTCTTGCATCGCCCATCTGCGCCGGCAAGGGCAGGAGTGGAGAAACGTGAAGCTCTATGGTCAAGAGCGAAATCTCATGACCTCCTCCATTGCCAGAATGAATTGTTTCCTCCATGGCATCGAGGATTTTCAGATTGTGCGTGGTGATACCCTTTCAGAGCCGAAGCTCGTCCAGGGCGATCGGCTCATGCAATTCGATGCCGTCCTCGCCAATCCGCCGTATTCCATCAAACAGTGGGACCGCGAGACCTTCACTGCTGACCCCTGGGGGCGCAATCTGTACGGCACTCCGCCACAGGGCCGTGCCGACTACGCCTTTTGGCAACATATCCTGTGCAGTCTCGCCCCCAAGACTGGCCGCTGTGCGATTCTGTTTCCGCACGGAGTGCTCTTCCGTCAAGAAGAAGCCGAGATGCGGCGCAAGTTGATTGAAGCCGATACCATCGAGTGCGTGCTCGGCCTCGGACCAAATCTCTTCTATAACTCTCCGATGGAAGCCTGCGTCGTCATCTGTCGTGCGAGCAAGCCCAAGGCGCACAAAGGCAAGATTCTGTTCATCAATGCCGTGAATGAAGTCACCCGAGAGCGGGCTCAAAGCTTCCTGACAGACGACCATATCGAACGCATTGTCAAAGCTTACAAGAAGTTCAAAGACGAACCGGGCTTCACGCGTGTGGCGACGTTGGAGCAAATTCGCGTCAAGGACGGCAGTCTCAGCATCCCTCTCTATGTGGAAGGAGCCACAACCAACGGCAATCTCCCGACGACACAAACGTCTTCATTGGCAGAGGCATTGAATGGGTGGATGAAGTCGCGTGGCGAGGTTGCTGAGACTCTGACGAAGATTCTGCCGAAATCACAATCGCCTAGGCTGGGAGCTCTTTTGCGCGGCAGCGATGTCTGTGAGCTGATTAAAGGTAGGAGCAAGTGGACACGAGTCCGCTTTGGTGACCTGGTGGAAAACCTCAACGAGACGGAACGCGATCCCGCCGGTGCAGGTCTAGAGCGATTCATAGGACTGGAACATCTGGAGCCAGGTTCTCTGCATGTCCGTTCGTGGGGCAATGTGGCTGATGGTACGACGTTCACTCGCCGTTGCCGACCGGGACAGGTGCTCTTCGGAAAGCGCCGAGCCTATCAGCGGAAGGTGGCGGTAGCCGAGTTTGATGCCGTGGTGTCAGGTGACATTTATGTGCTTGCTCCGAAAGACGACCACCTCTTGCCAGAGCTTTTGCCCTTCCTTTGTCTTTCTGAGAGATTCTTCCAGCATGCTGTCGGAACTTCTGCTGGCTCACTCTCGCCTCGCACAAATTGGACCAGCCTAGCCAGTTATGAGTTCAACCTCCCGCCTCTCGACCAGCAGCGCCGTATCGCGGAAATCTTTTGGGCAGTGGATGAGGTCGTCACGAAAACATATGCTGCTTCAGAGGATGCAACCGCTGTCGTCGAAGCGGAGCTAGACAAATTTCTCTACCACAGTCCAAGTTGGCGAATCGCTGAAAGCCGTAACTTATTGGCGGAAGGACCGCGCAATGGTTTCTCCCCTCCTGCTAACCCAAGCAGTGGTCGAGTCCCGACGCTAAGTATCAGCGCCATTCGTGGAGGGAAAGTTGTGCCGAATGGTAGCTTGAAATACTCCGATGTCAGCGACGAAACAGTAGCACAATTCAGACTCCGCCGAGACGATATTCTTATCGTCCGTGGAAACGGAAACCGCTTGCTTTGTGGTCGTGCAGGAATCGTGGAGGACTTTCCAAAAGGCTGTTTCTATCCTGATTTGCTCATTCGACTTCGTTTCCGAGACGATTGTCTGCTGCCTGCGTTTGCCGTGATGCAATGGAATGAGCGAAAGACTCACAAACGCTTGCTCAGGAAAGCCAAGTCTTCGAACGGCATTTACAAAATCAACGGGCAGGATATTCAGTCGCATCAACTTGTCGTGCCCCCAATCGAAGAGCAGAAGCGATTTCTTGAGAGCATGAGTACGAAGAACGCTGTCACGGATGCTCTAGACTACTCGGTAACCAACGCTGTGAAATTTCAAAGCTCCCTCATCAACACGATTTTTACTAGGCCATGAGCTTCACCGAAGCAAATACCGTCGAACAGATGATTCTTGATGCGGTCACCAAACACGGTGGCCGTGAGTTACCGCTGGCTGCTGAGACCCCGGCTCCCGGCTGGGGCGTTTCGCTCGGTGGGGAGTTGAAGCCGGCGCACTGGGATTATGTTCCCGCTCTCCAGATTCCTCGCCAGAGTGGCGATGTGATGGTCGAACAATGGGTGCGCGAGGCGCTCATCCGGCTCAATCCAGAAATTGCCGCTCAACCAGATCGTGCCGATGAGGTCATCTACCACCTCCGCGCTTGCATTCTTTCCGTTCAGGCTGATGGTTTGGTCCGAGCCAACGAGAATTTCATGGCTTGGGTGCGTGGCGAGAAGACGATGCCTTTTGGTCTTCATGGTGAGCACGTTACGGTGCGACTCGTGGACGTTACCCAGCCATCCAATAATCGGCTGACTGTCGCGAATCAATGGACCTACGTCATTGGGACTGTAACAAAGCGGTTTGATGTGGTGTTCCTCGTGAATGGTTTACCGGTCGTCATTGGGGAAGCAAAGACACCGACAAGGAGTTCGGTCACTTGGTTCGATGGCGCGTTTCAGGTCAACCAGATTTATGAGAAGACGATCCCGGCCATGTTCGTGCCGAACGTCTTCTCGTTTGCCACAGAGGGGCGGTGCTACCGGTACGGCTCCATCCGCATGCCGATCGAGATGTGGGGGCCGTGGCGTGATGAACAGAATCAAGTCGAGGGACAGCTTCACCACGTCAAGGCCACTGTTCAAAGTATGATCCGGCCCGCCGTGGTCCTCGACATTCTGCAGAACTTCACCTTGTTTGCGACGGACAAAAAACACCGGCGGATCAAAATTATCTGCCGCTACCAGCAATACGAGACGACAAACAAGATCGTAGCCCGGGTCGTGGCAGGTTACCCAAAGAAGGGACTGATCTGGCACTTTCAGGGCAGCGGCAAATCCCTCCTCATGGTCTTTGCTGCACAGAAGTTACGCCTGCATCCGACGTTGGGAAACCCGACTGTGATGATCGTGGTGGACCGGATTGACCTTGATACTCAGATCACGGCCACGTTCAACGCAGCCGACGTGCCGAACATGGTTGGCGTCGCAACTCGACAAGAATTGCAGAGCCTACTTGGGCAGGACGTCCGCAAAGTGCTGATCACGACGATTCATAAGTTTGCCGAGGCGGGTGGGAAGCTGAACGAGCGATCCAATATCATTGTCATGGTGGACGAAGCGCACCGCACGCAGGAGGGTGACCTAGGACGCAAGATGCGCGAGGCCTTGCCGAACGCATTCCTCTTCGGTCTCACGGGCACGCCTATTAACCGTATCGACCGCAACACGTTCTGGGCGTTTGGCGCAGACGAGGATGAAAAGGGCTACATGAGCCGGTACTCGTTTGAAGAGTCCATCAGGGACAAAGCCACCTTGCCGCTGCATTTTGAGGCCCCGGAAGTACGGCTGAAGATTGATAAGGCGGCGATCGATGAGGCGTATGCCAGGATTACGGGCGAGCTGAGTGAGCAAGATCGTGATGACCTCGCGAAACGTGCCGCCAAGATGGCGGTGTTGGTGAAGAATCCCGAGCGTGTGCGGGCGGTGGTCAATCACATTGTGACGCATTTCCAGACAAAGGTTGAGCCGAATGGATTCAAGGCACAGGTTGTGACCTTCGACCGGGAATGTTGTGTGCTCTATAAGCAGGTCATGGACGAGTTGATCGGTCCCGAAGCGAGCGCCATCGTCATGATCAGCCAGTCCAGCGATCCTCCAGAGTGGAAGCAGCACGCTCGCAATAAAGATGAGGAAGAAAAGCTGCTCGACCGGTTCCGTGATCCAAGCGACCCGCTCAAGTTTGTAATTGTCACAAGCAAGCTCCTGACCGGTTTTGATGCGCCTATCCTTCAGGTGATGTATCTCGACAAGCCCATGAAGGACCACAATTTATTGCAGGCCATCTGCCGAACGAATCGAACTTATGGCCAAGAGAAGACCCATGGCCTTATCGTGGATTACATCGGCATTTTTGATGATGTGGCGAAGGCCCTCGCTTTCGATGAGAAAGCGGTGCAGCAGGTTGTTTCTAATATTGACGAACTGCGGAAAGCGTTGCCGGTACAGATGCAGTCCTGTTTGGCTTTCTTCCCCAATGTGGACCGGACGGTCGGCGGGTATGAAGGCCTGATGGCTGCCCAGCAATGTCTGCCGAACAACGATGTGCGTGACAAGTTCGCCTCTGAATACTCAACGCTCGGCACGATTTGGGAAGCGCTTTCACCTGATCCAGGTCTTCTCCCTTATGAAAAGGATTATCGCTGGTTGACTCAGGTGTACGAGTCCGTGAAGCCGCCAAGCGGAAACGGCAGACTCCTGTGGCACGCGCTCGGAGCGAAGACAGTGGAGTTAATTAACGAGAATGTCCATGTGGAGTCCGTGAGAGATGATGTAGAGAGTTTGATTCTCGATGCGCAAATGCTCGAAGAATTCATCAAGAAGAGTGGACCTGAAAAACGGGCGAGGGAAGTCGAAATCAAGTTGGTCACGCGGCTCCAGAAACATCGGGGTAATCCAAAATTTACGGCGCTCGGTGAACGACTGGAAAAGATCAAGGAGCGTCATGAACAAGGTCTACTCACCAGCATAGAGTTTCTCAAACAGATTCTTGATCTTGCGAAGGAAGTGGTTGAGGCGGAGAAGGAAACCGACCGAGAAGAGGAGCGCGACCGAGCCAAAGAGGCGCTTACGGAGCTGTTTTCAGAAGCGAAGACTCAGAACACGCATATCATCGTCGAGCGTATCGTGGCCGATATCGACGACATCGTGAAGAAAGTACGTTTCCCGGACTGGCAGCAGACGACGCAAGGTGAACGGTTGGTGCAAAAGGAGCTACGCCGGACCTTGCTCAAGTACAAGCTACATACCGACCAAGAGCTATTCGATAAAGCCTATGGCTACATTCGACAGTACTACTAACTGAGAGAGTAGCTTAGGCCTTCCAGGGTATTTGGCCCAATGCGGCGTAGACGGTTGCCTGTGATACATTACAACTATTTCCCACATCACCCTGTCATGGGCAACAACCGACCGGTTGTTGCACAGAGAGCCCAACGACGAGGTTGGGCGTTTGGCGCGACTAAGCGCCAATACGCTCCGACCTCTGATTCTGCCTGTTCTTGTATTCCCTCATGACATCGTCGATCCATTGCCTGACTGTGAGAGCAACAGACTCGACATCCGATCTCTTCTGTGGACATCGAGGGTGTGGACAAACTGCGATCTGCATAGAATCTGTTAGCGCGTGGTAAAACACAAACCGTCCGGCAGTGACAGACTGCCATTCAGAAATCTGGAAGAAGTCTCTTGCCGCGCCAGCCAATGTGGTAGACGCAAGAAGCAACCCGGAGGCATTCAGTTTCTTAATCGCCTTCTGGAGTCGAGAAAACGCCAGTTCAACTTCGGGCTTCGACCGGGCAGTGAACGATTTGGACGAATCGTAGAACAGGTTGGTCTGGGAGATGGCTAGGTTCAGTTCAGTCGGTGTCCTATCTGGATTCTCGAGAGAGATATTCCACCATGCAAACCAGGACGCGAGCCGACTGACAAATCGATCCCCCTTGCTGTTGGACTGATAATCAGTGAAGTGGGATGCCCAGGGGGGAAAGTCGCTCTCTCCTTGGGGATTTCCATCCCTTGCTAGACCGTAGTTCAAGCCACAGATCAACAGTCCGCCATCTCGGGTAGGGCTGTCAACTGTTGATAGTCTGGGTTCTTCGATCATGACTCCTTCGGCAGAACTATGTTAGGCCTACCCGAATAAGAGCCGGACCTGTCAGTTCCTGTCCGCATAACATGCTTCTCGCATTGAGTTCACATCCTATCCAGGAGACTGCGGAAGCGCAAGAGCCGGCTGGAACTTTCAGAATTTGAATCCGCGTATGGACAATAACCGGTCGGTCATTGCACATCGATGAGTTGATTAAACCGGCCGGAGCTGCGGGCACCCCACATATTCCGGCACCGCGAGCTGATGATCGAAGCGAACCCATGTAACTGGTGGGTGGCTGAGAGCACAGCTACGAGCCAGCGGAGAACCAAATGACTGGATTGATACTTGCTCACCGTCTGCGCCTAATGCAGAATACCGCATTACAACTAGTCTAATATGGAACATTTTAGCGCTCTTTCCAGAACGAAGAGGGTTAATGACCTTGTACGAGAGTTTGAAATCTACTGTGATGAATTCGACAATGCCGGTCTCTTCAGTGGGCCAAGCGTTTACTTTCACAATAAAACAATATCTCTACTTCGAAAATATCAATCCCCTTGCCAAGTGCTTCAGGACAAAGAGTTTTAT
Source organism: Nitrospira sp. (assembly GCA_024760545.1). NCBI lineage: Bacteria > Pseudomonadati > Nitrospirota > Nitrospiria > Nitrospirales > Nitrospiraceae > Nitrospira > Nitrospira sp. The sequence continues at coordinate 2,374,970 of CP060501.1, forward strand.
GAAAGTCTCTATGCAACTCTGGCTTCTTGGGGCCTTCATCGAATGGGACCTGGAAAAACAAAGCTCGTAAATTTTGACCAAATGGTTAACATTCTCCAAGGCCTTGAGAGCGATATAAGACACCTTGAAACGTTACAAATCTGGAATTTGAACTCGGAACGGCTACAAGCAGTTGCAGAGCAGATATGGAGCTTGATTGCGAGACTTAAAATTGGCATTGGACAAACACGAATTGTCAGTGGGTCGAAGGCACTTCATCACCTGATTCCTGAGCTCGTCCCCCCCATGGACAGAGAATATACTCTGAAATTCTTCTTCAATCACAAAAATCTCAATAAAAGTGGTGAGGATGCCTTCCGCGAAATGTATCCCCACTTCCATAGAATTGCCGTTTCATGTCGAGAACGAATAGAGGCGCGATTGGGCAAAGGAATGTACACGAGCTTCACGAAGGTCATTGACAATGCCATCGTTGGCTATGTTGTGAAGCATTTGAAGCAAAGTATGCATCCGGAATACAGTCCTTGAAGGATTGGAGAATGAAGCAGGAGAGCGACGGGCAAATATAGTTGCAAGGCATCATAAAGTACTGTGATGGGTACTGTCCTCTGTTGTATACCGTTCAGAGTTCTCCAGACCCAATCAAACTTTGAGTATGGAGTCAGTGGATATCGGGCTAGTTTGTTTACAGGAAGCGCACAAGACTCGGTCACCAGTTGTTTCATTGAGCACTCCACAGACTCCAAAACATGTCGGGTCGGTCCCCTGTGGCTCCATGCCAAATAGTCGAAATCATCATGTGCCCTTTCTGACACCTCCCCGAAATCATCACCTGCTGACAGTGGAATTATCAAAGGTCAATCGACGAAAGGGTTCCTGAATGGCCTTCGCTCGGTCCCACTTGAAGGAGACAAACTCATGGGTCTGTTCAGTTTTCGGATCGATCCGAGTACGACCGACAACCTTCACGAATTTCGCGTTCGGCTTGGCGGAATACCCGCGTTCAGGGTCCCAGTTCAAGGTGGTCTTACAAGTGGGGAACTACGAAGCGAAGTCCACAAGGTAAAGCAGCTGTACGAAAGCACATGAGGGTGTTCCCTCGTTACTAGTCTCTCACCGAACTCATACATTGGATTTATTGCCGAGACTCTCGAACCCATAGGCGCACTCATGAATAAGCGAACCATCGATGGTGTTTCCACAACCTCCCTTTCTCCCACCCATGAATGGTTGAACGTGGAGGGCCTCGCTGAGGTAGAAATCACCTCAGAGCACCCGTCTCACCCAATTGAATCCGCAGTGCTAGCCGGTCGTGGTTCGGGGTGGCGGGCCGCAGGACCCGGAAGACAAACGATCCGTATGATCTTTACGCACCCGCAGGCGCTGCGACGGATCTGGCTGCATTTCCACGAACCCGAAGTGGAGCGCACACAAGAGTATGTCTTGCGTTGGTCGTCAGATCACGGGCAGTCGTTTCAAGAAATCGTGCGACAGCAGTGGAACTTTAGCCCACTTGGCTCAACCAATGAGACGGAAGATCATCATCTCGATCTCCAGGCTGTTACGCTGCTTGAGTTGAGTATCATTCCGGATATAAGTCAGGGGAATGCGTTCGCGTCGTTGGCACAATTGCGACTTGCCTAAACGTCAGCAGTGCATTCTCTTCCGATCCATTATTTATTGACGATCACGTAGACTCGCGTTTTATCGAGGATACTGCCGAGTTCTATTGCAGAGCGGTTCCGTTCAGTCCTAGAATCTGGCCTCCTCTCTAGTAGCTAGCGACTATGAGCACCGAGCGTCCTAAACGTGAATTCATGTCCCGCGAAGAAGCCACCTTCTCGAACATATGGGAGATTGCGGTAAGCTGTATCGTGTACGTACAGCAGACTGATTGGATGAGAAATGCATCAAAATAATTCCGAATGACAAGGGAGGTTTCGTATGCGTATTTTATGCGCTCTACCTTTTGCCCTTCTGGCCGGTGTCATGGTTGCAGGCTGTGCCGATGATTCTTATTCCGGTCGACGACCCGCGCCTGGCTACGACAACGTCAATCCGGGGACGCCGCAGCCTGGCCAACAGCATCGTTACGACGAACCTACGCCGAATTCACAACGTGATCCTTATAGCCGTCAACCTGGATACTATTAGCAGGACGCCCATGAGAGGATCACCTGACCTTTCACGCTCCGTCCGTTGCCTCCGCTGAACGCTGGAGGCGGGTGAGAGTGGGGGTCAGGTGGAGGTTCATATGGTTCTGTACCCTATTCAAAAGCCGCTCTACCTCTTCCCGTCGGATCTTAAACGGCCAGATCCTCATGAATTTCTTTATCTTTCCCCTTGGGTTCAGCGGCTCCGCAGTTCAGCGGTTCTATGCAAGCATGTCGTCCTATTTGATAATTCCTCTCTTAGCATACTGTCTCCGATATTCAGCGTTCAGCCACGTCACAAAAGCCTCTTTCGAACCTTTGCCATACCCCTTTGTGATTGGTAAATGGGGCCTCAGTAATTGAGGAAGGTTGCAGTCTGATAGAGCGGCCACGAACAATCGCGCCTCCTCCGGCCGATACGCATTCAATTCGCAAAGCTCGGGTTTCCTCAAAAGGGCCGTCAATCGCATCACAGCTTCTTGCCAGACATGGTCCTGCACTGAAAGGGGAAGTGCACTGAAGTCAGCACGAGAACACTGGAAAAAGTAAAATAATCCATCAGTGTTGAGCTTTTCACCGCAAAATCGACATCCCTTCAAAATCCACCAATAGCGAGGCGCTTCTCTCCAACCGCCGGTGAGGTCCCAGCCCTGATCGAATGCCAGCATGCAGGCGATACGGGAGATTCGGTCCTGCTGCAGAGGCCTCACGGTCGTCTCCAAGATCCAGTCCCACATACAGGGTTGAAGCACGCGATAACCTTCAGCCAGGACATCGTGTAAGACGTTTGGACGGTTCGCATCACAGGCCTCTTGAGTGGTTGCGAGTTGAACCTCAGCCTTTGTCACTCGCTGATTGAGAATCCTACTGTACACGCTCATGGGCCCGTCCTTTGCGGCAAGAGCCGCTGTTTTCGCTGGGAAATGTGCAAGTGAAGATCATACACTTCTCACGCTTTGACCTTCCTTCTGTTGGGTAAGCAATTGGTCCAATTTCTCTTCCAGCGCCGTGAGCCGGCCTAGTAGAGCATTATGCTCAGCAATCTTCAGTTGAAAGTCTCGGGAGCGGAGCAGTACCGTTAGCTCATCGGTACTAAGGTCGCAGCGCGTAAAGGCTTGCTCGATCTCCTTCCAGGCGGTCATGGGGTCGTCGGCAAATTGGAGCGGCTTTCTCCATGGCGTGTCCTTCGCATAGCCCAGGACCTTTCCCATGTACTCATGCCGAGTCTTGTACGAGGTGGTTTTGTAGTCATGGCTGTAACCCGTCGGCACGGCCTCAGTTTCGCCTGCCGCCTTTTTGACCTTGGTGTACTCTTCCGTAAACTTAAATCCTTCGATAAGGGTAATTTCGTCGTCCCCAAGCTCAGTGACTGGCACGGTATTCCCGAACTGATCGAAGAGCTTTCGTGGATCGGCCCGATACAACCGCAGGCCGTCTTCGATCCATTGCTCACGGGTGAGTTGTACCTTTTCGACTATTGGCTTCAACAGCTCTTCGATTCTTAGGGTAATCTCAGGGTCTTTCATCAATTTCGAGGCTTCGGTGTCAATTGCCGCCCGACTCATGTTCTTGGCATTAAACGCAGCTCGATACGCCCTAATCTGCGTCGCCTTTGGCTTGATCATCTCCTGACAAAACTTCTCGCGCTTGGGAGTTAACATCCGGATTCTCCTTCGCCCGGAGGATTTTCAGCTGTACCCTTCGGCGCATGAGCCAGGTCATCACGGCCGCAATGCTGGATCAACCGCGTGGCCGGCAGATGACTAGAGCAATGCTTTAGTCGATCACGTCCCCTGCAGGGGGCAAATTTGGCCTCTGTGAGGAGATCGGCGAGCTTCTTGAGGGAGGGGCCGCCCTGCTGAAAGGCAACGTATATTAGGCAGGCGTGATAACGACGAGGTGGAAGGTCGAAATGGATCATGCAGCCTCCACCAGAAGCTCGATTGTGAATCTTAGCGGATGCTCAGGAAGTGCTCCCTTGTCTGACGGGACCCGTTGGGGACACCAGTGCTTTTGCACCACCAGTCACCGACTGCCCGATTGCCGCCGTTCCTTTTATCATCTCAAGTGCCCCCAATTGATAGTCCCAGGGTCATCTGCTACAGTTTGCCCCACTCATGGCTAGGCCACGTTCGGGAAAAATCAAACAGCCGCATGCCTGCGTCTTAATCCTCATTTACGGAAGGGGCTTACGTTGACGCTGCCGAAGGGGAAGTGAGATAAAGGACCTCTTGCGAACCATGAGTGCCCCTATAAGATTCCTCGATCATTCACGCATCACCGTGTATCTCATCGTCTTCCTGTGCGTCTGTGTCTTGGTGCAGATGCTCGGCTTGCCCATCACCATGCTGAATTTCTTCACTCCCGATGATCTGCTCACCGCATCGATCTGCGCAGATCCTTCGATAGTTCCATCCGTGCCTGAACTGCATCTTACCAATCCCCTGTCCTTTTGCGTCGATCGCGACCCATCTCTCACCCCTCCCTTGTTTATCACCTCGGTCTTCCATCCGCCTCTGACCTAATCCAGCTGCTCCAACTGTGTGCCTCAGCCATCGGGTTCTGACCGTGAATTTCCTATCACGCCCCATGTGCTCAGGCTCGTGAGGAAGAGCCGGAAGACCCGTCATTGCTCTGCCGCCACCTAGACTTTGAACCTAGAGTCTTCTGCATGCGGGCAGAGAATATCCGTTGGAGAGGATGCATGAACATTCTCATTCTGTGTCTCATTGTCTTGATGGGCTGGGTTGCTTGGATCGGATTGCGCCGCTCGTCCCGTCATCGCACTGTCAACGCCAGCCCGCATCACCACGACAAGCCATCGCAGAATAGGGACGCTCTCAGCGTGGAACCTGCTGAGCTGATCGACAGGCCGGACACGCACCATCAGCTGTTAACAGCCGACAACGAACGACGGGCGTTCGAGGCTGGTCAACCGGTCTGGATCCGTTATGAAGACAGTTCCGGCCTGGTCACGGAACGGGTGGTCGAGATCTACCGTCCAAGCCATGACGAAGTGATCTACACTTGGTGCCGAAGGAAGCAGGCCCCGCGCACGTTCGCTCGCCGAAACATTCGAGACTGGCGAGTGCTGCCCGAGCGCTTCGACTTTGATCCCATCGTCGCAAAATACTGGGATGAAGAAGGGACTCGGGATCGGTCAGTAAAGAGCCCCTGGAGAGACTGGTTGCGGCGACAGCCGAAGGAGATCGCTGACCGGTACACGTAATGGAAAGATAAACATCTCAACAGACGGCCGGCCAAGAATGTACTGAAGAAGTACCGGGACAGAGAAAAGGCAAGAGGAAGAGGATCCAAGAACACAAAAATAAGGGGTTCACCCGAAGTGGAAATAGCAGAGAACGCCAGACGACTCCGAACGAAGGGTGTGAACCATGGACGATGATCTCGTCAGCAACCTCTATGCCTTGGGGAAGGCGTTCTTGTATTCCCTTCCCTCGTTTATCGCCCTCGGGCGAGGGCATCGCAACTGCATCGCGATTGTGGTCGTAAATCTCGCGTTAGGATGGACGGTGATCGGCTGGGGGGTCGCGTTGGTCTGGTCGTTAAAGAGGGGACAGAGCGAAGGCGAAGCCTAACTGAACGTAAGGGCCAGTTACGGTAGAGGAAGGAACTCGCATGATACGACATCAGAAATACCGACGGTTCGTGATCTTCTCCGGACTCCGCCGCACGCGATTGCACTATCAGGGATTAGCCGACTGATCGCTACCCCTTCCTTAAACTCATATCAACGCCCAGCATCATCACTCACTGGGGTGAAGGGTACTCGGTCCTCATTGATCAGCACCGCACTAGTAGTCGACTAGTCTAGCCCACTCGGCCGCTTTGAAGGCGTCTGTGCGGTTGGCGCGCGGCGGATAGATCCACTGTGTGTTGATCTCGCGCTTCATCGTCTTGGCCTTGTCGCCGTTCAGCTCGACCTTGCTGTCCCAGCCTCTGGTGAACACGGCGTCGGACGGGCCAAGATCCAGGCAGGTCACGTAGTTCTTCTGCTGATATGGTTCCAGCGGCACGCCCAGCAGGTCTGCCGCCGCGTTGAACCCGGCTGAGGCACCGAGCCGGTTGGCATGCTGGCACGACATGAGCGCGCGGTGGCCCAGGTCGTCCGTTGCTGCGTTCGCAGTGTCCCCGGCTGCGAAGATCGCGGGCATCTCGGGAACACGCAGATTGCGGTTAACCACCAGTCGGCCGGAACGATCGCGTTCAGCCGGGACTTGCACAGTGAGTGGATTTGCCTGAAAGCCTGCCGTCCAGATCACGGTTGCGCTCTCGATGACCTGCCCATCGCTTAGGGTGACGCCGCTCTCGCTCAACGCCGAGACGCCCACGCCGAGCCTGGTTTCTACGCCGGCTTCGCGTAGCGCCTTCTCGATCCACGGACGTGGATCGGGGCCCATCGCCGGCGCGATGGCTGCGTTGCGGTCGACAATGATGACACGGACGTTTGCCTTCGGCCCGAGGATAGCGCGCAAGCGCGATGGCATTTCGGTCGCCACCTCGATACCAGTGAAGCCGCCACCGGCGACGACCACCGTGTCTCGGGCGGCAGAAGATGGCCGGTTCGCCAAGGCGTTGAGGTGGTGGTCGAGTGTGATCGCGTCGTCGAGCTGATCGACTCTGAAACCGTACTCGGCAAGGCCTGGGATGTCCGGCTTGACCCCTTGGCTGCCGGCAGCCAGCACCAGGCAGTCGTAGTGCAGCGAGCACCGCATCCCGTCTGGCTTGACGACCACGGCCGACTTGCTGGAGGAGTCGATGACGTCGACCCGACCCTGTTCGTATCGCACGTCGACGGCCTTGAACAGTTCGGTGAGCGGTGCCACCATGGTCTCGGGCGCACGCTCGTAGAGGCGGGGACGGATCACCAGCTGGGGCTCCGGCGCAACGACGACAATCTCAAGGGTGTCTGGCGAGACGCCTTGTTCGTCGCGCAGGCGCGCAGCGGACAGGGCTGCATACATGCCGGCGAAGCCGGCACCGATGATCAGGATGTGCTTCATGGTCGGATACCTCCTATTCGGTTAGTCCACGGGAACCATTGAAGCTCTGATCGTCTCTATACGACTCTTTCTAGCTCTCCTCTGAAAAGGCTTGCGTTGGCAGGTGCAGCGCCGAATCCTATGAACGTAGGTCAGAAGGCGAGGAACCACGGTACAAAAAGCCTAGCCCTCGAATGCATGACTACATTTTCGGCAGAGGAATTTCGACGCGATCTTATCCTTCCACTCGTTTAATTTCTGGGTATAGTTCTTAGTCTTCAATGCTCCGTATCCCACCCATACCCCCAGGAACGCAACAGAGGAGGCCACATCAGCTATTGCCATCTCGGCTTCAGATCCCTGTGGAGAAGCCAGACTCAACATCACAGCGGCATTGACCGGGATTCCAAGTAGAAATCCGTGGAGATAGGCCCACGGCGCCTTTGGTGGGTGATAGGAGACCGGAACGTCCTCCACTGCTTTCGGGGACGCCGTCTGCCGGAGAATATCACTAATCCGTTGTGCCTTTTCAGTGTTGCAGGTTGGACACGTTCGTTCAGCCGACATGTGAGGCCTCCTTCTTACACGACATACGGATCACGGAACCTCTCCTCTTTGAACTTCTTCCCACACTCATTTTAAGAAGAAAGAAATACGTCGTGCAAGAGGCGGTATCCGGTTCCGATGCTTTTCGACAGGGGGCAGAAATGCGACGGCCCGGAACCCCTTCGACGGAGCTCCGGGCCGCGCCCTGACACACTCGCTCTCGGGTCACCCGTTTAGTACACGGTCTTGTGCCCGGGGCCCACCTGGCTGGGGAACGGATCCAGGATGCTCTTCGGCGCGTTGTTCCAGATCACGTCCGCCAGATTCGACATCCGGCTCACGATCTGCGCCGCCACGCCGCCTGCCGCGCCGAACAACCCGCACCACCCCAACGTCACAAAGCCCCAGTGCAACGGGGCCGAGAACAATTCATCGACGAACCAGAACGCATGCCCCCACTCGTTCAACCCCACGTTCGGCAGGATGAACATCGGCCCCACCACCGCCGCCACCAGCGGGAACGACGTCGCCTGGGCGTACAGCGGTAACCGCGTCTGCGCATACAGGTAGCTCGCCACGCCGCACGTGATGTACAACGGGAACGTCCCGTAGAACGCCACAATGTGGCTCGCCGTGAAGCTCGTGTCCCGGATGATCACTTGGTGCCACGCCGCATCTTGCTCTAACGTGTAGCTGCCCGCGTAGTACACCCCCCAGATGTAGCAGACGAGCCAGCCCATCCAGTAAAAGTACCGCTTCAGCTCCAGCTTGTGGTCCAGGTTCGCCAGGTTCCGATCCCGCGTCACCCAGATCCACCCGATCGTCGTCGCAAAGAACACCGCGTTCGCTAAGATGTTAAACCGCCACAGCCCCATCCACACCGAATCGAACTCGGGGGTCATGGAGTCTAACCCGTGCGAGTACCCGAACGCCCGTTGATACAGCACCCAAAACACCCCGATCCCCAGAATCGCCAGCCAGCCCAACTTCACCGGCTTCGAGTCATACCACTGCGAAATATCGTACCCTCGGTCACTTGCCATAGTTCTTACCTCCTTCCACTGCTACCCAGAAAATAGACCCACTTATAATGTTCTTGTTCTCCATCAACGAGCATCGAACAAAATGACCCTCCTTCTCTCACGCACTGTGTATTCTATACCTCTCAATTAACCCTTTTCAACTCCATTTCGTCTTTTGCCGCCCCTTACAATATATTCATTCTTTCGCCCTGTTACGCTTACCATTGATCACCAGATTCATTTCAGAATACGAAAACATCGATGCGATCAATGCCGGCTTTTATCGATCGCCATGCATGTCATGTTTACACACTCATAGCCATGGCGTAGGATGACCTGTTTGACCTCTCTCCATCGTCTAGATTTTGGAGGAACGTGTCGCTACCTAAATGGGTAACTCGATTCGCCATCCTTATCATCATTGGCGCATCCGCTCTTTTGGGATACCAGCTCCTGACACGTCCGGCGACCCACAAGGAAGCGCTGATTGCTGATATCATTCAAAACTGGCAAAACACACATCCTGCCGCACACCGCTTTGTGATACTGCCTGACTTCAACAACGACGCGGTTCTTGATAAGGATACGGGCCTCATCTGGGAGATCTCTCCACAACCAACGACCGTGACGTGGAATGAGGCTCGTGTCACTTGCGTCACCAGAGCGACGGGGGGACAGAAGGGTTGGCGCCTTCCCGCACCGGCCGAAATGCGTAGCCTCGTGGGGCCTGCAGTCGACTCACCCATTCCCAATCTTCCACCGGGTCATCCATTCTCGAATATCCAGCCGACATCCTATTGGACGGTAGTTCCTGAAGCGAATCAGCCATCCTATGCACGCTACGTGGACGCATTCCTGGGCAATGTGCTCAGTTTCATCAAAATATACACCTATCCAGTCTGGTGCGTTCGCGGACCGATTAAGGGTTTGGACTAGCCTCCGAATCACTTCACTTACGTCCATATACTTACTTCATTTTCGTCCGTGAGCCCTCGCACTGCACAGTTATCAAGACATTCCGTCGACTCTTCCTCTAAGCTATCGAGAGGCTTCATGCACGTATGATCAGACTTTAGCGAATAACCCGCTGCTGCCTCGAAAGAAGAATCGCCAGGCGGTTGTGTAGTGCGGCAAGCTCGTCAAGAAGTTCAACTCCACTGATCTCTAAAAGGTGTTCGATCACACGCGCGCCCTGGCCTCCAATCGCAACAGACCAGGACGCTGAAAGCCCTTTCAGCTCGTCTAACAGCTTGCTGGTTGCTCCATCAGATTGCGTTTCGGTCAAGGAGAGGAGAACCAGGTCCGGCTTGACGCGTTCGCAGAATGTTTGAAGAGCTGAAATAGGAAGATTGGGACCAAGATAATAGACGTGACACCCACGTGCAGCAGCAAGATAGGCCGCAGCCTGTGCGCCAATCTCGTGAAATTCACCTTCGGGACACGCAACAAGCACCCGAGGACCGAATTCATTCACCGGCAACTGGTTCATCACGGCAAACAATTTCTGCTGGATGACTTTCGTCACATAGTGTTCAACGGCAACGGTCACCCGCCCTTCATGCCAAAGCTCGCCGATGCGGCGCTGCAACGGAAGCAGAATGCGCTGCACGGCTTCTTCGAACGGTATCACCGCCACTGCTGCGTTGAGTTGCTGTTCAAACCTGGTCTTGTCGAGCGGATCAAGACGCGAGATCAGTTCCTCCAACAAAGAGTTATGCGGTGACAGATCCTGCTGCTTCGGGGTTGAATTGATTCGCATTCGATTAAGCAGTGAATCCCGCCCTTCGACCGCGAGCGCCCCGATTGTTTGGCCGCGGTCGAGCTCTTCCTTAAGAAAACGAAGTAAGGCGACATCTTCATCAGTGTATTCCCTATAGCGATTGGCACTCCGCAACGGTTTGACAAGGCCATACCGCCGTTCCCAGACCCTGATCACATCTCTTGAAAGCCCCACGAGCTTTGAAACTCTATGAATTCTGTGAGTGTTCATATTTCATTCTTATATGTTGTCCAATGTTTGTCAAATATTTTCTCATAAAACACTTGACACATTGGACATATAACTGCTATACATTGAACATACATTATACAAACGATGTGCACGAGCATGGAGGTGTTCAATGGCTACTAGGACGTCGGAGCGAATCAAAGGGCAGGAGCACCATGCGGTCACTTTTACGGCAGATCCCTACCAATCAAATTGCACTAGGTGTGGAGGCCTATTGGTGAGGGACTTTTGGCAAGATCTGATGGACGCATCCAATCCCTTTATCGCCCAAAGATGTATCCAGTGTGGAGAGATCATCGACTCCGTCATCCTCCGTAATCGTTCGCTTCAACAGCAATCAAGCGTGGTCCACCCTCTGCACGTCTCGGCTCACTGCCCGAACATGCAGACACCATCACCACAGACGTCATGAGAGATCGTTTCCTCTTCATGCGCCTAAAGACGAAGGAGAAAGTCATGCGGAGTCACCCACACATTCAAGCCAGCATACCTATGTTATTCATCGTTCTGTTGACCGCTGGAACGATTTCCGCAGCGGCGGGAGATCCATCGGCCGTGAACAAGGACATGGTGCTCATTTCCAAAGGCGAGTTCTCCATGGGGAGTAACGAGCACGGAGACGAAACCAAGCATCAAGTCGTGCTCGATTCCTATTGGATCGACAAGTTTGAAACATCCAATGCTCGTTACAAAGAGTTCATGAAAGCCACCAGCCATCCCGCGCCGGCCTATTGGGACGACCCGCGACTCAATAAGCCCAACCATCCGGTTGTCGGTGTGAGCTGGACTGATGCAAGCGCATTCTGCAAATGGGACGGCAAACGCCTTCCAACAGAAGCAGAGTGGGAGCGAGCGGCCAAAGGCCCTGAAGGGGATAGACATTATCCATGGGGCCACACGATTGATCCAAAGAAAGCCAACTATGGTCAAAACGTCGGCCGCACCATGCCTGTGGATTCGTATCCAGATGGGATCAGCGGCTACGGGGTCTACAACATGGCCGGCAACGTGTTTGAGTGGGTAGAGGATTGGTATGAACCCTCGTACTACAAGCGTAGCGTCGCTCTGAATCCGAAGGGTGCTGATCAGGGTTACAACTTCGCCAATCAAGGTCCCGTCAAGGTGCTCAGGGGAGGCTCTTGGCTCGCCCCGGAAACTTCTCTCCATACGAGTCACCGATTCTGGAATCAGCCGGACAATAACTCCTACGGCGTTGGCCTTGGATTCCGTTGCGCCAAGTCGGCCCAGACGGTGTCCGACGAAGCCGTGCAAGGAGGCCGCGAGGCATTCATTCAGGCGCTAATCGCAATGGGTGCTGAAAAGAACGCCGATGCACTCACGTCGATTGAGAAAGCGCTGGCCGCAGACCCTGGGAACATAGAGTATCTCGCAACCCGAGATGTGATCCGGAAAAGCCTGAACATCACGAAGTAATCTGCTCAGGTGTTCAGAACTCCTATGGTGAGGCTCTTAGCAATCCGCGTAACCCGATCGCTTGGGATGGAGACGCGACCCATGAGACACCGCAATTTCCACTATGCTGGGATCCTCCTCATCGCCTTGACTGTACCTCCAGACTTGTCGGCCGGTCCGCTAGAACCGGCCGACCACCCACACCGGGAAAGCGTGATAGCCGTCCACGAAGCTGAACACGATGTCGATCATGCCTGGGAGGTGTATCACCGCGCAGCGTTAGGCGGTACGGTGGCCACTCCGCGACTGCAGGCCGAGATCGAGGAACATTTGCACGATGCCCGTGTTCTCATTACTCAAGCCCAAGAGGCCGCTGAATACGGCGATCAACGCCAAGTGGAGCACCTCATCGAACAAGTCAGATTCCACACCACCCAAGCCATTGAAGGTAGCAAGGAACCGAAGAGATGACGACTCATTGGTGGCGGAGTTCGGGGCGATTCACTGAAATAGCGACCCTGGCAGTTGTGACGCTGTTCGCGCTCTCGCAGTCACTCGCCGCCGAATCGCAGCCCTCGGCGAAAGACATTGACCCCGTTCCGATGATCACAATTCCAGCCGGTGAATTCTTGATGGGCTCTGCGGAAAGAGAAGGGCGGGCCGACGAGTGGCCTCAACGGTCCGTATACTTGGACACATTCCTCATCGATCAGGTCGAAGTGACGAACGCGCGATATATGGAGTTTGTCAAGGCAACAGGCCACCGACCTCCTCCTAATCCCTATGGTACCGGTACGTTGCAGGCCGCCAAAGGCATTGAGCAACTGCCCGTGGTCCAAACGACCTGGTACGACGCCAAATCCTATTGCGCCTGGGCCAAGAAACGCTTGCCGACCGAAGCAGAATGGGAAAAGGCCGCTCGCGGGACCGATGGCCGGCTGTATCCATGGGGTAATGAGCCGCCGACTGGGAAACACGCGAACTTTGATCGTGAATGGGAGGATGAGCACACCCTCCATATGGTCGGGTCTTTGCCCGGAGGAGATTCCCCCTATGGGGTGAAGGACATGGCGGGCAATGTCAGAGAGTGGGTCTCCGATTGGTATGACTCGGAATATTACAACTACGCGCCCAATCGGAACCCGCAAGGCCCCGACAAGAAAGGAGTGGTTCGTTCGATCCGAGGCGGCTCCTGGCATAGTCCGAAATCCGACATCACTACATCGGCACGGGGTCGTGGCGGGTTCGCCTTGCAAACCCATGGCACTGGGTTTCGGTGCGCCCGCAATCTCGAGAGAACGAGTCACTAGGCATTGGAGAAGCGCCCTCATGCTGTGTCGGAATAGAATAACCAATCAACACTGCTGGAGGTTGGCTTCCGGTTTGGTCAAGGTGACGCCGGAACTCCGCACGGCGTCACCCGCTGAGGCAGACAGGTCTCCCTTTCATGAGGGGGATCTGTCACCTCGGTGGAGCACAACCGCAGCCGTCCACGCATGTTTCGGGCGTGGGAATATAGGAAAGATCACGTGGACCTGAGGACCCGAGAAACGACCCGTTGGTGCAACAGATGAGTTGTCCCAAGTCTGTCTCACATGGCTCAACCAATCTACGTTAGGATAGGGTCCGAATACATGCGCATGATTGACGATGTCATGTCAGCGGCGATTCCGGGGATGGGCCTATGAATATCGTAGTAGCCGGAGCAACTGGATTCATTGGCCGGGCACTATGCACAACGCTACTCCATGCAGGCCACAGAGTCAGCATCCTCACGAGAAATGCTGGACAGGTCTTTAACCAGCCCGGGATGAGCGTGAACCAAGTCCCGTGGAACGCACGAGATACAGGACTCTGGGAGAAGGCTCTTGAAGGAGCAGATGCAGTCATCAACCTCGCCGGTGCACCAATTGCCGAGGCACGCTGGACAGATGCACGCAAGCGACTCATTACCGATAGTCGCGTGCTCACCACTCGCTTACTGGTCAGAGCCCTTTCACAGCGTTCTGCTCGGCCTGCCACATTCATCAGTGCGTCCGGCATCGGGTATTACGGGGCCACCGACGATCGCTGTCTTGACGAGGGGGCCGCACGCGGTCCGGGGTTCTTAGCCGATCTGTGCCTCGCATGGGAAGCGGAGGCCCTTCGGGCTGCGGAATTCGGGACGCGGGTCGTCCTCCTACGAACCGGAATGGTGCTCGAACGAGATGGTGGAGCGTTGCCTAAGATGCTGTTGCCCTTTCGACTCTTTGCAGGCGGTCCGATCATGCCGGGCAGCCAATGGGTCTCCTGGATCCACCGGCGTGACCACATCGGTCTGATCCAATGGGCGCTCTCGACGGCAACTCTTTCCGGTCCGCTCAATGCCGTGGCCCCGGAGCCGGTGACAATGAATACATTCTGTGAGGTCCTGGGGCGAGTGCTTCACCGTCCGTCATGGCTTCCCGTTCCAGGCATTGCCTTGAACATCCTGCTTGGTGAACTGGGGTCACTGATGACAACCGGCCAGCGCGTGATCCCTGCAAAAGCGATCGCGGGAGGTTATGCATTTCAGTATCCGACGCTCGAACCAGCCCTGAGCGCCGTGCTCAAAACATAGCCCGGAAAGAGGTGGTCTCATGAGAATGTCCGCCATCCCTGGTTATGTTGCCGCAGGCTTGATGACAGGCTTTCTAGCGGTGGCGACACTTTGTCTGCTTGGATTGGTGAGTCTTGGATAGTCCTGGACGTTCGGAACGATAGTGATTCGAGGCAGAAGGAGAGCGGATGCGCGGGATCGTCTGGTTCAGACGCGATCTTCGATTGCACGATCAGCCGGCCCTGACGGCCGCCTGCAAAGAATGCGACGAAGTCATTCCACTATTCGTGTTCGATGAGCCGCTGCTGCAGTCGCATGAGTTTGGGTCAGCGTGTGTGAACTTCATGCTCGGATGTTTAGAGCATCTTGGATCTTCGTTGGAAGAATTGGGAATCTCTCTTCGGTGGCGGCGCGGGGAGCCGGCCGAAGAGGTGGTTCGCGCTGCGCGCGAATGGCAGGCCGACATCATCTATTGGAATCGCGACTACGACCCATCCGCGAAGACGAGGGACCGGCAGGTCCAAGAACAATTGGCGCAATTGGGTGTGTCCGTACGGACCTTCAAGGATCATGTCGTATTTGAAGCCGAAGAGATTCGTGGAGCGACAGGCGATCCATTACAACGATATAGCGCGTATCGCGCTCGTTGGTGGACAACGTGGCAGGCTTGTAAGCCGGCCATATTACCGGTTCCGAAAATGACCGGACGAGCGAAACCGGTTTCATCACTCTCCATCCCCAAACTTCCTTCACCGCACGACTTAGGATACGAGACCCTGACACCCTGGATTGAACCAGACGAACACAACGCCCGCAGACGATTGCGGAGTTTTCTTGATGGCCCGATCCTCCAGTACGCGGATGGACGAAATCTCCCCGGAATTGACGGAAGCTCAAAACTGTCTCCCCATTTTCGTTTCGGAACACTCTCACCTCGGGTGGCCATTCACGCGGCCTTGGCAAAGCTGGCCATAGGTGGGCACCGGTCCCGTCCCGACATCGTCACGTGGATCGATGAACTCATTTGGCGTGAATTCTTCCAGCAAGTCTTAGAGTCATTCCCTCATGTGGCCGCGGGACCATTCCGCACTGTGTCCGTGCCGCCGCCGCGTGAGCCTGGTCCGGAACGTGACGCGCTCTGGGAAGCCTGGTGCGCCGGGCGAACCGGTTATCCTATTGTGGATGCGGGCATGCGGCAGCTGAACCGGACAGGTTGGATGCACAACCGTGTGCGGATGATCGTGGCCTCCTTCTTGATCAAGGACCTTCGAATCGACTGGCAAAGCGGTGAGCGGTACTTCATGAACCACCTGCTCGACGCGGATCTGGCAGCCAACAACGGGAACTGGCAGTGGTGTGCCTCGACCGGCACCGACAGCATGCGGGGTTATCGCGTGTTTAATCCTGCGCTCCAGAGCAAGAAGTTCGATCCGGACGGTGCGTATATTCGCCTCTACATACCCGAACTCGCCAAGGTGCCGGCGAACAGGATCCATGAGCCGCATCTGATGTCTTGTGACGAGCAAAACCGCTATGGCTGTCACATCGCGATTGATTATCCATCTCCCGTCGTTGATCACAGTCAAGCTCGCCAGGAATATTTAGAGTTGGGCAAGCGTCAGGCGACACTATGATCGCTTCACCGATCCGTCTGGGCATCAGTCGCTGCCTCCTCGGTGATGAAGTTCGCTTTGATGGCGGCCACAAGCGCGATCACTTTCTCACGAAAGTTTTGGGCCGCTACGTTGAATGGGTGCCCGTCTGTCCTGAGGTCGAGGCGGGATTCGGCACCCCGCGGGAAGCCATGCGGTTGGTGGGCAATCCGCATCATCCTCGGCTGATGACGATCACCAGCAAGCGCGATCATACCGAGTCGATGAAGGCCATCATCCCTGCGCGTCTCGACTCCCTCGAGCGACTCGATCTCTCCGGGTTTGTCTTCAAGAAGGGCTCACCCAGTTGCGGCGTCGAGCGGGTGCGCGTGTATACCGTCCAAGGGATGCCGAGTCACAGCAGATCAGGGATCTTCGCGGGTGCCTTTATGGAGACGTTTCCGTTGATTCCCGTCGAGGAGGAAGGTCGGCTCTGCGATCCTGCCTTGCGGGAGAACTTCATCGAACGAGTGTTCTGCTATCGCCGATTCCAAGATCTGATGCAGAACGGGCTCACGCGACAGGCGCTGGTACGCTTCCATACGATCCACAAGTACCTGCTCCTGTCCCATAGCCAACAGCATTATGAGACAATGGGCCGGCTGGTCGGACAAGCGGAACGATATCGGCCCAAGGAATTGACGGTGAAGTACGGGGACCTTTTCATGAAGGCTCTCGCCGTGAAAGCGACGGTCCGCAAGCATGTGAATGTGCTGCACCACATTGTGGGATACTTCAAGAGTCGACTGACGACGCATGAAAAGGCCGAGCTGTTAGGCGTGATCGACGACTATCATCGAGGGCTTACTCCCTTGATCGTCCCGCTCACACTGATTCAGCACTATGTCCGGGTGTTCGACGTGAGCTACATCCGTGATCAAGTGTATCTCCATCCACACCCGAAGGAACTGATGCTGCGAAATCACGCATAGGAGGGTTCATGACGACAGACAAGCGAGGGGTGGTTCTGGTGGGTCATGGCGGCATCCCCAAGGATTGTCCACAGGAATTGGTGACCAGACTGAAGCGGTTGGAAGCCCAACGGCGCGCCGCCAAACAACCGCCATCCCAGGAAGAGCTCGAATTGGACACGAAGATCCGGCGTTGGCATAGGACCGCAGAAACGGACCCGTATCAAGCAGGTCTCGAGACAGTTGCCGCACGCCTTCGACCCCAGCTCGACGGCGCGCTGTTTGCCGTGGCCTATAACGAGTTTTGTGCGCCGACGTTGGAGGAATCGATCGAGTCGCTGATTAAGCAGGGCGCGACTCACATTACCGTGGCAACCACGATGTTCACCCCAGGAGGTTCACATTCGGAAGTCGAGATTCCTGAAATTCTCGATCATTTACGCCCACAGTACCCTGGAGTCGAGCTGCGTTATGCCTGGCCATATGATCTTCAACTGGTCGCGACCACCTTGGCGGAACAGATTCGACAGCACTCCTAAGCACGTCCCATGCAAAGCTGTGAAAAGGCATGCCATGAGCCGGGCGAGCGGTGTAGAATGCCGGCGCCCATCGACTGCCACACGAAGGAGGATGACCGGTGATGCTTCGGGAACAATTGGCGAACGCGTTCCACGAGACCCAATCTTTTAAGTGGGATCGCGAGAACGGATTTAAGCTCGCATCGGGTGAAATGAGTCCATTCTACGTCGATTGTCGCACACTCATGGCACATCCGGGAGCTCGCCGACTGGTCGGAGAGCTTGCCTATGAGGGTCTCGCCGGGATTGAATTTGATTGTCTGGGCGGCCTCGAGCTTGGAGCCATCGCTCTCTCCGCGACCATTTCTGATTTTGCCTATGCCGCCTCTCGTCAGCGCGTCTGGAGGACGTTCGTCGTACGAAAACAGGCCAAAGACCATGGATTGGGCAGACTGATTGAGGGCAGTATTCATCCTGGCGATCGAGCATTGATTGTCGACGATGTACTCACGAGCGGTGGGTCGGTGCTGAAGGCGATAGGCGTCGCGCGGGAAGCCCGCCTCAAAGTGGACCATGCGCTGGTGATCGTGGATCGCCAAGAACAGGATGGAAAAGCGCGACTAGAAAGAGAGGGGGTTCGGGTGCTGAGTCTTTTGACTATTCAGGATCTCATGCATGCCATGAAACACTCCTAATACGACCGGCTGGACGACGCGGCGTTACGCTCCCATTCATCTGCACTCGAACTGAATCCCCCATCGCCGCTCCTCCACAAGTTCCTGCGCTCCATCAAGGGGACTCACGACCCGAGTCCGTCCTTTTGCTTCTCCTTCGCGAACGACACTGTAGGGCTTGCCGTTGCATTTTTGCTTCATGAGGTCGAGGGCATCTTTGCGAAACGACGAAAGCATGTGGCCCTGACCATCTTTGAAGGGATAAATGACGACCCCACCCATGTCGTGTTCCTGAACGATCTTTGCCCCGTCGGCACAGCCTCCAAGAATCAGACAGGCCATTGCCGCTGCGGCTATGGGCCAAGGATTGATCATTACCTTGAACTCACCCCGATCACGGTGGGCAACGGAATATGAGTACCTGCGGTTCCGCTGAACAAGCTCTTCCATGAAGCATGTCCCAGTATAGGCATGTCTTTCTGCCACAGCGACTCCAAAATTCGGACATCGGATGAGGACCCTCCATCCATCGCCATAGCCTGGCGCACAGCCAGAAACCCGTCCTTAAAGCACCGACCCAAATCGTACAGGGGGACAACCCCCAGACTCTTGAAGATGAGAATGTGTCCATTCTCGGCTTCGGCTACGATCGTCTGATAGGCATGTTTCCCGGTCTCGCGGACACGGATCTTCCCGGATTGATCGAGGAGCATCAGGGCCTGTGCGGCCTCCCGGTAAGGCGGTTGATCTTCGTCGAAGCTGTCCGATTCCAAATCAAGGACTCGGGCTTTTTTCACTCCCGTCATGGACGGTTCTGCCACAAACAACCCTTGCCACTGCGCGTGGCGCCGGCTTCCCAAAGAACGGCCATCTTTGTAAAGCAGACCGAGATAGGTGAAGTTTTCACGGAACAATCCCGCGTTGAACACCACATGATGGCCAGTGCGCTTTTGCCATTCCTCGATCGTGAGAGGGTGTGAAAGTCCCTCCTGTGCATAATGGTGGATCGAGAAGCGCGCACGTTCCGGGTCCATATCCACAACCAGCATGGTCGGCACGGTAGGACAAGAGTCTCCCGGCTTCCACACCGAGACCGTGAGGCCCTCAGACAGGCGCTCCCACGCAATATTCTGGGCTAGGCTCAGACTGGGCAACAGGAACACGGCTAAAACGACGCAGCTCACCCCATGTGTGTTTCCATATGATCGACGGCATCGATCGATGTTGGGCCCTGCGGAGACCCAACGGTGGAGGGCATGCAGGTATCGACGGCTCATGGTTCAGGATCGTTCTGGGAGTGATGGCTGCTCAATCGTCTCCGGTTGTTGATCGACTTTCGTCCGCTCGGCTGGCAGCAGGTCGAGCAGCTCGCGAACTTTGCCGGCTAAGGCCTCCGGCGTGAACGGCTTTTGCAGATACGCGCTGGCGGCATCACCGGCACCGATACCGACATCATCCGTATATCCGGATATGAAGAGAAGCTTCAGTTCCGGCTTGATCACGCGAAGATGCCTGGCAAGTTCCGTCCCGCTCATGCCTGGCATGACAATATCTGTGAGTAACAGCTTGAGCTTCCCTATATAAGGTGTGGCCACGAGACACGCCTCGATACCGTTTCTCGCTTCGACGATTCGATACCCCAGCTTGCGAAGCTCATCACGAATCAGTACGCGAACACTTTCGTCATCCTCGACAAGGAGAATGGTTTCATGACCGCCCATCGATTGGAACGTCGCATTGACTCCCGATGGGGGTTCAACCTCGGTCATGACACGCGGGAGGTAGACATCGAACCGCGTCCCCTCTCCGATCTTGCTGGTCACATCCAATCCTCCACCGCTCTGGGTGACGATGCCGAACACAGTCGACAGCCCAAGTCCCGTTCCCTTTCCTTCTTCCTTGGTCGTAAAGAATGGCTTGAAAATATGCGCTTGCACTTCAGGAGTCATTCCGCACCCGGTATCGGATACCGAAAGTCTCACGTACTCTCCGGGCAGTACCGGTCGCGCGTGGTAGGCCGGCGTGTGGTCGAGATCGATCGAAGCGGTTTCAATCGTGAGCTTTCCACCTGTCGGCATCGCGTCCCGAGCGTTGACGACCAGGTTCATCACAATTTGCTCAAGGGCGGCAGGCTCAGCCTTCACTCGGAGGTCGTCCGGGCTCAGTTTCAACGTCAGTTGGATATCCTCTCCGATCAACCGCCGAAGCATCGTCTCAAAATCCGAGAGGATGGTGTTCAGGCTAAGAATCCTCGCCTCAGAAGGGTGTTTTCCGCTGAACGTGAGCAACTGGCGAATGAGGATCCTCGCACGATCACCCGCCTTCTGCATCTCTTCAACCCTGCTCCTCAGTGGATGGTTCTGGCTCATTTCGTTGAGCAGGATCTGACTCTGCCCTATGATAACGGTCAGCAAGTTATTGAAATCGTGAGCGAGTCCTCCCGCCAGACGGCCGACTGCTTCCAGCTTCTGCATCTGTCGAAGTTGCGCTTCGCTCTGTAAGAGGGCCTCTTCCGCGCGCTTTCGCGCCGCTCGCTCCTCTCGTTCACGCACGACGCGCCGCACCGAGGGAAGAAGGCGATGGAGTTCTTCTTTGGAAATACAATCCGTCGCGCCGCGCTGCAGCTCCTCAATATCCGGTTTCTCACCAAGAGTGGACGAAACAAAGATGAACGGGACATCAGGGGCCACCTTTTTGGCCAACGCTAGGGAGGCCCTCCCGTCAAGCCCTGGAATGGCGAATTCAGCCAAGATGAGGTCGGTCTGACCTTCGCTGAGGGCTGACTTGAACGCGCGGCGAGTGTCTACGCGGTCCAGCACGCAAGCAATACCACCATCGGTCAACATCGTCCCTATACGATCACTATCGTGACGATTGGCCTCAAGATGAATTACCCGCAGCGGAGTCATCATTGGAAGGGTCAGTGAGTGGAACGGGAACTTTCAGGAGGCGGTTCATTGATGAGACCCCAGAACGTCCCGAGTTCCTTGACAGCGGACAAAAATTTGTGAAACTCAACCGGCTTGACGACATAGGCGTTTGCCCCCAAGGCGTAGCTCTCAGCAAGGTCGCGTTCTTCCCGCGAGGATGTCAGCATCACAACGGGAATCGGGCGAAGGTTGCTATCCGCTTTGATGGTCCGCAACACCTCCAGTCCGTTCACTTTCGGCATCTTCAGATCAAGGAACACCACAGCAGGGTTGCCTTTCAGTCGTGACTTGAAGCGTCCACGACAGTACAAATAGTCCAACACTTCAGCCCCGTCATGGCACAGAATGACTTTATCGGATATGCGTTCCTCCTCCATGGCCGCCAAAGCCAGTTCGGCGTCGCGCGGGTTATCTTCGGCAAGCAGGATCGGCTTGGCCATGTTCATGATTCGGTTCTCCTTGTCGGTAGCGCGACGTAGAATGTCGCTCCTCTATCAGGTACGCCTTCGGCCCAAGTCCGGCCGCCATGGCGATGAACAATGCGACGAACATTGGCAAGACCGATTCCCGTTCCCTCGAATTCATCAGCGCGATGCAGTCGTTGGAAGACTCCGAACAGCTTCGAGGCATACTGCATATCGAACCCCACTCCATTGTCCCGGACAAACAACACAATTTCCGAGGAAGTGGAACGATCTGCGCCGATCTCAATTGTGGCCGTCGGTCTGGTGCTCGTAAACTTCACGGCATTGGCGATCAGGTTCATAAAAACCTGTCGGAGCATGGCCGGATCCCCCTGCACGTCGGGCAGCGCGGCGATTGTCCACGATATCCGGCGTCCTTGCAAGTCCAGCCGTAGATCGGCAATGACGCCTTTGACCAGTTGATCCAGGCTGACGGTTGTGGCCAGCATTTCTTGCCGACCCATTCGGGAAAAGACCAACAGATCATCGATCAGCTGTCCCATCTGCTTGGCAGCATCGGAGATCGTCTGCAAGTAGCGGGCGGCTTTCTCGTTGAGCGATTGTTCAACCGATTTCCGCAAGAGGGCGGCATACCCATCGATGTGTCGCAGCGGGGCACGGAGGTCATGAGAGACCGAATAGCTAAAGGCCTCAAGCTCCTTGTTCGCGGCCTCCAGAAGCTCGCCTCGGTGTTGCAGTTCCTCGGCAACATGCCGCCGTTCCGTAATGTCATGCCGAATCAAGTAGTACACCGATGCCAACAACACCAGTTGGAGTACGGCGCCGATACCGAGCAACACGATGCTATTTCTCGTACCGGCGACGGATTCCAGTACACGTTGACTTACGGCTTGTCGTTCATGTGCATCCATCTCGGCAATGAGTTGATGGATCACCCCGAGCTCACGTTTTCCCGCTCCTTCAAGGGCCATTTTTTTGACCGATCGGAAGCCTTCTTCGTGAAACATGCCGATGGCCTTTGACTCAGCGTTCAGTTGCCGGTCCATCATCCTATCCAGAACTCCGACGCGTTGCTGTTGTTCCGGTGACCCCCGGGTCAAATCATTGAGATACACCGTGAACGCCGGCTTCTGCTTCACGAGCTTCTGGTAAGCCTCCAGATACGATGTTTCTCCGGTCACAAGGTACCGTCGGTGGATATCTTCCGCTTCATTCATCGTGACGTCGATGGTACCGAGGAGTTGCAAAAGATCATGACTGCGACCGTCCAGCCCACTATTTGTGAGCAGAGTGCTCATATTGCGGTAGGATATGGCACTGATGATCAGGATACCGACGAACACAAGGCTGAACCCGGTCAAAACCCGCTGCTCAATGGTCATCCTGTTAAACCGCGCAACGGCCACTCGGTAGAAAGCCGTTGCGCCCGGAGCTACGTCGGCAAGAGGTTTGGTTCCCTCAGTCGCTAGGAGAGGCGTCTGTGACTGCTGATTCGTGGCTGATTCCATGGATCAGGACGACCTGCATCAGCACGCGTAGGGCGATCTTGCGAAAGCCGTACCGGTAAGATTCCTTAGACCGTTCTAATTGTAGCAGAACTCTCGAGAGGCGGAAGCAGAAAACTAGCTGCCTAACGGGAGACTCGGGGGTATGACCGTAGCTGAAGGTGCGACAAAATTAGCGAACATCAGCGTCGCGGCTACGACCCAGTCTGTAAAGGGTTGGGGGTAAATACCGATCACCAAGGTGCCGGCCAAACCGACATAGATGACTGCTTTCATCGGTCCTGAAATTCCAATAGGAGAGGGATCAATCGGCTCATTGATGTACATCTGTTTCACCACGATGAGGTAATAGTACATCGAGATCACGATGTTAATCAGACCGACCACGATCAACGTATAGAGTCCCTCTTTGATGGCAGCCACAAAAATGTAGAGTTTGCCGATAAACCCCGCAAGCGGAGGCACCCCGGCCAACGACAAGAGAAACAATAGCATCGCGAACGCCAGAAACGGCGAGCGCCGACTCAAGCCCCGATAGTCTTCGATTTCATCCCGGCCGATGGCCTGGCTGACCGCAATCACGACGGCAAAGGCCCCGATATTCGCGAAGAGATATGCCAGGAGATAGAAGAGAATGGCATCGCTTCCCATCTTAGTCCCTGCCGCAAGACCGATCAGGACATTTCCTATTTGAGCGATGCCGGAATAGGCCAACAGCCGTTTGATATTCCGCTGCGCGATGGCCACGATATTGCCGTAGGTCATGGATATGATTGATACCGCAACCAACAGGTAAACCCAGATCGGCTTGAACGTTCCCAGGGCCACCAGGAAAATACGGAGCAAAATCGCCAAGGCGGCGCCTTTTGGAGCAATCGATAAGAACGCTGTCACAGGAGTCGGGGCGCCATGGTACGTATCCGGAATCCACGCGTGGAAGGGAACGGCACCGATCTTAAATCCCAAGGCGGCAAAGATCAGCAGAAACCCGATGATCAACCCAGGCGTCGCTTGCGCTGACGCCATTTCCGAGAACACCAGCTTGCCGGTTTCGCCGTAGACGAGGCTGATTCCATAGGCGAAGAGGCCGGCCGCAAAGACCCCCAGGATAAAAAATTTGAGGCCCGCCTCGTTCGAGGCCAAATCATCCCGAAGGTAAGACACCAGAATATAGAACCCGAGCGTCGAGAATTCTAAACTGACGAAGACGGACAGCAGATCGTTGGACGACGCCATGAACATCATGCCGAGCGCCGACATGACGACCAGAACGTAATATTCTCCCCGAAAAAGGGTAAAGCGGTTGACGTACTCGATCGACGAGAGAATGACCAGTATCGTAGATCCGAGGATGAACACCTTGAAGAAGATGGCCATCCGATCGAGGACGAACATGTTGCCGAAAAGCGTGCCGGCAACTTGATTGAAGTCAAACCACAGCAAACAGACGAGTGTCCCCATCAGGCCGGCAACGCTGAGGTACGCGAGTCGCTCTTTGGGGAGGCGCGGCGAGGCGAAGTCGACGATAATGATCACACAGAGCCAGCAGGTGAGGAGGATCTCCGGTAAGAGGAGCAGCAGATCGGAGAACGACATATTCAATGAAAAGGTCATTCCCGGTCTCCTCGCGAGGCCTCGGACGGAAGCGGTACACGTTTGTTCGCAACGACCGGAGGCTCGGAAGCCGTTCCGTGAACAAGCACCTCACTCTCTGTCCCCTTCCCTTCGCCCGTTTCTGCGACGGGGACGACTCGCGTAATCCTCGCGACTAGCGGATCTACCCCTGAGCGAACAACATCGTACAAATGCATCGGGAAAATACCGAACCCGATGCTGATTGTGATCATGATCAACAGAGGCAGACGGTCGACCGTCGAAATCGCATCATGCGCATGGCTATACTTTTGGTTCATCGGGCCATAGAAAAGGCCGCGCATCATTTTGAAGAGGTAGGCGAGAGTCAGCACGATGCCTAACATGGCGACGATGACTTGTAGGGGATACTTGTTCCAACTCCCGACGACGATCATGATTTCTGCGATAAAATTCACGGTGCCGGGCATCCCGATCGAGGCCATACAGGCCACGATAAAACAGGCCGAGATGAACGGCATTTTGTTCGCCAGGCCACCCAGCGAAGGGATGTCACGTGAATGGGTCTGGTCATAGACCCAACCCGCCATCGCGAAGAGCATGCCGGTCGCCATGGCATGAGCGAACATGTAGATGACCGCGCCGCTCAAACTGATGTAATTCAAGGCCGCCATTCCGAGGAACACATAACCCATGTGGCTGGAACTTGAATAGCCGATGACGTACTTGGTGTCTTTGGCGTAGAACGCAACGAACCCGCCGTAGATGATGCTGAACATGCACAGAACAGCGGCGATCGGCATCAGTTCCCGGGTCGTGTCAGGGAGAATTTCAAAGGCGACCCGTATGATAGAGAAATGCCCCAGCTTCATGAGGACCCCGGCATGGAGCATGCTCGTGGCAGCCGGCGCGGCCGCATGGCCGACGGGGGACCAGGAGTGCAACGGCCATAGCGGGGCGATCGAGGCAAAGCCGAAGAAGACCAACACCCAGATAATCTTGTCCAAGGTCGTGCCAAGCACGGGGATATTCATCAGCTTGGCCTGCTCCCGAAGCACCAGAATATCGAAGGTGTTCAGCCCCGCGTATTTATAGATCAGCAGAATACCCATCAATGCGACGACCGCGAAGGCCGACAGAAACAGGACGAGCTTCATCGCCGCATACTCTTTGCTGTTCGACCCAAAGTTGAGGATAAAGCCGACGGAGTCTCTTCGCTTCAGCCCCTCAGGGTCCGTCATCTCCAAATAGTTCTTCGTGTGGCTACCCCACATACCCAGCAGCAAGTACATCGGGATCACGGACATCTCATAGAAGAAATAGAGGAAGAAGAGGTCGAGCGACATGAAGACCCCGATCGTGGCGGCCGCCAAGATCAGCAACCAGATGTAGAACTCCTTCGTGCGATCCTTGATGTGCCATGACACGAAGATGCCGGCAAACAGCAAAATCGATGAAGCCAGCACGAGCGGCGTGCCGATCCCATCCACGCCCAGGTACAATGAAATGCCGAGTTGTCTCGACCACTCAAACTTTTGAATGAACTGGAATCCGCCTTTCACCGGATCATAGGTGTAAAAGATATAGAGCGAGGCCATCAGCGACACAAAGGCGGCGCTCGACGCGATGCTTCGCACCAGCAGGGGCTGACGATTGGACACAAAGATCAGCGCCAGGGCTCCGGCGAACGGAGCGAAGAGGATATAGAGTAGGGCGTGTTCTCCCATGAGGCGACCTAAAACCCTCGTCCCATCCGGTTATCATCCAATCCCGCGGTCTTCTCGTGATGGAGGCGGTCAACGAGCGCTTGAACGGACCCGTTCATGATTCGCAAAAACGGCGACGGATAGAGCCCGATCCAGAGAATCATGACTGAAAGTGAAACCGCAATGATCATCTCACGAAGCTGCAGATCGCTCATCGTCGCTTTGACGGCGTTGCCGAGCGGGCCCATCATCGAACGCTCGTAGTACCAGAGAAAATACGAGGCGCCAAAAATCACGCCGAGCACGGCAATGGCGCCGAACCACCATTTGGCTTCGAACGCCCCCAAAAGAATGAGAAACTCACCGACAAAACCGTTCGTCCCCGGAAGTCCGATCGAGGCCAGTCCGATCAAGAGAAAGAAGGTCGCGAGGAGAGGCACTTGCTTCGCCATGCCACCGAATGCGGACAATTGGGTCGTCTGCTGGCGTGAGTACAGAAACCCGGCGATGAAGAAGAGCCCGGCGGTACTGAACCCCAGATTGATCATGGTCAGCAAACTGCCTTGCAGACCTTGATAATTCAATGCAAACAACCCCACCACGACGAAGCCCAAGTGACTGACGCTGCTGTAGGCCAGCAAGCGCCTAAAATCAGCTTGAACCAATGCCATCCAGGCCCCATAGAGAATTGCGCAGAGACCGAGAGCCACGACGACCGTGACGACTGTCTCACTCTTTGACGCATCCGGCAGCAGCGGAATGCTGAAACGTATGAAGCCGAATGTACCGAGCTTGAGACCGGCCAACACCACGGCCATCCCGATCGGACCCTCCAGCAGCGCATCAGGCAACCACGTATGGAAGGGAAACACCGGCGCCTTGAACGCAAATCCCATGAACATCAGCCAAAAGATGAGGATCTGCTGACTGATTGGAATCGGCACCGTGAGGAGGTCAAGCAGATCGAACGAATAGAGTTGATCGGTGTGATGCAAGGAGGCCCACTGATGAAAATTGATGTTCAGCAAGGCGATGCCGACCAGCATGAACACACTGCCTAAGAGCGTATACACGACGAACTTCAGGGCGGCATAATGACGCTCCGCTCCTCCGCCCCACAGCTTGATCAGGAAGTAGCTCGGAATCAGCATCAGCTCCCAGAACACGAAGAACAGGATCAAATCCAACGACACGAAGACGCCCATGGTCGTCGTTTCGAGCGCCAATAGGCACATCATGTACAGTTTGACTTGATGTCGGATCGTATCCCAGGAGTACACCACGACTAAGACCGTCAGAAATGCCGTGAGTCCCACGAACAGTACGCTGATCCCGTCAACAGCCAAGTGATAGCTGATGCCTAGCGCGGGGATCCATCGGACACGTTCCGTGAACTGCATGGCAGCCGACTCCGGCACGAATCGCATCAACACGAAGACCGAGAGCGCAAGCTCGACCAGCGCAATGGTGAGTGCGGAGGTCCGGACCATGTCCTCATCGTCGAGCAACCAGAGAACGGCCGCCCCGACAACCGGCAGAAAAAGAATACAGGAAAGAATCGGGAATCCTGTTGTGAGTTCTTCGAGCATGATTACAGTCTGTTCACGCTACATCTGAACGACAAGTTGAACAACCAGAGCCAGAAGGAAGATCCCGGCAATGATGATCGCCGCATAATGATGGACCATCCCGCTCTGCATTTTTCGTCCCTCGCGGGCGGCGAGGTGGTTGCTGTATCCGATCACGTTCAGGCCGGCGTAGATGATGTATTTCTCGATCCACGTGGATCCCGCAGAACCCCAATCAGCGAGTCGCCCGACGCCCCGCACGATGCCGTCAATGACCGTGCGATCGAACCAGTCAAGTATCGTGCCCAGACGCTTGAAGGGCTCGACGAAGATCAGATCGTACAGTTCGTCGACATAGTACTTGTTCCAGAGAATCCGATATAGGCCGGAAAATTGTTCAGCCCATCCGTCTGCGGTAACCGGGCTCACCGCATAGAGGAAATGTGCGAGCCCCCATCCCATCAAGGCGATGACGATGGCCGCACCCATCAGCAGAAACACCATTCCCGCACCGGCTTCATGCTCACCCGCCGCTCCGACGACCGATGTCAAAAAGCCATGCAGCCAACCTTGTTCGGGAGGAAATCCTAAGACCAATCCGCCTACGCACGACAGGAACGCAAGCACCATCAAGGGCCCGATCATCACCATGGGAGACTCGTGCACATGCCCCTCCGTATGATGATCGATCCTCGAGGAACCGTAGAAGGTGAGATACGTGAGACGAAACATATAAAAAGAGGTCATCAGTGCGCCGACGGCAGCCATGCCATACAAAAGGTAGTGATGGTGGGTGAAGGCATGGGCCATAATTTCGTCTTTGCTCCAGAAGCCCGCCAACGGAGGAAGCCCGGCGATCGCGATCGTACCGATCAGAAACAGACGATGGGTCCAGGGTATGCGTTTACTCAGTCCACCCATCCTTCGGATATCCTGTTCGCCCGACAGCGCATGGATGACCGAGCCGGCAGCCAAAAACAACAGCGCTTTGAAGAATGCATGCGTCATGACATGAAACACAGCTGCCGTATAGGCACCGATTCCGCAACCCAGGAACATGTATCCGAGTTGGCTCACGGTCGAATAGGCCAAGACACGTTTGATGTCGGTTTGTACGAGTCCGATGGTTGCCGCGAACAAAGCAGTCCCTCCACCGACAAACGCGACCACGGACATCGCGAGAGGAGAGAGATCGAAGATCACGTGATTCCGGACCACCATATAGACACCGGCCGTGACCATCGTCGCGGCGTGGATGAGTGCGCTCACTGGTGTCGGACCTTCCATCGCATCGGGGAGCCACGTGTACAGTGGAAGTTGCGCGGACTTCCCAATCGCCCCAATGAAAAGGCACAGGGCTATCGCAGTGGCCATATCGGGAGATAGTTGTCCAACCTGGGCGAAGACCTTCGTATAGTCGAGCGTCCGAAAGTTGATAAAGACGAGAAAAATGGCGACGAGAAATCCGGCGTCACCGATCCGGTTGACGACGAACGCCTTGGTGGCAGCTTTCGCAGCGGAAACCTTGTCATAGTAATAGCCGATCAAGAGATACGAACAGAGTCCGACGCCCTCCCACCCAATAAAGAGCACCAGGTAGTTGTTCCCCATGACGAGCAGCAGCATGGAGACCATGAAGAGGTTCATGTAGGTGAAGAATCGTGTGAACCCGACCTCTCCGTGCATATAGCCGACGGAATACACGTGAATGAGAAAACCCACGCCGGTGACGACCAGTAACCAAGCACAGGTCAGAGGATCCACCAGATACGCGAGGTTGATCGTGAGATCGCCGCCGAAAATCCATTGGTACGCAATGACTTCGTGGGTAGCTCCGGTCCGTAGGACATCGGCAAATACAGCGACTGTGCAGAGGAACGAGAGCCCGACCGCCCCCCAGGCCAATCGATGGGCCATATCATGAGAGTAGCGACTCCCTAATAGGCCGTTCGCGATGACTGCCAACAGCGGAAAAACGGGAATCAGTTTGATGAGCAGATCCGTCAGATCAGACACGGTATCCTACGATTCGCAGGGTGTTCAGCTGAGCAACGACGCCGTATGGAGCCGAGTCATACAAAGTGTCTCGCTTGGGGCTGCATCATGTATGCAAGCTACTGAGCACGTCGCTCACTGCCCCTTCTCAACTTCCTGCTACCACTTTAAAAGGTTCATTTCGTCTACATTGGTAGAAATCTTGCCTCGAAAAACCACGATGATGATAGCCAGGCCGACGGCGGCTTCCCCGGCGGCAATGGCGATAATAAACAGGGCCACGAGCTGCCCTGCCATAGATTCCAGATAGTGCGAAAATGCGACAAGATTGATATTGGCCGCATTCATCATGATTTCGACCGACATCAGCACAATGATGAAGTTCCGCCTGACGAGTACTCCAATGAGTCCCGTCATGAACAGGATGGCACTTACGGCTACGTACGCCGACAGCGGGATCATAAACGATCTTTCTCCGCATCCAGTGGCTTCGGAGTCTTGGCCAGAACGATGGCGCCGATAATGGCACCCAATAGAAATATGCCGACGATCTCAAACTGCAAGAGGTGGTCGCTGAACATCTTGATGCCCACTGCGTATGTATCGCCTTCCAGCAGCACAGCCGTGGCCGGAGCGTTTCCCTTCGCTCCACCGAATGGAGACCGCATGAGCAAAAAGAGGACGTAGCTGGCCCCCAGGACGGCCGGTCCGAGAAAATAGAGGGCCGACGGATGGAAATAGCGTTCGTCCGTTTTGAGATTCAACAGCATCAACACAAAGAGATACAGCACGAGAATGGCCCCGACATAGACAATGACCTGCACCGCCCAAAGGAACTCCGCGTTCAAGAGAATGAACAGGCCGGAGACGTGCGTCAGTAATGCGAGCAGGGCGAGAGCGCAATGGACGGGGTGCCGTAAGGTCACAGTCAGAACGCCGGCGGCAATACTGATCAACGCGAAATAGGCAAAAAACACTAAGACCATGTGTTCGGCTCAGCTCAGATGCTTGGGAGGTGGTTGGGTCGACTTCGCCACTGATTGAGGAAAGTAGTACCGGTACTCGCGGCTCTGCTCGACGTCCTTCTCCTGGTTGTGCGCGTACAAATATTTTTTTCCGTCCTCGAGATGGCGTTCGCCGATGTCGTACAGCCGCTTCTTATCGAACAGCAGACTGCGCTTGTCATGGGTTGAATATTCGTACATTTTGGTCATCGCGAGGGCGTTCACCGGACAGGCCTCAACACAATATCCACAGAACACGCATTTTGTGATGTCGATGTAGAACTCACTCGCATAGCGCTGAAGCGGCCGAGTCATATCCTCCCCGCTGATCACTTTGATGCAATGGGATGGGCATGCGACTTCGCACAAGTCGCAGCCGACACAACGCTCGTGCCCGTCGTCGTATCGCAGCAAGCCCAGCGCCCCACGGTGCGCATCCGGGATCGTCCGGTGTTCCCGCGGGTACTGAAAAGTCATCGGTCGATGAAGCATGTGCCGAAACGTGACCTTCATCGCGTCCCAAATTTCATAGAACAACGCGGCTTGAAGGATTTTCTTGGTCAGGGCGGCGACACTCATTGCTGGTTCCTCGTCACGGACGGGCGCACGCCCGCCTCTCCCTTACGCCTGCTCAACACTTACCCAGATCTGCTTGAACGACGGGACACCGGTCGTGGCATCGACCGAGACGGTCATCAAGTCCTTCACCGGCGGTTCATTGAAATGCTCCGGGAAAAAGCACGTGCCCGGCGCAATGGACTGATCGGGCTGCACGCCGAGTTGCAATGAGCCACGGTCCGAGGTCAGCCGTACCTTCGCGCCGTCTTCCAATCCCAAGCGTTCCATATCCCGTATATTCATCCGTAACTTTCCGGTGTTCGGTGCGATCTTGATCAGCCCGGCCGCTTGCGTCGACAATTTTCCCGAATGCATCAACAACTGCCCCATCAACAGCGCAAAAGGACGCGTGGGCTCCGCTGATACCGGAGTCGGGCGGTAACGAGCCTTCACCTCCGTTGCATAACCGTTCGACAAACACTGATCGGGCACGGGCGTGACCTTGCGAGGCTGGCCGAGATTATAATATCCGGGCAATAGTTTCATGATCTCGCTTTGAATGTCGTTTGCCGATTGGTATTCCCATCGACATTCCATGGCATTGGCAAGGGCCGTCATGATGTGCCAGTCCGGCAAACTCTCTCCAAGCGGATCCATCGCCTGCCTGACGCGAAGAACGCGACCTTCGAAGTTCGTAAATGTGCCGTCCTTTTCCGCATAGGTGCAGGCCGGAAGCACGAAATGACCCAGCTTCGCTGTGTCCGTCAAAAATGGATCCTGCACGATCAACAGTTCCAGACGCTCGAGCGCGGCTCGTATCTCCATCGAGGCCGGCAGGGTCGCGAGCGGATTTTCACCCAACACGTACAACGCCTTAATCTGTCCGCTTTTGCACCGCTTCAAAATTTCGACCAGATTGGCACCTGACCCGACAGGAGGAAGCGACGCGTCCCATGCCTTGGCGAAACGTTCACGCACGTCGGGGTCATCAAACCGGGCCTGTCCCGGGAAGAACTCGGGGACTGCGCCCATATCCACGGCCCCTTGTTCGTTCGGCTCCTCCGTCACCGTATTCACACCACACCCCGGTCGACCAAGTTTCCCGGTGATCCAGGCTAGATCCATCAGCTTCAAGACGTTCTGGTAGCCATTCGTCCTTCTGACAATCCCTTCCGCACACAGGATGATGGACCTCGGCGATTCAGCAATAATCGCGGCAATATCTCTGAAAGCCTCCGCTGCCAGACCGGTTTGAGCCGACAGCTGCTCCAACGAGACATTCGCCACGGCGCTCTTGAGTGCTTCAAACGCTTTGGGGTGCCTCCCCACGGTTTCTTCATCCACCAAATCCTGGTCGATCGTCGCTTTGACCAACCCATCGATCACCGCGCCCTCAGTTCCAGGCTTAATCAAAAACGGGTGCGAGGCCAACTTGGCAATATTCGTAATAGCGCTGTCGAGCGTCACCACTTGAGCCTTGTACACCCGCATGGCTTCTTTGATGCGCACGGCCGTCAATGGGTTCGTCTCGGTGATGTTGGAACCGATGATCAGAATCGCCTTCGCCTTCGTCAGATCTTCCCAATCGTTCGGAGTTCTCCCCAGTCCGACGGCATGCCTCGACGCGAGCACAAAATTCATATGCCCATAGCGGGCACTGCTATCAAGCTGGTTGGTTCCAAAGGCTGTGCGCATCAGCTTTTGAAACAGATACAGTTCCTCGTTCGTGCAGCGTGCCGTCACGAGACCGGCAATGGCATCGGCGCCGTGCTTGCGCTTAATGTCAGTCACGCGATCCACGAGCAGATGCATCGTTTCGAGCCAGGGCTTTTCGACGAGCCGGCCGCCTTCACGAACCAACGGGTGTACGAGCCGGCTTTGACTGTCCAGACTCTCGAATCCAAAGCGTCCCCGCACACACAGGCCCCCATGACCCTTGGCTGTGTCCGAACGGTCTCCCCATTTGTTCTTCCAGGATAACGGCGACGTCACGCGGACCACTTCCGCGTCTTTCGTTTCCAAGTACATTTGACAGCCGTCTCCGCAGTAATTGCAGGTCGTCGTCGTCTTCTTCATCTGCCAAGGCTTATACAGATACTTGGAAAACTTGTTTGTGATGGCGCCGACAGGGCACACCGCCAAGCAGTCTCCGCAGAATTCGCAATCGAGGGCCAGGTCCCCTTTGGGGACCACTTGGTTGAACCCGCCCTTTTTCATGAACTGTAAGGCGTCGATCATCAACACATCCTTACAGACATTGATGCATTCCGCACAGGCAATGCAGCGATTCATGTTGAAATCGAGCACCGGACTACGCGTATCTTCCGGAATGAATTTTTGCTTGGCATTGGCCAGGTTGGTCACACCGTGCTGGAAGGCCATGTCCTGCAGTTCGCAATGGCCGTCTGCGTCGCACACCGGACAATCGAGGGGATGCACGGACAGATGCTTCTCGACGGCTTTCTTGCGGGCGAGGAACAGATCTTCTCCTTCGGTACGGATCACCATTCCCGCTGCCGCCTTGGCCGTGCAAGACCGAACGGGGGCCTTTTTCCCTTCTTGCATCACGAGACACATGCCGCAAGAGCCGAACGGATCGAACGTATAGTGGTAGCACATGGCCGGGATGATCTTGCCGGTCATGGAAATGACGTCGTAGAGCGACACCCCGTCCTTCGCTGTCACGGCTTTGCCGTCGATGCTCAGCTCGATCGTTGCTGCTTCCACGTCGGGATTCGTAGCCGGCTTGAGTCCCATGTTTGGTTCCTGTCCTGAATGTCCCGGTTCTTAGCGTTGGCCTAACAATCCGATCTCACAACACCGACGCCCCATAACTCACCGATCGCACTCACCCATCACGACATCGTACGTCCCAAAGATCGTACAGGCATCCGAAATCATGTAGCCCCTGGCCATATGATCGAACGCGCCCATATGGATGAAAGAGGGGGCGCGAATCTTCAGCCGATACGGCTTTCCTCCTCCCGTACTGACGATGTAAAAGCCCAGCTCACCTTTGTGCGCCTCAGTCCCACAGTAGATTTCCCCGGGGGGAGCGTCGAATCCTTGCGAAAAGAGCTTGAACTGTTGGATCATCGACTCCAGGTTTGTGAAGACCCGTTCTTTCGGCGGCAGCGTGACGCTCGGAGCATCCGCCATGATCGGCCCATCCTGCATTTGTTCAAGACATTGCCGAATGATCTTGACGCTCTCGTAGAGTTCCATCACCCGAATCCAATAGCGATCGTACGTATCACCGTTTTTTCCGACGGGTACACTGAACTCACACTTTGGATAGGCGCTATAGGGCTCGTACTTGCGAAGGTCATAATCCACGCCGGACCCTCGGAGAACCGGTCCGCTCAGCCCAAAATTTACAGCATCTTCCGCAGAGATGACGGCTACCCCTTTGGTGCGCCCCAGCCAAATGCGATTTTTTTCGAGAAACACCTGATACTCGTCGATCTTCGGCGGGAAATAGTCCAGAAACTGTTTGAGCTTATCGATCAATGAAGGGCTCAAGTCGCGTTCAACCCCGCCGATTCGGTACCAGCTGGTCGTGAGACGGGCTCCGCACAGCTCGTCGAACCAATCGAGCAGGATCTCCCGGTCGCGAAAACAATAAAAAAAGACGGTCATGGCGCCGATGTCAAGCGCCTGGGCGCTCAGCCAAAATTGATGCCCGATGATGCGCTGGACTTCCGCGACAATCGTCCGAAGATACTCCGCTCGCTCCGGCACTTGCAGGTTCAAGAGCTTTTCAACGGCGCGGCAATAGGCAAAGTTGTTGTACATCGCACAGACATAGTCCAACCGATCCGTATGGGGAATGAACTGATGATAAGTACCGTCTTCCGCGAGTTTTTCTACTCCACGATGGAGATACCCCATCACGGGCGTGGATTTCACCAGCCGCTCCCCCTCCAACTCCAAGATCACCTTGAGAACACCGTGCGTACTGGGGTGTTGAGGTCCCATGTTGAGCAGAAGTTCCTCGGTTCGCAAGGTCGGAAGCGTCTCGCTTTCCGGATGCTCCGGGTGGATCTTATAGACGGTCGTTCGTTGGTCTTCGAATGCCATAACTACGCCCAATCCTACCTCGGGACTTCATCCAGGAATTCAAACGTGTCCCGCCAGCCCTTGCCACGCAGTGGAAAATCTTTCCGCAGAGGGTAGCCCTCGGTATAGTCATCCGGCATGAGAATGCGGCGGAGGTCCGGATGATTTCGGAATCGGATCCCCATCATATCGAACACTTCACGCTCCATGAAGTCGGCGCCTTTCCAAAGATCCGTCAAGGAGTCAACCACACAATCCGCTTCAGGTACCCGAGTCTTGAGCCGGATACGCTGCCGCTTCCGGATCGAGTAGAATTCCCATACGACCTCGAATCGCTCTTCGTCGTCTGGCCAGTCCACTGAGCTCACATGAACGATATAGTCAAAATCCATCCCGGGATCGTCGTGCAGAAATTGAGCGACCTCGTGAAGCTTGTCCCGGGAGACCGTCACGGCCACATCGCCTCGCCATTCAGTCAAGCCGGTGATTCCGGCCGAAAACGTCTGCTGAATCCGCTGCAATAATGGATGCATACTCACGTGTCAGACCTTTAAATTGGCCTTGACCTGTTCCGGTTGAGTCACAAACACACGCTTTTGCATGATGCGCTCTTGCAGCTTCAGAATACCGTCCAAGAGAGCCTCTGGAGTCGGAGGGCAGCCGGGCACATAGATGTCGACGGGAATGAACCGATCGACCCCCTGCACAACGGGATAGCTGTCGTAGATGTTCCCGGAAGTGGCACAGGACCCCATCGCAATTACATACTTGGGTTCCGGCATTTGGTCGTAGATTTTTCGAATCACCGGCGCCATCCGACGACACACCGTACCGGCAACGATCATCAAATCCGACTGCCGCGGAGAACCCCGAAATACTCCCGCCCCGAACCGGTCCATGTCGTACCGCGAGGAGACAGCCGCCATCATCTCGATGGCACAGCAGGCAAGTCCGAAGGTCATAGGCCAGAGAGAGCCCTTCCTGGCCCAGTTGACGGCCTTTTCCAGAGACCCTGTAATGACGTCAGGAGCCCCGTCTTTGTCATGGCGTCCCAGTTGGATCAGTCCCATACAACCCTCAGTCCCATTCCAATGCGCCTTTTCGCCAGGCATACACGTACGCCACGATGAACAGCCCGATAAAGATCAGCATTTCGATCAGCCCAATCACCCCGATCTTGGTGAAGACCACCGCCCACGGGTAGAGAAAGATGACTTCGATATCGAAGATGACAAACAACATCGCAAAAATGTAGTACCGAACAGGGAACGGCATACGGGCGTCAGAAAATGGTTCGGATCCGCATTCGTAGGTCGATAACTTTTCAGGTTCTGGGTACCTGGGCTGCACAAAATAACTGATGAGCAAGGTCAACACTCCAAAAACCAGCGTCACGAAGATAAACAGAAAGACCGGGAAAAATCGTGTCAGATACTCGAAAAGAATTTCGGTTCCGCTCATTTACTTTTGTCTCACAAGGCATTGACCTGGAAAGGGTATTCTAAATCTGACAGGTGGAATCTTAGTGCCCTGCTCTCGGGGATAGCAAGCGAACAAAGGACCTAATTTCAGCCGACCCGAAAGCCCTAGGTATGACGGTCTGAGAGTGGTGTGACGGTTGAGTGGTGAGGCTCTTCCTCTCGCTCGCAACCTGGCATGGAGCCAGGGGTCACTGCTGCGTTGTCGCTCGCCCTAACGGGAGGATTGGGACTCTCCCATTCTAGTTCCAAGGGAGAAAGCGCTTTGATCTTCCGTCGCCGATGGATCTGTGTTTCGAGTCGTCCCTTCTCACGGAACGGCTCGAGACGCTGCCCCCCTTTTTCATGACCATTCATGGCTGAGCCAATATTCCTCCGGACAGACATGCGCAGGCTCATACGTTAACACCGGCAGGAAATGCTCGTCAAACTCGTGCCAATCAAGCTCAAATTCTTGACAACACAGCGCCTTTTGCTATGGTTTTTAAGTAGCACTAGCTCGAAAAGGAATCTATCTATGAAAACCTTGACGTCTCTGATCTTGGTTCTGTGTTCGGGCATCGGCCTTTCGATGGATAACGCACTCGCACAAACCCCAGACCTCGATTCCGTCAGGGTTACCGATGGCGCGCTTGCCTTTTCCACCGGCGCCATCCAGAAAAGCTCCCCCATCGATGGAACCGTGAACTTGATCACAGGTGATAATCAATCTTCGGGCAATCGAATGCTTCTGGGTAAGCGGGATTCCCTCTACCTGAAACTGAATAACCCGGCAGAGGTAGCCGTTGGCGACCTCTTTACCGTGTACAGGCGGGTTCGCAAGGTATTCCATCCCGTGACCAGGGAATACCTGGGTTTTGTCGTGAATCGTTCGGCGGTCGTGAAGGTGACTGCCGCTGACCACGCCCTCACAACCGCAGAGGCTGTTCTCAGCTACGGACCGATTTCCCCTGGAGACCCGGTCGCGCGGTTTGTTCCTCCGACCACAGACGTAGACATGAACCCCGTGTCGGACGTGTCCGACCTCGAGGGCATGATCGTCGAACTTCAGGCCGACCGGCCGATGACACTGGTTTCACAATACAATGTCGTATACCTGGATCGAGGAAGGGAAGATGGACTCAAGACCGGCGATCTTATAGATATCCACCGTCATAGCGCCGGACTCCCTCCACGAAAGATCGGCCAACTCAAGGTGCTGTCGACGGAACCACATACGGCAGCCGCGAAAGTTCTCAAGGCCAACACCCGTGTCATGAAAGGGGATCGGTTCAAGCTCGTGGGACATTCTGCACTCACCATTCCGCCCGTCGCCGCGATCCCGGCATCACCCGCACCCCAGGCCAGTGAAACAGTCCCGGCCGATCTGATAGCCAGCAGACTGAAAGTGCAAGATGCGTCCGGACAAAGCCGTCTCAACCTTGGGGAACTAGCCAAATTCCTGCACTACGACTCTGGGGACGCAGCCATTACATACGAGAGTTACAAAGTTCTTGATCAGTTGATCGAATACTTGCGTACTAGCGGAGACACGAGGATGATCCGAATCGAAGGTCATACGGATAGTGTGGAGATCGGCCCTTCGCTCAAGTCGCGGTATCCCAGCAATTGGGAGTTGTCCAGAGTGCGCGCAAACGGTGTTCTCCGCTATCTCGTGGAGAAGGGCGGCGTGGACTCGGCCCGGATCAGCGCGGTGGGACTCGGCGATACCAAGCCGACCGCCACGAATGCGGTCGAGGAAGGCCGCACCAAGAATCGGCGTGTGGAGATTGTTCTCCATACCTCCGAAAGTGGTCCCCCGGCCTCCAAGCTTGATGTTCAGACTCACGTGCCACCGCTGGGGGCCAATCCCTCCAGTTTGAGCGCACGAGATAGTAGCGACCAGCCGTTCACCCCTGCTTCGGATACGGGTGGTTCCCTTAGCCGGGGGACCTTGTCCGTGGGCGATTCTTCGCAGGCTTCCGTCAAGGACGGGTCGGGTGCCACCAATGCGAGTGGCTCTATTTCGACAGAGATCAACAAACAAGACACTCCTCAGCAGCAACCAGGCACCGGGACACCTACGGAGTAGGATCAATCGATTTTAAGTGAGATTCACCTACATCCGAGTTCCCCTCACTCTTCGCCCTCGCTCACCGGAACTTTCCTGACCAAGGATACCGGTATACTCGGTGTCCTTCATATTCCCACACTGTTAGAATGCGGCATGGGTTTGGATAGTCCCTCGAGCCTCCTTCGTCGAACGGAGGCATTGTATGCTGACGTCATCGTTCCTCGTCATATTGCTAAGGCATTCACGTATCTCGTGCCTCCCACCTTGACCAGAACCCTTGAAATAGGAAGCCGTGTACTGGTGCCGTTTGGACGAGTGGTGCTGGAAGGGGTCGTGATCTCGTTGAGCAATCACCTTTCCGTCGAGATGAAGGGCGGTGTCCTCAAAGAAGTCCGCTCGCTCGTTCAGGACGGACAAGATTCGACACTCCCTCCCGGACTGCTCGAACTATCCCGCAAGATTGCAACCTACTACGTTGCACCCTGGGGTCAGTGTCTCCGGCTTGTATTTCCGCCGACGGCAATAAAGAAAACCTCACCTACACGATACGTTGCCACCCAGCAGGGTCACGAGGCATTGGCGACCGAGAGTTGCCCCGATCTCCTGGCGCCGACTCTCAGGCGAATTGCACGACGAGCTACGGGAATATCGTCGTCTACTCTTCAACCGACTCGTCAGCGCGCCGCCTCGCGGACGATCGATGCCCTCATCAAAAAGTCGTGGATAACGCTCGTGCCTTCAAACAACGCCGAGATCGGTCCACCAAAGCGGCGTGGGAAACTCGTGGCGGACGAACAGGATCGCAGAACGCCGATGCAGACTCTTCTGCCTACAGAAAAGCTTCCTGAGGTGGATTCTTCCTGGGAAACTCACGTTGCCCATTGTCTGCAAAGTCACCGCATGAGGAAAATCGTTCTTCATGCTCCATGGCAGCATCGAATCAGAAGGCTTGCCGACGCCATTCAACAGACGCACGCAATGGAGCGGTCTACCATTGTTCTCTGCGGCGAGATAGCGAGGGCGGTGTGGTTGAAAAACCTGCTCTCAACTCTCACGGGACTTCCGATTACTCTCGCATACTCATCTTCAAGATTCGACCGATGGCAACCGGGGCAAGGACCCACTCCATCGATTGTCGTGGGGACCCGCTCAGCTGTCTTTGCCCCTCTTCGATCCATCGGACTGATTTGGGTAGACGGAGAGGAAGATCCGGCGCTCAAAGAACCTCAAGAGCCCCGTTATCATGCCCGGGAGG
The DNA here is from genome assembly GCA_024760545.1 of Nitrospira sp. Taxonomy (NCBI): domain Bacteria; kingdom Pseudomonadati; phylum Nitrospirota; class Nitrospiria; order Nitrospirales; family Nitrospiraceae; genus Nitrospira; species Nitrospira sp. The sequence continues at coordinate 2,415,577 of CP060501.1, forward strand.
TGGCTGGTTTGCGAGCTGAAAGTGAGCAGGCGCTCCTTGTCCTCGCATCGGCTCATCCATCCCTTGAGTCGCGGTTCGACACCGCAGCCGAGATGTATCACGTTCCACAAGATGATAGTCCGCAGCCTCACATTGAGCTCGTCGACCTCCGCAATGAACCAAGAGGAACCTTGCTCAGCCAAAAACTCATCTTGGCGATGCGGGAAGCGCTCGAGAACCATGCCAAGATCCTGTTGTTTCTCAATAGGAAAGGTTATGCCAGAACCCTGGTGTGCCGAGACTGCGGCTGGGTGCCCCGCTGCCCCTCCTGTGCTGTGCCGCTCACATATTACCGGGAAGCCGGCAGCCTGACATGTCGCTACTGTGGGTGCGCGGATGGGTTGCCGGATGTCTGCCCCTTGTGCCGTGCATCTCGTGTGAATCCCCTTGGAGACGGTACTGAGAGGGTTGAAGCCGAAGCTCATCGCTTGTTTCCACATGCCCGGCTTGTGCGGCTCGATGGCGATACACTCGGCCGTCCTACTTCCGCTCGTTCTCTATGGGAACGTGTGAGATCAGGGGCCTGGGATATTCTGATTGGGACGCAAGCCTTGTTTGGCCGGGAGCCACTGCCTCAGCAGGAATTGGTCGGGATCCTTCAAGCAGATTCCGGGTTACACGTTTCAGACTTTCGAGCAGCGGAACGGACCTATCACCTGCTGGTGGATGCCGTAAGCCTGGCCCGTCCGGCATCCGCCGGGGGTCGAGTCATCTTACAGACGCGGCTCCCGGCACATCATGCCGTGCAGGCCGTGCTATCAGCAAATCCTGGTCAGTTCTATGATGAAGAATTCACTGCGCGTCAGCTACTGAATTATCCGCCAGTCTGTCACTTGGCCGATCTTTCGATCACCGGAAAAGACGCGAAGATTGTCGAAGAAGCGGCCAAGCACTGGGGCGCGGAGCTTGGACAACCTGCCTGCAATCAGGAGCCTGTCGTCGTGTTAGGGCCGGTGCCGGCAATAAGCGGGCGGCCCTCCGGTCATCATCACCATCGCATGCTGGTCAAAGCGACCGATCTCGGTATACTCAGTCGCAGGATCCATGACTCTGTCCAGCACATGGAGCGAGAGTATCACAAGGGACGGATCAAATTTACCGTCGACGTCGATCCAGTTGAGACTGGATAGCGTTACACGACTTTCTTTTTCTTGGTTGCCCGGGACGTCGGCACTGCTGCTGATTTCTCTCCGGACAGACCCTGACGCTCCCTGCGTGCTCGGCTGAACAGCCCATAAGAAAACGAGACCCAAAACACCGATGAAAAGAGACCCAACACCACGGCTGAAAGAATCGTCCCCATCTCGGCTTCAGGAAGTGCGTCCGAAGTGCCCTTCATTTGAATCATCAACACCAATGGCCAAGCAAAGCTCTCCAGGCCGAGCAACAAGGTCGACCATGCCCATATTTCCGTGATCGATTCCGCCTTCAACCATAGAAACACCCCTACGACCAAGCCCCATCCAAGCACGAGGAATGGAGACACGGTTCCCCAGATGAGCCAGAACCCGACGACGGTAACCAGAGTCCCAAGAAACAGGTTGAGGAGTCTCATGACAAGGATGAGGACAAAACAAGGGGGAGAGTCTGACGGGACCGTGATGTGATGTCAATGGGAAGAAAGGGGGAATCTGCGCGGCAGACCGTTTAGGGGATCATTTCCTCAGCAACCGTGTCTAGAAGAACCTTCAGCTCGAATGGTTTCTGAAGAGTCCGTCGAGCTCCAAGCATCTTTGCGACATCCAAGAAATTGAGGACGCCGATCGCTTCGCTTCCGCCTGTCATGGCAATGACACGAGAATTAGGAAACTCCCGCCGAAGCCTCATGATACCCTCTAATCCATCTTGGTCGGGCATGAGAATATCCATGATGACAAGATCGGCCGATCTGGCCCGATACCGTTCGAGTCCCTCTTTCCCATCACGAGCCTCCTCAACCTCATAGCCTGCCTGCTCCAGAGCTTCCCGTATGAGCTGGCGAACCTGGTCTTGATCATCAACGACGAGGACCGACGGCATCCGACACCTCTATCTGTAACAGCGATGGTTCCTGATCAACATGCGTCGGCGGAGCGGCGGATACCGGATACGGCAAGGAGCGTGTCATGCTTCGGCGAATCTGCTGCGCCAGCTCGCGGGCTTTTCGCCCCGCCGTGATGACCTGTCCGATATGGCGATGAGCTTTGCTCTCGGTCGGAATCAATGCCAGTGCCAACTCACTAAAGCCCAGTACGGCCGTAAGACTGTTGTTAAACTCGTGCGCCATAGCGCCGGCCAATGGATTGACCGGCCCCATCTCGACAATCGTGACTAAGAACGACGTTCCTGACGACAGATGGATGGGATGAAAGGCGACCTCGATCGGGAATTCCGAGCCGTCCTTTCGAACTCCGTGCAATTCCAGACCTGCCTCCCTACTGCTCGATGAAGAGGTTGAACGGCTATTGGCACGGAGGTCCTGCTGCCACACACGACCTCGTGTAGACAGTAAGCATTCAACAGGCCGGCCCAACAACTCCTCACGAACATAGCCGAACATGTGCTCGATCTTCCCGTTGACCAAGGAAATAGTTCCGTCGTGGTGAACCATGAGCATGCCGCTGGGGACCGATTCCATGGCGGTCTTGAATTGAAGCTCTCGCTCCTCTGCCATAGTCACGACGAGCTTGTAGTCTGTGATGTCTTCAATGGTTCCAGACATCCGAATCGCCTGGTCTGTTGAATCTCGCATGAGGACTCCGCGGCAGCGGATAAACCGAATATCGCCCCTGGGCTGGATGATTCTGCACTCGATGTCGTATGGACGATCCGAGCTGAGCGTCTCCTCGACGAGGGTGCGAACACGATCACAGTCCTCCGGATGAAGGGCCTTCTTAAAGGTTTCATATGTCGTCGGCACCGAACCGGGCTCATACCCAAAGATGCGGTATTGCTCGGCCGACCATACCTCCGCACCGTGGCCGAGACCCCACGCCCAATGATTCATTTCAGCAATCGCAGGCGCTTGTCCTAGGGGATTGTGAACGTGAGGACCTTGGATGTCAGTCCGCTTCCGGCAAGACAGGTCCGAGAAACAGACTAGGAACGACGCGCTTCCATCCCACATGATTGGAACTGCCGACAACTCCACATCAACGGCCTGTCCGTCAAGACGCAGGAATCGCGTTTCAAGCGTCTTGTTCGAATAACTTGACGCCTCTATCTGCACCATCAATGGTCGTGCGACCTCCTGAGAGTCGCAATGGATGATGTCACAAAAGTGTTTTCCAATAAGCTGTTCGGCCGACGAGGCTCCGAGAATCTTCAGACCGGTCCTGTTGACATATGCGACCCTTGTCTCGGTCGTTACCAACATTCCTTCTGAGGCGAGATCACACAGGAAGGTCGGGGAAGGCATCTTGTGCAGATCCGCCTCCAGCTGCCGGATGTGTGACACATCACTCATCACCCAGATGACCGACGTCAGCCGTCCCGCCTGATCCACCACCGGAGTCAGCGTCACCTCATTCCAAAACGACGTGCCGTTTTTACGGTAGTGGCGCAGAGACACTCGGCAGGCACTTCCGTCTTGAAGAGCCAACGCGAGCTTTTCTATCGAAGCTCGATCGGTATCCGGCCCACTCAAGATCGCCGTCGTTTGACCGACTATCTCGCGTTCAGCGAAGCCGGTCAGTATGAGAAAGGCGGGATTGACATAGACGACGGGATGGTGTGGAAACGTCGCATCCGTCACCAGTACGCCGCAATTCGTCGCCGCAATGACCCGTGACTTCAAGACATTTTCGCGGCGATGTCGAATTGCTATCCAAAGAGAGGCGCTCAGAAGGAGGATCAACCCTAGGAAGAGACCAGCAGTCATGTGGGACAACCTCCGGTCTGCGTGTATAGAGTTGTTACGAATCCGAATAAACTGAGGTAAGTCTATAGAAATCCGGGAGGAATGCCCAGATATGAACGTTATTTACAGGCTAGAATTTTGCCCCTAGAAATGGTAGAGCCGAATGCTGTCGGGCTATCCTTGCCGTTTCACGAAGAAGGCAGCCGCTTGCGCGCGCCGCGTGATGCGGAGCTTCTGAAACACGTTCGCCAAATAGTTCTTGACGGTCTTGTCGCTGAGGCCCAGAGCAACTGCGATTTCCTTGTTGGTCTTCCCCTCGGCTACCAGTGCGACAACCCGTTCTTCCTGAGACGACAGCTGATCTGAGCCCGGAGTCGCCGGCAGATCGTGCAGTCCTCTCAGCCACCGCAGCGCCCGTTCTGTCACACCGGAATCCAAGATCGATTGGCCCCTGGCGACCGAACGGATCGCTTCCAGCAAGCCCGGTGAGTCGATTTCCTTCAGGACGTAACCATGCGCCCCGGCGAGTACTGCAGCGAGAACGGAATCATCGTCGGCGTAGGATGTCAGGAAAATCACCCGTGTGCCCGGCAGCGCTCCGAGAATCTCTCGGCACGCATCAACCCCGGAGCCGTCGGGGAGACGGACATCCATCAAGACCACGTCAGGCTTCAGCTTCTGCGTTTGCTGGACCGCCTCAGCCATCGTGCCCGCTTCCCCCACCACAGTGACACCTTGGGTTTGGCCAAGTACCGTCCGAAGCCCCACGCGAATGACTTCATGATCGTCGACGAGCAACACTCGAATGGTGTGAGTTTTAGTTGTGAGCATAGTGCGCGTCCTTTGGGAGATCGAGCAAGATTTTCGTTCCCTTGAAAGGTTTTGACTGCAGCGCAAACGACCCATGGACCTTTTGAGCCCGTGCCGCCATGTTGGCCAACCCATAACCAATTCCTTGAGCCGATCTTGCATTGAAGCCGACTCCATCATCGGTAATGGAAAGACGAACCGACTGGCTGAGCTCTCGAAACGACACGGTGATCCGTGTGGCTCGACTGTGACGCAAGGCGTTACTTAACCCCTCCCGTACAATATTAATGATATGAAGCGCGTGTTCCGTTGAAAGTCGACGCGCGGCTGCGTTGTCGATTCTTACCATACATCTGGCCGCAGAAGAACCCGCCATACTTTTCACCATGGTTCGCAGAGCGGTCGGAAAGTCACCGCCTTGTATGACGTGGGACTCTAGGCCGGCGATAAAATTCCGTACCTCGCCCATCACTTGGTTGAGCTGCCCAATCGCCTGATCGAGTGTCCTGATAAATTTTCCAGCTACGTGTTCCGGTTGCTGCCTGATCATCGGCTTGCACGTCTCTAATCCGAGGCCAACCGCATACAACGATTGGAGAAGACCGTCGTGGAGATCCTGGCTGATCCGTTCCCGCTCTTGAAGGGCCGCGCTCAAATCCCGTTCGCGTTGCAAGAGCATCTCTTCCATGCGCTTCCGTTCTGTAATATCGGTTGCGGCGCCAAGCACCATGTGAGCCCGCCCGTGGTCGTCGAAAATCGGCCTCTTGACGGTCTGCACCCAGCGAGTTCGTCCGCTCGCATCGGTGATTCTCTCCTCCGGGATGAACCGATCCCGCCCGGAATTCATCACCTCAAGATCGTTCTGCCGAAAGAACTCAACCTCCTCCGCATTGCTATTGAACGCAGCGTCGGACTGCCCGATCAGGTCTTCCACCGTAGTGCCGTACCAATCGGCGACAGCTTTGTTGGCCATCGTAAAGCAGCCTTCCCGGTCCTTGGCAAAGATGAGGTCCGGATCTGTGTCGATGACCTGTCGCAAGAATGTATGGGAGCGGTGCAGCTCCGCCTCCGCGCGCTTCCGGTCTCCGACATCCCTCAGAATCGCGCAGCCATATTCTTTGCCCGCATACTGCAAGTAGTTGACGGTGACTTCCGCCTCCAAGACACTTCCGGTTCGGGACCGATAGGTCGACTCGAATGTGAGCGATCCTTGCTGCTTCAGGTTATTCCAATAATCCTGCCACCGTTCTAGCGGCACGCTTGGATCGATATCCTGCACCGTCATGACGATCAGCTTTTCGCGCGGGTATTCCAACATTCGGCACGCGGTGTCATTGACGCTGAGAATTCTGGCGCTGGAGTCCACCCACAACACCGCCTCGACCGCCCTATCCACGGAGAATTGGGTCAACCGTAGCGCTTCTTCCACCCGCTTACGCTCGGTGATGTCCTCGATAATGGCGACCATGAAATGATCTGTGACCCCCGCAAGAGTCAATCGCGTGGCGTTGACCACAACCCAAACAGCCTGGCCGTCTTTTCGGACGTATCGTTTCTCTATACGATAGCCTTGTCGGTGGCCGGCGTGCATTTCGTCAGTGAGGGCCAGGTTCCTGGAGAGATCGTCGGGATGGGTGAAGCGCGCATAGGTTTGTCCGAGGAGCTCCTCCGAAGAGAATCCCACAAGCTTACAGAACGCCTGATTCACCTTCACGTACCGTTTTTCTCCGTCCAGTACCGTGATGCCCAGCGGAGCTTCCTCAACCAGCAATCGGAAGCGCTCCTCGCTCGCCCGTAACGCCTTTTCGGCCCGCTTGCGGTCGGTGATGTCCTCGTGGGCAACCACGACTCCTTCCCCGTCGCCCGCGAGGGCGGTGGCGCGCAGGACGAACCAGCGCTGCTCCGTGGCTGAATGGCAGGGATACTCGATGGTAAAGGCCCCTTGCCGTCCCGTGCGGACCTCTTCGATGCCGTCAAGAATCATCTGCGTCGATACGTCTTCCTTCAGGACTTGGCGACAGATGCCCAGATAGTTCATGCCGATTCCTGTATTCAAGGAAGGCACCGTCCCGTTGGCACTGGCGAATCGCCTCCAGGCTTCGTTGACGGCCACAATCGCGCCTTCGTGATTCAACACGGCGATGTGCGCAGACAATGAATTCAAAATGCCGCGGCCCAGTTCTTCGCTCACCCGCAGGGCTTCTTCTGCTCTCTTGCGTTGCGTGATGTCACGGACGAAGGCACAGTGAAACTCCTGCCCTTCATAAGCGAGGAAACTGACGCGAATGTCGATCGGGACGAGCCGCCCATCCTTGGCCCGATGGTTGGTCTCGAAGGACATGGTCCTGTTTCGCCGCGTCTCCTCCCAGAAGCCCGGCCACATGGACGCCGGAAAGTCCGGATTGAGGTCATGCACCGTCATGCCGAGGAGCTCGTCTCTCGAATAGCCCACCATGAGGCTGGCGGCCTCATTCGCATAGAGGATCTTGGCGTACGGATCGATCCAGTAAATCGCGTCCACTGCCTGATCCATGGCGAATTGGGTCTGGCGCAACCGTTCCTCCGCCCGCTTGCGTTCCGTGATGTCGGAAAACAGGCCAAGAATGGCGGGCTTGCCGTTCCACATGATCCGTGCGGCTTCCACCTGAACTGGAACGGATGTTCCATCTATCTTGAGATACTTTCGCTCCGCGCTATGGACAGAAACCCCGCCGGCGAGCAACCGTGTGATGTTCTCACGGACTTCTTGATGATAGTCCGGATGGACAAACTCAAAAATCGATCCATCCAGAATTTCCTTGGGATCTCTCCCGCCTATGATGAAGATCCCGGTTCGGTTGATGTAGACCGTCCGACCTTCACAGATGACGAAGACGCCTGACGGGGAAAGCTCCACCAACGTCCGGTACCGTTCTTCGCTCTCCCGCACGGCCGCTTCAACGTGCTTCAATGCCGTAATATCTCGCCCGATACCGGTCATGCCGATGAGCTGTCCGCGACGATCCTTGAGCACGGCACCGGTCCAGTGATAGGGAATCGTCCGTCCGTCTTTCGTCACCAAGTGACATTCAACTTCCGCGGTCCCCGCTTCAACCACCTGTTGCATAGCCGCCGCAAGTTTCGGCCGCTCATCTTCCGGAACGAACGTCAGCGCCGGACGATGCATCAATTCTTCGGGGGAATAGCCGCTGATGTTCCAGACGTGCTTATTCCAATTGACGACCTTCCCCTCGAGATCCAGGGTATACATGATGTCGGGAACGGTCTCGGTGATGTTCTGAAGATCATGGAGGGTGACTGAGAGGGTCTCCTCCATCCGTTTGCGATCCGTAATGTCGGTATGCGATCCGAGGAGGCGAATCCGTCGGCCGTCGGCTTCCGTAACAAAGGAGGCTCGTGATTCGATCCATCGATACGTCCCATCCTTGTGCCGCAGTCGGAATTCCTGCCGATAGTCGCTCTCAGCGCTTGTCAGGTAGTTCTGCACATACGCAAGCGCTCGATCATGATCGTCTGGGTGCAGCCGCGTTTCCCACGTTTCGAATGAGTCCGCCAGCTCCGTCTCCTCGTATCCAAGCTGTCGTTTCCATTCCCGAGAAAGCACGACCTCTTTCGTGTCTGTGTTCCAGTCCCATAATCCGGTCCCTGACGCATGGAGGGCTTGTCGGAGTTTTTCTTGTGAGGTTCGTAGCATGGCTTCCGTGCACTTCCGCTCGGTGATGTCCCGTGAGTTGACGATGACGCTGCATCGTCCTTCAGGATCACACACCGCCCGGCCGATTCCTTCGAAATGGCGCCATGAGCCGTCCTTGTGACGAAAACGAAATTCCGCAATTTGAGGTATTCCAAGCTGCTGGATGAGCAACTGGAACTTTTCCAGCACAACGGGAAGATCCTCCTGATGAACAAACTCAAAGGCGATCCGCCCGTCGAGCTCGTGTTGCGCGTACCCGAGCAATCGTTCGAAGGAGGGGCTTTCAAACCGAATCGTGCCGTCCAAATCAAGCACCGTGATGATGTCCGAGGAATGCTCGATCAGCGCGCGGAAGTGCGCTTCGCGCTGCTGCAGCGCGGACTCCGCCCGCTTGCGATCGGTCACATCCAAGGCTGTTCCGGACAGACGAAGGGGCTGCCCGCCGCCGTCGCGGTCAACTTCGCCGCAGCAGTGAATGGTTCGTATCTCGCCATCGGGGCGGACGATCCGGCATTCGATGTCATAGGTTGACGCTCCGGCCAAGGCGCCATCGAACGACGCCAGGACCCGGTCATGATCGTCCGGAAGAATTGCCGAGACAAAGGTGTCGAACGTCACCTCTCGTGATTGAGGCTCGTACCCGAATATACGGTAGAGCTCATCCGACCAGTGCACCGGGCCGTTCGCGATGTCCCAGTCCCAACTCCCCAAGTGAGCAAGGGCTTGAGCCACGTGGAGATGGCGAGTTCGTTCGTGCAGCACACGGTCCCGTTTGGCAAGCTCACGCGCCAAGTCGGCGACCTGCTTGCGCAGCAGATCCCATTCAGGAAGGTGGCTCGTTGGACTCATGATGAGGCTCCTTGCTGCGCGACACCGATCCACTAACGATGGTCGGCTCAGCTCATGGGAGTAACCGCTTCCCCTCGCGAACCGATGAGTGAATGTGGCTTCGCCAAGAAAAATGCTTCGCCTTGGACCGAAGCTACTGGTTCCTAAGAAAAGGCCTCAAGAGGGCACCAGTGTCCTATGGGAATGGAGGAAAGTCTAGATCCAAATGGACCCAGAGTCAGAATCCGACTCTGGGCAGGTATTCAGGCCGATGGCGTCAACGACGGGTCTCCAACCCTTATGGGTTTTCCCGCATACCTCTCAAAAGAGCATATTAGTTGGAGTTCCCATCGGCGTCTTTCGGAAGATCCAGCAGAATTCTTGTTCCTTTGTACGGCTCCGCCCGTACGGCAAACAATCCGCCGACTTTTTGAGCCCGCGCCGCCATATTTTCCAATCCGTGACCGACCCCATGGGCCGACCGTGGATTGAATCCGATGCCATTGTCAGTAATAGCCAGACGGACCGAACCAATGAGCTGTCGCAATGACACGGTAATGCGTGTGGCATGACTGTGACGGAGGGAGTTACTCAACCCCTCCCGCACAATGTTGATGATATGGAGCGCATGCTCGGTTGTGATATGCCGCCCAGCTGCGTCGTCGATCCGTACCCGACATGTGGCCGACGAGGAACTGCACATGGTTTGGACCATGGTTCGCAAGGCCGTCGGGAAGTCACCGCCTTGCATAAGGTGAGACTCAAGACCCGCGATGAAATTGCGGACCTCTCCCATCACTTGGTTGAGTTGCCCAATGGCCTGATCAAGTGTCGTCAGAAATTTTTCAGCGACGCGTTCCGGTTGTTCCCTGATCAGCGGCTTACACGTTTCTAACCCGAGCCCGACCGCATACAGCGATTGGAGGATACCGTCGTGGAGATCCTGGCTGATCCGTTCCCGTTCTTGAAGCGCCGCGCTCAAATCCCGTTCGCGTTGCAGGAGCATTTCTTCCATGCGCTTCCGTTCGGTGATGTCGGTCGACGCGCCAAGCACCATGTGGGCGTGCCCCTGGTCATCAATAATCGGCCGCTTGATGGACTGTAACCATCGCATTTTGCCAGACCAATCCGTGATCTTCTCCTCCGCGATAAAGCATTCCTGCAAGGAGTTCATGACCTGGAGATCCTTCTGACGAAAGAACTCCACCTCTTCCCCGTTGGGATTAAAATCAGCATCCGATTGCCCGATGAGGTTTTCCACAGTGGTTCCGTAACAATCAGCGACCGCCTTATTGACCATTGTAAAGCGTCCTTCGCGATCCTTGGCGAAGATAAAGTTCGGATCGCCGTCGATGACCTGCCGCAAGAAGGCATGGGATCGGCGTAACTCGTCCTCGGCACGTTTTCGGTCTGTAATATCATCCCCCACCGTCACACTACATTGTTTGCCCTTGAGCTCGATCAGCTCCGACGACAAGAGGAACTGGCGAACCTCGCCAAGTTTGCTCCGCAGTTTGACTTCCAAATTGCGGATCGACCCCACACGCTTCAATAAATCAACGAAACGTACTCGTTCCTCGGCCGAATACCAGACGCCTATTTCCAAGGTGGTGTGTCCCTCGACTTCGTCCTTGCGATAGCCCAACAGCTGACACGCGGCTTCATTGACCTCCACCAGCCGACCGGTGTCTATCTCGCTGATGACCACAGGATGTGGGCTCGCCTGGAACGCCTTGGCAAACCGTTCCTCACTGGCACGTAGTGCTTCTTCCGCATGCTTGCGCTCGGTGATATCGTCGCACACGATCAGGGCCAATGGTTCTCCATCCAGGCTTTGCAGCACACGCGCAAACTCACGGACCCACAGCACCGTGCCATCGTGTCGCACTTTGCGGAATTCCCATTGCGCCACGCCTTCCGGATGACGAAAGAACGCGTCCATTTCAGCACAAACACGTTCTCGGTCTTCTTCAAAGAAGATCGTCGCCACGGACTTCCCCACCAGATCCTCGACGCCATAGCCCAAGTACTGCGCGCCGTACTGATTAACGGACCGGATGATTCCCGCACCGTCCACGGTGAAATACATCGAGGGCGTTTCATCATAGAGGGTCCGGTATCGTTCCTCACTCTGACGCAATGCGTCCAGAGCCGATTGGTGGTCCAGCTCACTGCCGAGCCACCTCGCCATAAGTTGGATGAAATCGCGTTCGGACTCGGTATAACGTTTGTCGCGGGGTTCGACACTCGCGAAGTACAACGTTCCGTAGGTGCGTTCCAATCCGTTAACCGCGGCCCCGATGTACGATTCCAACTTCAGCGTCGCGTAGGCCGGGTGCTGGCGCCACACCGGAGACGCACCCGCATGCTCGAAACTCAACGTCCCGCTCTGACGAAGGGTCTCGCCACAGTACGTGTTGCACAGAGGCACGCGCATGCCTGGATGGAAAGCGGGCTCGAGTGCGTTGACCGGGCCCATTTCCAACTCTTCGCCCCGGACAAAGGTTTCGACCCCGATCGGCAGGTCGAAGAATCGGCACCCGAGCTGAAGCAGCGCTTCGACCCGCTCCTTGAACGATTGCCCCTGCGCCGACGAGATATCGTGGAGCGCGCGGATGGCTTGCCGGCTCTTCCAGAGGGCCTGTTCCGCCTGTCTTCGTTCAGTAATGTCTTTGCTGAGTATGATCATGCAGGATTTGCCGTTGTACTCGATTCGCTCGGCGGACATCAGGCAATCGTGGTGCTCTCCGCTGGCCGTTTCTACAGCAGCTTCGAAATTACGGATTGAACCCTCGCGGTTCACTCTTTCAATGAAGCGAACCTGGATGTCCGGCGTCAACCAATGTTCAATGTCATCTCCCTTGCGCCCGACCACGTCCTCTCGAGAATACCCAAGACAGGCGAGACAGGCGTCGTTGACGTCAAGCCACCGGCCCGAGTCAAGCTCCACCAGAATCATCGGGTCCGGGCTGGACCGGAACGCTTTGGAGAACAGTTCCTCGCTGGCCCGCAGCGCTTCTTCCGCCTGCTTACGCTCAGCGACATCGGAAACAAGGTTAAGAATGGCGGGTTTGCCGTCCCACATGATCCGTGCGGCTTCAACTTGAACGTGGATCGGTGTTCCATCGCTCTTCAGATAGATTCGTTCCGCGCTATGAACGGAATCTCTCCCGTTGAGTAACCGCTTTATATTTTCACGGACGTCGTGGTGATAATCCGGATGGATGAAATCAAACATCGGTCGTTCGAGAATTTCCCGGGGATCATTCGCCCCCATCAGGATGGCGCCCGTGTGGTTGACATACACGGTCTGTCCTTCACGGAAGACGAAGACTCCGGATGGTGAAAGTTCAACCAACGCTCGGTACCGGTCTTCGCTCTCCCGCACTGCTTCTTCCATCCGTTTACGATCTGTAATGTCGGTATGCGAGCCGAGAAGGCGAATCCGGCGACCGTCAGCTTCCGCCACAAACGAGGCACGGGCTTCGATCCATCGGTATGTTCCATCCTTGTGCCGCAGGCGAAACTCCTGCCGATACTCTCCCTGACGTACACGCACGTACTCCCGCACATATGCGACGGCGCGATCATGATCATCTGGGTGTAACAGCGCCTCCCAGGTCTTGAACGAGTCCAGGAGTTCCGCCTCCCGGTACCCCAGCTGGCGCTTCCACTCTTCTGAAAGAGTCATATCCCCCGTGTCGGTATTCCAGTCCCACAGTCCAATTCCCGATGCTTGAAGGGCCTGCCGGAGCTTTTCCTCTGAGGACCGCAACATCGCCTCTGTGCGCGTGCGCTCCGTAATATCCAGAACGGAGCCGGACATGCGACACGCCTTTCCATTGTCGTCGCGCAGGACCTCGCCGCAGCAATGAATCATCCGCACGTCGCCGTTAGGACGAACGATTCGATACTCCACATCGTACGGTGCCTTTCCCCCCAAGGCATCATCGATTGAAGCGACAACCCGGTCGCGGTCTTCTGGAAGCAGTGCCGATACAAAGATCTCGAAAGTCATGTGGTGAGATCCAGGTTCACGGCCGAAGATGCGATACAGCTCGTTCGAGCATCGGACTTCGCCGCTCTCGATCTCCCAATCCCAGCTGCCCAGATGAGCCAGAGATTGGGCAACACGGAGGTGCCGAGTTCGTTCGTGCAACACACTGTCCCGCTCGGCCAGTTCATGGGACAGATCGGCGACCCGTTTGCGCAGTAAATCCAAAACAGAAAGATTACCGGTAGAGATCATGTGAGACTCCTTGCCATGTGATGGGGCCGACCGATTGAAGACGAGTTGGGGGTCACAGACGCGAACGAATCAAACGGCCATGAGATGGTAGAGATCAACTTGGGATGAGGCGATCTCATCGCATGTCACTCAGGCGTACGACAAGAGATCAAAAATGGGCTAGTGTCCTACGAGATGGGGATGAAAGTCCAGATCCGAATGAGCCAGAGACCCTAGGAAGATAACCGGGGAGGGATGTTCGGAATCAATAGTGCCGAAAGCGAGATTGTACCAAGAGAGATTGCGTAAGTCCTTGAAGATTTTGGCAATCCCTTGTCATCCCTGTATAGGAGCATTGTAGACCACTGTTTGACTTCGGGTCATGTCATTCAGTTTCATGCTGATTCGCTGCTCCTTAAAACACGCTTACGCCATACATCTGCCACCCTCGAACTGCCCGTCCGACTCGCGGGTTATGGGTCTCATAATTAGGGTTGCAACATCTAGTCAAAAGACGCCCGTGCGGGATAGAGTAGTCACCGGATAACTCGAGTCTCCGCAGTGCAACGAAGCCTATTCACAAACCATTGTCCTCGGGAGGGAGTGTCGTGCCAACAGATGAGCCAAGCATAAACGTCATCATCGACCACCTGGTACCTACGCAGATTTCAGCGGATACCGGCATCTTTGAGCTCTCGACTCTCATGTCCCTTGAGACGGGCTTGAATCACATCGCGATGACAGTGTGGCAGAAGGAAGAGCCCTTGCGCCGCAGGGACGGCGCAGCGAAGCGCGCCGCTCACCCCGGTACCGACCCACGGGAGGCTCGCTTGCTGGAAAGTTACTTCCACTGGTTTGGAGTGTCGTTGTGTACCTATGTGAATCTCGTGGGTCTTCTGGCTTCCCTAAACAGCGGCGCAGCCAGTCGCAAGGACCTGAAGAACAAGGCCGGACGAAAGCGTATAGCCGCTGCCTGCAAGGCCTACGTAACTGGCATCTCTGAGATCAAAGACGTCCTAATTTGGCGGAGTAAAGTTGCAGGCCACTTCGCGATGACCGATCCCAGAGAAGACGACAACCACGTGGTCACGCTCGACATGTCTGCCATGCATCCGATTTCTCTCTTGGCGCGCAGGTACCACGTGCGCCAGTGGAATCTGGGGCATAACGCGAGCGGTGGACCTATGTATGAGTTCCCCCCATGGTCGATTACAGAAGTCTATGAGCGCTTGGCACCGAGATATTGGCCATCGTTTCGATGGCCGGAAGCCGAGACCCTCACAGCGCCTCGTTCTCCTGCTGAACGCCCCTCAAGATGAGTATGAGGCAGCCAAGAAGCAACCCGAGCCCTACAACAGGGTGCGGGTGCGTTGCCAGAGAAGAGATGGGACACGGTGGGTGTGGTGAGAAAGGCGATCGCCTATAGGCAGCGAGCCCAGAGGCGCATGATCCATCTCCTCCATGTCTTGACATGTCACGAGGATCACGAGCCATCGGCTCAAAACCGAATGCCGATGGTGAAGAGCCATTGTCGCGACAAGTCGGACTTGCCCTGGAAATCAATCTCATATCGCGTGTACTGAAGTCCCATATCGACGGAAACTCCCTGAACGACAGGAAATCGTACACCGACTTGTCCTCCATACAGGTAGCCCGGCGAAAGTGCACCTCGCCCCGGCAAGGTCCCTCCCAGTATTGCGCCGACATAGGGTACCGCCCGGTGCTCCAGCGGACCGAACAGAACATGTCGCAGGATGCCACTGATGGGGTTGCCGTTTGGAAAATCCAACAAGTCGATGAAATTATTCCAACGTGGGTTCGCATACATGGAATGTTGGTCGGTAATATAGGTCGGTGTATGGTGACTGTAATACTGGTAGATGCCCCTCAATTCCAGGGGGCCATAGCGGAGTGCCGTAATTCCGGCTTGAACAGCGATAATTCTTTGGGTTGGCGCAAAGGTGCGATCGTTGAAGGACACGTCGAAACTGAACGGGCGGAGTGGGAGGATCTCGAGAACCGCCTCTTGGCTCAGCGCTTCACTCGGCATCGCCATTGCGAATACGAAAAGAGCACCCACAAAACGTGAAACGTGTGTCTGCAGCGGCCACCCCCCTCTATAGGCACGAGCTTTGAGCAGCGGAAAGTCTCCCGCTGTTTTCTCTCACAAATACTTTGTCCTCAAGCCGTGGATAAGTCCAGAAGGTGATGTGGTCACTCCTCTCTTCAACGATTCTGCCATTGGTCATTGTTTTCAACCTAAGCCGAAGTGGAGCTCCGATCTGACCGGAGGTATCCTCTTACCCGGAGCTGACGGTATTTACATCTCCGAAAACACTCCAGTTTTTGAGCAAGAAGTCGTTAATGTGATTACTAAGAACAACTCCGCTAGAACCACCAACGACTTTATGCGCGGCATCCCACAGTCTCCGACATGCGAAAAGGCTAAACGTCTTACCGTCGGACTGCATTTGGTTGGTTGCCTAGATTACTTCGACCAATTCCGAGAGTCTCACCGAACTTTCGCCTTCCGAGATATTATGCCACTCCTATCCGGATTCTGATGAAAAAGAGGAGTAGCATGGGCTCAGGATGACACTGCCGCTCGAGGACAGCTCGACCGTTGCCACCCCAGAAAACGGCAACTCAATGCAAACGAACTCGCCCGTACGGTTGCTTTGCTTTGCAGGAAAGTTGAGACCGCTGATAATGCAGACTAGGAGAGATCTTCTGACACTGGCTGGATTAATGGTGCCGAAGGCGGGACTTGAACCCGCACGGCTTTCGCCACACGCCCCTCAAACGTGCGTGTCTGCCATTCCACCACTTCGGCACTCAGCAGGATGCTGACACGAAGCCTGCATCAAGGCCTTTGGTCAGCATAGAGGGGAAAGGAGGTGCATTATAGAAGTAGGGTAAAATTCTTGTCAATGAACCATGCCTCCGGTAGAATTGGCCTCTCATTTTGTAACTCGGTCGGCGCTTTTATGATACGGACTGATCAACGAAGCCTTTCCGCCACCGTTGCGGCATTCTTTGATGTCGACAATACCATCTTGCCTGGCGAAGCGAGCGAAGTGAGATTTTTCCGCTGGCTGTGGCGCCGCGGTATCGTCGGCTGGCCCGAAGCTCGCGAAAGTGTGTCTTGGCTCCTGCGGCATTTCCCGCCCCTGTCGTTACATCCGCTCCGCGAACGAAAGCTCTACCTGGCCGGGAAGCCTTCGCAAGTGATCCAACCCTTGGGTGAGGAATTCTGTCGAGAGGAATTATGTCCTCGTGTCTCTCCCACAGCCATGCGTATGCTCGACGAGCATCGCCGGGCCGGCCATGCCATTATCTTCGTGACGGGTTCCATCGATTTCCTGATCGCCCCCGTCGCTGACGCACTTCGGGCCGATCGGTGCTTTGCCAGTCAGTTGCAGCAACAGAACGGCCTCTACACCGGCTTCCTTGTGCCTCCCCTTCCATATGGAGAGGGGAAACGCCAACTCATCGATCGATTAACCCATGAACTGACGCTTGATCTGTCCCAGTGCTACGCCTATGGAGACAGCCCCGGTGATTTGGACTTGCTCCGTGCCGTAGGACACCCGACGGTGGTAAATCCCATTCGTGGAATGGCCTCCATCGCCCGGCGTAAGAACTGGCCTGTTGTCAAATGGCAATGAGCGACGGCTTGTGATCAGATCCACTATCTCCCTCGCCGAATCCCCCGACCGACACATCGGCGAGCCCACACCTTTCTCATGCGCGTGACAGAAATCTTCCATAGTGTTCAGGGCGAATCCACCTTCGCCGGGAAGCCCTGCGTATTCGTACGCCTGACCGGTTGCCCGCTTCGTTGCGTCTGGTGTGACACGGAGTACGCGTTCTTCGGAGGAACGGACCAGTCCATTGAGTACATTCTCGAACAGGTGCGCTCCTACGGCTGTCCGCTGGTGGAGGTCACAGGAGGTGAACCGTTGGCACAAGCGGACACGGCCGCGTTGCTGCGTCGGTTGTGTGAGGAAGGACTCACGGTTCTCCTCGAAACCAGCGGGGCCGTCGATACGTCCGTCGTCGACCCCTCCGTGCGCATCATTCTGGATGTGAAATGTCCAGGGAGCGGCATGATGGAACGGATGCACTGGTCCAATGTGGAACGGTTACGACCACAGGATGAAGTGAAATTTGTCATCCAAGACCGCCGTGATTATGAATGGGCGAAACACGTTCTGGATCGCTTCCGACTGCCCGAACGCTGTCCTGTCCTCTTCAGTCCGGTATTCGGCACACTGGATCCCCGCCACTTGGCTGAATGGCTGCTGGCAGATCGTCTGCCAATTCGCCTTCAGCTGCAACTGCACAAGCATATTTGGGCACCCGATATGCGGGGAGTATAAGGCCATCACTCGTCACGTGGGATGTGTGAAGGCCGGGGATGATCGGTGATCGACGGATGACATCGGCCGACTGACATACAAAGGAGAACCGAATGCAGATCATGCGGGTTGAGCCAAAACAAGGACGGGTTAACACCGAGATGACGGATGCGCTGGTCATCCTGCATTGTGAAGGAGCGGGATGGTCCAAAGAAGACGGGGCGGTGTTGGACCGGTCTCTCGGTGGATCGCTCAACGAACTTCTGCAATCGAAGGAGTTTGAAGGAAGGGCTAATGAGGTGGTGCTGTTCCATACGCATGGAAAAATTCCAGCAAAGCGGCTGATTCTTGTCGGTCTCGGCAAGAAACATGAGCTGGGGTTGGATCAGATTCGCCAAGCTCTGGGACATGCGGTTAAACGAGTGCGCCAAGCGAAATCCAGCGTTTTTACGGTGGCGCTGCCGAGCCTAGTGCCTCGCGGCACCTCACCGATGGATGTGGCACAGGCCATGGCCGAAGGAGCCATCTTGGGGAGCTATCAATTTACCGCCTATCGGAGTGACACTCCAACAGGTAGGGACGTGACGGCAATGACCATTCTGGCTCCTCAGAAAACTCAACTGCGTCAGTTGTCTGAAGGGATTCGTCGCGGTGTCGCGACGGCTGAAGCCACCGTGTTTGTCCGGGACCTATGCAACCATCCTTCCAATGTGATGACACCGACGAAGATCGCCATCGAGGCGAAGGCCGTGGCGAAGGAAGCCGGCATCAGTCTGAAAATCCTCGAGCAGAAGGACATGGAAGAACTTGGCATGGGCGCGTTACTCGGTGTGGCGAAAGGCAGCCATGAACCGCCGAAATTCATCATTCTCCAGTACCACGGAGCCAAGAAGAAAGACGACCGGCCGGTGGTTCTCGTCGGGAAGACCATCACGTTCGACACTGGCGGGATCTCTCTCAAGCCCGCAGAGAATATGGAACAGATGAAGGCCGACATGACCGGCGGAGCAGAGGTGCTGGCTGCGATGCGAGCGGCAGCTCGGCTGAAGCTGCCCCTCAATCTCATCAGCATTCTTCCGGCGGCGGAGAATATGCCCGGGGGACGGGCGATGAGGCCCGGTGACGTCGTCAAGACGCTTTCCGGCAAGACGGTGGAAGTGCAGAACACCGATGCCGAGGGTCGCCTGATCCTTTCTGACGGCCTTGCCTACGCAACCCGATTCAAACCGGCCGCGCTCATCGACATTGCCACGCTGACAGGGGCGTGTGTCGTCGCGCTCGGTCAGTTCGCGATCGGCATGTTCGGCACGGATGCGAACTTGAAAGACGCCATCCGTAAGGCCGGTCTCCGCGCGGGTGAGCGCGTGTGGGAAATGCCGCTGTGGGACGAGTATTTTGAGCAATTACGCAGCGATGTGGCCGACATGCGGAATATCGGCGGACGTGGGGGCGGCATGATCACGGCGGCTCTGTTCTTGAGCAAGTTCGTCGGCGACTGTCCCTGGATCCATCTCGACATCGCCAGCACCGATTGGAGCGAACGAGAACGGGCGTATATTCCCAAAGGCCCTACCGGCATTGGGACCAGGCTGTTGATCCAGTTCCTCATCACTCGCTCCCTGTAAACGAGAGAACGAATGCAGACCATTTCTCGCGACCAGATCGGCCAGCTCTTCATGATAGGGTTCGACGGGACCACCGTTTCATCCGACCTGGCCGCGCTTATCACAGAGTATAAGCCGGGTGGAGTGATCCTGTTTGCGAGAAACCTCGATTCAGTGCCACAGATCATTGACTTGACGAACCACCTCCAGCGCTGCAGCCCCCATTCCCCACTATTAATTTCCATCGATCAAGAAGGGGGACGTGTCTCACGGTTGCCGAAAGAATTCACGATCTTCCCGCCATGCGAGGTTCTGGGGCGATGTCACTCATCTGAACTGGCCTACGCTGCAGCAGCAACGACCGCAAAGGAGCTCAAGGCCGTCGGCATCAACATGAATATGTCCCCGGTGCTGGATGTGAACAGCAACCCGACGAATCCGGTGATCGGTGATCGGGCTTTCGGCTCAGCCCCTGAGCTCGTCTCTCAATTAGGGTTGGCTACGGTGGGTGGTCTTCAGGACAATCGTGTGGTGGCTTGTGGGAAACACTTTCCCGGGCATGGCGACACCACTTCGGATTCGCACAAGGAATTGCCCATCGTGACGGCGGCACGCGAACGACTCGAGCGTATTGAGTTTCCACCGTTCAGGCATGCGGTGGCAAACGGCGTAGCGACGCTGATGACGGCCCATGTTTTGTATCAAGCGTTGGACGACACCCGCCCGGCGACGCTGTCTCCAGCGATTATTGGGAGATTTCTTCGCGAGGAGTTGCACTATGACGGGGTCGTATTGACAGACGATCTCGAGATGCACGCGATCATCGATCATTACGGCATCGGAGACGCGACGGTTCAGGCCATTCAGGCCGGCTGCGATATGCCTCTGATCTGCAAAGATCGCAACAGAGTCGTGGCCGCGTTCAACGCGGTTGACAAGGCCGTCGGGAATGGGGACATTTCTGCTGCACGGCTGGCACAATCCCTCGCTCGGATCCGTCGATTGAAGGAACGTTTCCTGCTTCCCTATCGACCGGTCACGATTTCCGATGCAAAGCTTGCGGTCGGCTGCCGAAGCCACAAGGCCCTCTTGCGTTCCATCAATCAGGCTCGCGAGCGATTCTCGAAAATCGACACCTGAACGGGACAATTCGCCTCTTCCTTTTTCTCCAGCCCCCGACACCCAGCGATTGCCTCAGTCGGCCTTGCTCCCTTCTCACTTCTTATGGCATCATGGGCATTTCTGGGGAGCCTTATGGCCTCATTGCTCGAGTACGTTGGATCTGTCCATATTTTTCTTGGACCCTACCGGGGCAATCCCATTGCTTTGTACCTGAAACGGACAGAGTCCGGTTGCCAGATTGGGCCGAAGGTTTATCCTTGGAACGATGTGACAGGTGTCGGTGAAACCCCCAACAAAGCCGCGGCCGATTTCGAGGAAAAATGGAAGACGAAGGGGTTAACCGCGGATATGTATTCGGGTCCGGCCTGGGAAAGAGGCATTAAGCCGGAGAAACCCGCGCCACCGAAGCCGGCTACACCTCCGCCCAAACCTGCTGCTGCCCCCAAGCCTGCTGCAGTTCCGGCAGGTACCTCTCCAAGCCCATCTCCGGCCACGCCTGCTACGGCCGCAGTTCAAGCCGCTACTGCCCCGGTCGGAGAAGCGTCTACCACAGCCCCTGCTTCTGCGACACAGCCGACCGGAAAGTCGGATTAGTTTCTTTACCCCGGACTCATCGAGACATTCCATCGCGGTTGGCGGGTTGCACGGCCAGTCTGCTGTGTTTCATCCCATAAAGGGCGTAGACGAGAATGCCAATGGTGGTCCACACCCCAAAGCGGATCCATGTGACCCAAGGCAAACCTGCCATGAGGTAAAGACACGCCCCAATGCTCAGGATCGGTACGAGAGGCATGAAGGGCAGACGAAAGGGACGGGGCTGATCCGGCTTCGTGTACCGGAGCAGCATGACACCGAAGCAGACGAGCACAAAGGCGAAGAAAGTTCCGATGTTGGTCATATCGGCTGCGTCCCCGATGTGAAACAGCGCCGCCAGGATTGCCACAGCCAGCCCTGTTATGATCGTGGCGCGATGCGGGGTTCCAAACGTCGGATGAACCTTGGATAAGCCCGGACTCACAAGTTGATCACGTGACATCGCAAAGAACACGCGAATTTGTCCAAGCATCATGACGACCAGCACACTGGTAATACCCGCCACAGCTCCGATTGCAACGATGGCAGCGCCCCACTTGAACCCAACGAGGCTGAGCGCTTCGGCCACTGGGGCGTGAATATCGATTTGATTCGCAGGGACCAAGCCGGTGAGCACAGCAGCCACAGAAATATAGAGTACGGTGCAGACAGCCAACGAGCCAAGAATCCCCAACGGAACATCTCGTTGAGGGTTTCGAGCCTCCTCTGCAGCCGTTGAGACAGCATCAAATCCGATGTACGCAAAGAAGATGATGGCGGCAGCGGCCCGGACCCCCTCGAACCCGTTGGGCATGAAGGGCGTCCAATTGTCCGCGTTCACGGCAGGAGCCCCGACGGCGATGAAGAAGAGAATGACCGCAAGTTTGAGAAGGACGATCATGCCGGCCGCCCGAGCACTTTCTTTGATTCCTATCACGAGGATGGCTGTGACCAGCAGCACGATGATTGCAGCCGGAAAATTAGCGATACTTCCCTCCGGGCCGCCGGCCCAATGAGGTGGATTGGTTGCCCAATAGGGCAATTCCAGTCCCGCGAGCTTCAGCAATTTATTGAAGTAGCCGGACCAGCCGATGGCAACCGCAACGCAGGCGACCCCGTATTCGAGGATCAGATTCCACCCCGTGAGCCAGGCGAGAAACTCTCCCAGCGTGGCGTACGAAAAGGTGTAGGCCGACCCAGCGACGGGGATCATGGCCGCGAACTCAGCATAGCAGAGCGCGGCTAATGCACAGGTGAGCCCGGAGAGGACGAACGAGAGAATAATCCCAGGTCCAGCTCCTGGCCGCTGAGCATCGCCCACAATGGCGGTCCCCACCAGGACGAAGATGCCGGTCCCAATGATCGCGCCGATCCCAAGTGCCGTCAGATCCCAGGCCGTCAATGTCTTCTTGAGTCGATGTTCCGGACGGTCGGCGTCGGCGAGGATTTGATCGATGGATTTCGTCCGGAGAAGTCGGCTTCTCACGGTCTCTCCCAGCCCAAGCTGCTAGGATTCGCAGTGGTGGGATCTATGACTGGAGGTCCCATAAAGATCAAGTATAGCAGGGGAATGCTGATGGTGACCGATTGTGATCGTTTGGACGGCACGTCACATTCATGAGCGAGTTCGTCGCGCCGCGCGCAACAAGGCTTCGAACAGTCGCCGATGGACCGCGTGACGCTCAAATAAAAATTCGGGATGCCACTGAATGGCGAGCAGAAATCGATTCCCGGGAGATTCGATCGCTTCTATGATGCCATCGGGTGCAACGGCACTTGCGATGAGCGATGGAGCAACCGTCTTGACCGATTGGTGATGGGAACTATTGACCATGAGCTTCCCTCGTGCGACGACCTTGTTCAAGAGACTCTTGGGGGCCACGGTTACCGGATGCGAGACATGGATCGCCTTCCTCTTTTGACGATGATCCATCGCGTTCGGCACCTGTGCGGGAATGTCCTGAAAGAGACTACCTCCACACGCAACATTGATCGCTTGCATGCCTCCGCAGATTCCTAGCAACGGGAGGTCTCGCATTCTGGCCTGGCGGACTAACTCCAGCTCAAAATCGGCACGGCGCTCACTGACTAGCGGAAACTTGTAGCGCTGCCGTTCTCCGTAGAGACTGGGCGGAAGGTCCGGCCCGCTGCCGGTCATGAGGAGCCCGTCGACCTTGTCAAGGAGCCGACGTCGAGCGGAAGGCTCAGCCACTAAGGGAAGAATGAGAGGAATTCCACCGAGTTCTTCGATGGCCCGAATATAACGGGCTCGCAGGAAGTAGGTCGGCTCGCGTCCACCCATGTCTTTCCTGTCACCGGCATTGAAGTCTGGCGTCACACCGATGACAGGGTTCATATCACTGAGCGGGGTGGCTCATCGGCGCAGAGGCAGCCGGCGCTCCCTCGTTTTCAGCAGCTACTCCGAGGAACCGGACCGGACGATCACCGCTGAGATGCTCGGGAGTAATGACGTAAGTCCCGTACATGCTGGGGATCCAGATACTCTTTGCCGTTGGTTCGCTAAAACCCGAAAAGACATAGGCCAAGCCACCGACAATACCTCCACCGATGGCAAATGCCGCTTTAAACGGGAAATATAAAATAGTGGCAGCGGCAGACGCAGCTCCCATACCCGCACCAGAAGCCGTCCCTTGCTGCGTATCGGCTGAGGACGACTGACTCCAGGCTGGAGCCGCAACCATCGAACAGTAGGTGATGATAACCATGAATATAACGATCGGGAGTCTCACAGGCGTCGCCTCCTTCCGCTCAATCCATAGACAAATCGAGCCGCCAGTAATCACACGATAACACTGGCATGCGTTATAACAAATCCGCTGGTAAATGCAAACCCCCTGCCGATTTACGAGCCGAAGGACGATGGCAACGAATGATCAGCTGCCAGATCCAATTCTTCCAAAATATAGGCGATAACATATTCGGAGCGCGCGCCGACCTCATGATCCAATTCGATCACCAACTCGTCGGCTCGAATTCGCTGATTTTCTTGAGTCAGACCCGCCTGTACTCGAAGATCGAGCTTGCACCAGCAGAGGGCTTGAGCGAACAGATCGGCCGTGCGTTCTTGATAGTGTGCAAGCTCGTGGGGATCGACTGCCGTCAAACTCTTCGCAAGTCGATCGGTGAGTTGTATCCGCTGTTGAAGAGTCGAAAGCTGGACGGTGTTGAGTTCGACAGCGACCTGGATGCCCGCCTTCCAACTCCGCTTTTTGACATTGAACACGCAGACCAGCGCGTCTGATTTTCCCTCAACGGGTTCGGGCCCAAAAAAGAACGTCACTCGATAGGCTGGGATATCTCGAGGTGATTCCGACATCATCGCCCATCATTGTAACATATTCACACAACGAGCCCGGCTTGATTGACGCCTCTCTAGCCCAAGGATAAGATGCCATCGTATGAACCTCACTGCGCACCATGCGCGTATCCTCGCGATCCAAGAAGCGCTTCGAGACGCCCAGACAATTGATGGATGGCTCTTCTACGACTTTCGTGGGAGTGACCCGCTAGCCTATCGGGTGTTGCTCCTTGATCCGACTCGGCACGTCACCCGGCGCTGGTACTATTGGATCCCTACGAGCGGGGAACCGGTCAAACTCCTTCATAAGATCGAACCCCATGTGCTGGATGAATTACCCGGTCAAACGCAGCACTACGTATCATGGGAACAGCAGCGAATGGCATTGGCTTCCCTCTTGCGAGGCCGATGCCGAATTGCCATGCAGTATTCACCGCTCAACGCTGTGCCGTACCTCTCGAGGGTCGATGCGGGTACGATCGAGTTAATGCGGAGTTTCGGGCTCGAGGTGGTCACATCAGCCGATCTGGTTCAACGTTTTGAGGCTGTCTGGACAGATGCGCAACTGGAATCTCATCGATACGCAGTGACGAGGCTCAGGGGTATCGTCGATGACGCCTTCTCCCACGTTGCGTCGTGTCTCACCCACGAACGTCCGCTATCCGAATACGGACTGCAACAATTCATTCTCTCTCGTATTCGCGACACGGGCATGACGACATCCAGTGCTCCGATTGCCGCCGTCGATGCCCATAGCGCCGATCCTCATTACGGTCCTGCCGAATCCGGCTCCTCGTCCATTACTCGAGACAATTTGGTGCTGATTGATCTGTGGGCTAAACAAACCGCACCCGGGGCAGTCTACGGCGACATTACCTGGACCGGCTACACCGGTACGCACGTGCCGGCAAAGCAACGCATGATCTTTGAACATGTGCGGCGAGGGCGCGATGCGGCACTGTCATTTGTCCAGGAACAGATCGCTGCGGGACGATTTCCATACGGCTGGGAGGTCGACGATGTCTGCCGCCACGTGATTCGCGAGGCAGGCTATGGCGACTTCTTCATTCACCGAACCGGTCACTCAATCGGTGAGGAAGTTCATGGCAACGGGGCTAATATCGACAACCTGGAAACTCAGGACGGTCGTCGGCTCATGCCGAAAACCTGTTTTTCCATTGAGCCGGGCATCTACCTTCCCGGAGAGTTCGGAATCAGGAGTGAGCTCGATGTCTATGTCTCGGATCGTGAAGCCGTTGTGCACGGTCTACCGCTTCAGACAGAAGTTGTGCCGCTGCTTTGATTTTGGCCATCCGTTCGTTCTGCTCCCACCCTTTCTTGACACGATGTCTATGGGGCGGCTAGATTCACTCATCCAGTAAAGGCACCTAATCCAGTGCGAGGCCGTGCATGTTCGGCACAATGGGTTTTTCCGAGCTCATTATTATTCTAGTGATTGTGCTGATCATTTTTGGGGCGGGGCGTCTACCACAGATCGGTGAGGGTGTCGGCAAGGCGCTGAAGGGGTTTAGGAAAGAAGTCAACGAACCTCCCCAGCCTTCTTCGGGTCAGGTCCAGCAGGAAACCGGACAACCGCCACAACCAGTTCAGGCTCCTGCGGTTGTCACAACAACCTCGCCCACTGTCACAACACCGTCTCCGACACCGGCCAAACCGAATGTTCCATACATCCCGGGGCCTGAGCTCACACCTGGCACCACGGCCTCGTTGCTCTACAACTCAAGCCCACAAAATCCTCAAGCGTCGCTGTCTCCACCAAATCAACCCTCTGCGTCAGTCGCAAGCCAGGTGGTGTCGATGGAGGAACGGGCTGCAGCTCCGCCTCCGACGGCTCGTGTCTCGTACCCATCGTTGCCGGCCGGCGCTCATGCGAAACCAGCCGCAAAACGTCCTTCAGCCATCGTCAATAAGGATGCGGTCGCCCGTGTGCAGGCGCAACAAGCTGCTCTCAAAGCGAAAGCGACGCCGTCCGTTGGAGTATCGCCGGATGACCTACAGAATCTGGGTGAAGGCCTTGGGGAGGTCGTACGATCGTTTCGGCAAGCCGTGACTGATGTCCGAAGCAGTGTCGACCCTCAGATGCGCACCATTCAAGCTGAAATGGATGCAGCACAAAAGGAAATCCAACAATCCATCGATGCCGCTAAGGAACTCCCGCCTGTACAAGACGACCCACCAAGATCCGCGTGATCCTCTGCCCGCATCGCCTCGAATCGTAGGCGGTTGATTGCCG
This sequence comes from Nitrospira sp., assembly GCA_024760545.1. Taxonomy (NCBI): domain Bacteria; kingdom Pseudomonadati; phylum Nitrospirota; class Nitrospiria; order Nitrospirales; family Nitrospiraceae; genus Nitrospira; species Nitrospira sp. The sequence goes on from CP060501.1 coordinate 2,442,247, forward strand.
AGACTAAAATGACATGGGTCATGCTGCAGGACGAGAGTCTTGATGTCAAAGACTAGGGTGGGTCAGAGCGGATTTCGGCTGCGATTCAAAGCTTCGACGAGTCCTACCAGTTGCTCCTCAATCTTCTTGTCCAATTCCATGAACTGGACGCCCATGCCTGGGAAAAGGAGGTATCGCTCGGGTCTGTTGCGGACCCAAGCGACTTTCGCCTTAGCCTGGAATTTATCCCACGGCCGATCCGGAAGCGCGAATTCGACCGTCAACTCTGTGCCCGGACTCAGAGGAGCGCCACTCTCAATAAAGAGCCCTCCGCCGCCGATTCCTCCGGTCAGACTATCGAACTGTTTTCCTTCCGGCGTTGTGTAACGAACCTTCAGTGCGAGGGGCGCACGTGGCTGCGTCCGACAATGGGCAAACCGAGCATCTTCGCTGCTGGCGAGGACACGCTCAATGATCGCCCCCCACGGCATATTGCCCAACAACTGACCTGAAGTGTCATGCACGTTGATTGCTTCATGCCCGGGGTCTATGAGGAGCGATTTACCCTGATGACCTGCGGTAGAAACGACAAAAAACTTCATAGAACCGTCATTGTTCCGGGAGGTCTGCATGAGGAACGGAATTAGGCTGCTTGACTCGTGTTCTGAATCGATTTCACGATTTCATGGATTCGATCGCGGACATCCTCAGCAATTTCAGTAAACCGTACTCCCATTCCAGGACTGAACGTATATTGATCGGCTTTTGGACAGACCCAGGCCACAGTCCCTTTGGCCAGCAACCATTCCTCGGACTTCTCGGGAAGCGAGAACTCCATGGCCAGTTTGGTCCCTATCGGAAGAGGCGCTTGGCTTTCAATAAACAACCCTCCTCCACCGATACCACCCGCACGACTCTCGAATCGAGGTCCTTCCGGGGTGTTGTAGCGAACCCGAAATGCGAGGGAAATGCGCGGTTCTGACCGGATTTCCTTTTGCACAGACACCTTGCGGTACGCGAGAATTTGATCGATGACGAAGTCCCACGACAAACTCCCGATCGCTTCCCCATTGATCCCCAACAAGATGACCATCTCTCGCGCCGCATCCAATTCCAGGACCTTACCCTTGTGGCGAAGACTTGAAGAAACGGGGTATTTCACACATCCTCCATTCAGCGGCGTGCACGTGGCAAGTATAGCGCAGCGTTTCTACTTGTCGAGAAAAGATGAGAGGAGGAGCTAAAGGAAAGACACGGTACTCGCTGGTACAAGAAGCGGTCCGATGGGAACCCACTCGAGCCATCGTATAAGACCGAGTGGAACTTTAATAATTTAGCAGTGTTTACGCAGACTTAGCGTCATTTTCCTGTTCGAAGATGCGCATCGGTGGATTCTTACCCAAAATAGCATCCTCCGTAATCACGACCTCCATGATCTGTTTCTGCGAAGGAGCATCGTACATGACGTCGAGCATGACTTCTTCCAAGATCGCCCGAAGTCCCCGAGCCCCCGTCTTTTGTAAATAGGCTTTTCGTGCGGCCGCCCCCAGCGCCCCCTCCGTAAATCGAAGCTTAACCTTCTCGAATGACAGCAGCTTTTCATACTGCTTCGTCAGGGCATTGCGTGGTTCGGTCAGGATACGAATCAGAGCTCGCTCGTCCAACTCCTCCAGCGTCGCTACGACCGGCAACCTTCCGACAAACTCAGGAATCAGGCCGTACTTCAAGAAATCCTCAGGCTGCACCTTGGCCAACAGATCGCCTAAGCGAACGTCGCTTCTCCCACGAATTTCAGCTCCGAAGCCCATCGATTTTCGATTCAGACGCTGTTCGATGATCTGCTCCAACCCGACGAACGCCCCACCACAAATGAACAGAATGTTGCTGGTGTTGACTTGAATAAATTCTTGATGCGGATGCTTTCTTCCTCCTTGCGGCGGGACATTCGCCACCGTGCCTTCTATCAGCTTCAGCAGAGCCTGCTGAACGCCTTCACCGGATACGTCGCGAGTAATCGACGGGCTGTCGCTTTTCCGGCTGATCTTGTCGATCTCATCGATGTAGACGATCCCGCGCTCAGCCCGCTCTACGTCATAGTCGGCCGCTTGCAGGAGCTTCAGAATGATATTCTCGACATCTTCGCCCACATAACCGGCTTCGGTCAGCGTTGTGGCATCGGCGAGGGTAAACGGGACATCCAAATACTTGGCCAAGGTTTGGGCCAAGAGCGTCTTCCCCGTTCCGGTTGGGCCCACCATGAGAATATTGCCCTTTTGAAGCTCGATATCGTCAACTTCCTTTTCTTTTGACGAGATGCGCTTGTAATGGTTGTGCACGGCCACAGACAAAATGCGTTTCGCACGTTCCTGTCCGATCACATACTGATCGAGGTGATGTTTGATTTCCGCCGGTTTCTTGAGCTTCGACGAAATCTCTTCTTTGGCTTCTTCCCAATCCTCAGCGATGATGTCATTACAGAGGTTGACACATTCATCACAGATATAGACGGTCGGTCCGGCAATCAGTTTTCGAACCTCATCACGGCTTTTCCCACAGAAAGAACATCGCAAGTGCCGGTCCATCTTTTCCTGCTTGGCCATGTACCCTCCTGTGTTACTTACCTTTAGCTCCGTCTCCGGATTCTACGGCTTTCATGAATTTCGGTGGCCGCGTAATGACCTCGTCAATAATACCGTATCGCTTCGCTTCCTCACCGGACATGAAATAATCCCGTTCCGTGTCATGAGCAATCTTCTCGATCGGTTGCCCCGTGTGCTTAGCCATGATCTCGTTGAGGCGTTCGCGAATCTTTAGAATCTCTCGAGCGTGGATGTCGATTTCCGTCGCCTGTCCTTGGAATCCACCCAACGGTTGGTGAATCATCACCCTGGCATTCGGCAGCGCAAACCGTTTGCCCTTTGTTCCTGCGGTCAATAGGAGCGCTCCCATACTGGCAGCCTGACCGAGACAGATGGTGTTGATCGGGGGTTTAACATATTGCATGGTATCGTAGATGCCTAATCCGGCCGTCACGCTGCCTCCAGGCGAATTGACATAGAGATTGATGTCTTTCTCGGGATCCTCCGCTTCAAGGAAGAGAAGCTGCGCGATCACCAAATTGGCGAAGACATCGTCAATCGGGGCACCAAGGAAAATGATACGGTCTTTGAGAAGGCGTGAATAAATATCATAGGCTCGTTCGCCTCGATTGGTTTGCTCCACGACGATCGGGACCAACATGTTCCTCGATTCCTTTCCTCGACGGCTCCTGTCCGTTGCGATCAGGGGCTCTGAGTGGTTGCGCTTATCCTTGAATGACCGCTTGCCGATAGACGACATCCAAAGCTTTGTCGGCCAAGATCCGTGCTCGTAATTCATCGATGGAGTCCTGGCCACCTGCTTGAATCATTTTTACGAGATCGGCCATCGGCACCCTCAGTTCCGTGGCCAATCGAGTCACCTCGTTGTTCAGATCTTCCTGGCTCACAGCCAAACCTTCCTTCTCAGCGATGGCTTCCAGGATCAATCCAGCCTTGACACGACGATTCGCTTCTTCACGGTGTTCCTCGCGAATCTTTTTCAGTTCTTCTGCATCAGCTGCGGGGGGGGAGTCGAGAGCTTTCCCCCGCTGCCGTGCTTGTAATTTCTGCCGCACAATCGTGCTGAGTTCACGTTCCACGAGTGTATCAGGAAGGTCGAAATGATGGGTGTCAATCAGGCGTTTGAGAATGACATCTTTGTAAGACTCCTCGATATCTTTCTTGAGCGCCTTTTCCATTTCACCGCGCAGCTTGTCCTTTAACTCTTGGAGCGATGCGTATGGTCCACAGTCCTTGGCGAATTCATCGTCAAGAGCCGGAAGCTTTTTGTGTTTGACCCCCTTGATATCGAGACGGAACCTGACAGATTTTCCTGCGACACGCTGATCCGGATGACTCACCGGATAGGTCTGAGGGATGTCTATAACCTCTCCGTCATGTCTTCCAATAAGGTGTGCATCGATTTCAATCCCCAGTAAGGCGGCCTTCGAACCCACCTTATGCAGTTGACCTTCTTTCTTTGTGCCTTCCAGAGCGATATCATCCAGGTATCCCTCGAGATCGACGATGGCATAGTCTCCCTCGGCTAAGACCGTACCGGCAGGCGCCGCATCCAACCGAGCCTGTTGCTCTCGTAACACCTCGAGAGCACGGTCTACCTGTTCCTCTGCAACGGTACGCTTGTCGGCTGGGAGAGAAATAGGATTAGGGGCTCTATAACTACGCAGCTCGATCGTGGGTTTGATTTCGACTGTCGCCGTGAAGGTAAATGGGGAATCCTTCTTGATTGTGACCCTATCCAGGGGGGGTATATCCACCACGACTGGATTGATACCGGCTTGTTTGATGGCTCGACCATAGAAATCCGGCACAAGCTTTCGAATCACATCTTCTTCGACTGCTTTGGCATACCGCTTCTCTAGAATCGCCAGGGGAGCTTTTCCTGGCCGAAACCCTGGAATGTGAACCTGACGGCTGAGCTCCAAATAAGCGCGTGAAAATTGCTGTGTCACCTCGTCGGCCGGCACTTCGATTTTCAAGGCACGTCTCATCGGCCCTAACTCGGTCACTTCCATTTTCATTGTCAAAATCGGGCTCCCTCAAGGATTGATGTAGTGGTGCGAGAGGGGGGACTTGAACCCCCACGGTTGCCCACGAGATCCTAAGTCTCGCGCGTCTGCCAGTTCCGCCACTCTCGCACAGTGGAGAACGTCTGCGAAGCTATCACCGTAAGACAGCGAAAACACGCGATGTCGTATAGCGTTGTACCGTCGAAGATATGCAAGTGTCAACCCATACGACCGGGGGTACTCCATCCCTAGTAGGAATGGTTCGGTCAGACAGGTTGGTCCCCTCATCGATTTCTCTGGGTAGAGAGCAATCTCTTCTTTCCTGCTCACCGTGGTGCAACTCAAAAGGTGATTGTCTTGAGACAAGAATCGCCTTCTGGCCAGCTCATAACCGACGCAACGGCTAGACCGTCCGCCTTGCCGGTCATGAACACGCATGCTAAGATACCACCCTTTACACTTCTCGACGCGGAGAGGTGCGAGAGTGGACGAATCGACATGCTTGGAAAGCATGCGTCCCGGCAACGGGACCGTGGGTTCGAATCCCACCCTCTCCGCCATACCGCACTTCGTGTGTATCGCCCGCTCTTTGATCGTTGGATCGTAATTGTTACGGGCGGATGACACCTCATGTGTGGACTGTTGGAGAGCCTAGCGTGAGAATAGGGGCTGGGCCCTGTGCAATAGAACCCTGTGAACCCCGCCAGGTCCGGAAGGAAGCAACGGTAAGCAGCCAGTTCTGTGTGCCGCAGGATCACCTGGCCCCACTGCTTTTTATCAGACGCGTTGAAAGAACCAGAACTGCCCCGATGATCCAAGTCTCGCATCTGCATCACTCCTGGAATATCGCTCACCATAGGGAGTAAAGCATCCATTGGACTACCAAGTCTCCGCACGAAAATACCGGCCCGGCACGTTTGACGATGTGATTGGGCAGCCCCATGTCGTCCAAACGCTGATGAACGCGGTTTCCACCAAGCGGATCGCTCACGCCTACCTCTTTTCCGGCACGCGAGGCGTGGGGAAAACGACCGTCGCGCGTATCCTTGCGAAGGCGCTCAACTGCGAACGAGGGCTGACCAGTCGTCCGTGCGATACATGCGAAAACTGCCGCGAGATTGCGCAAGGAAGCTCAGTCGACGTGATCGAGATTGACGGCGCGTCCAATACCGGCGTGGACGATGTTCGCGAGATCCGCGAGAACGTCAAATTCTCGCCGTTTCGTGGTCAGTTTCGAGTCTATATCATCGACGAAGTTCACATGCTCTCAAATTCAGCCTTCAATGCCCTGTTGAAGACGCTCGAAGAACCGCCGGCACATGTGGTCTTCATTTTTGCGACAACGGAAATCCACAAGATCCCTGCGACGATTCTTTCTCGATGCCAGCATTATAATTTTCGGCGGATTGCCAGGACCGAAATCATCGAACGCCTTCGACACGTGGCTGTCCAGGACGGGTTGACACTCGAGGAACGAAGCTTCGTAGCCCTGGCTCGTGCCAGTGAAGGTAGTATGCGAGATGCTCTGAGTTTGCTCGATCAGGCAATTGCCTATGGCGGGAAGACCATCCGGCACACGGATCTCGAAGTGCTATTGGGCACAGTGCCACAAGAGCTGGTGCAGGGGCTCATCGGAGCCATGATCACCCAAGACAGCCCCACCGCTCTAGCCAGTCTGGCGAATTTGTTGGACCAGGGACATGACTTGCGCGCATTTTGCGCCGAAGTGGTGGAACACCTCCGCAATTTGCTTGTGGCGGCAGTCGTTCCTGGCACACGAGAGTTGCAGAGCTTGATCGAAACATCGGAAGAAGATCTGAAGCAGCTTTCGATGGATGCGAAGACGCTGACTCCGGAACAGCTTCAGGAACTGTTCGCAATCTTCCTCCAGGCGGAAGATTCATTACGGTTCAGCGCTCATCCTCGATTTGTTATGGAGACCGCGGCGGTTCGAGCCACGCGATTGCTGCGTCAAAGGGAGAGTGTCGTTGCCCGGCCGCTCCCGACAGGGCCGTCTTCAAGCCAAAAACTTTCGGTTGCGCCTGAAGCACAGAAGACTGCGCCATCGACACCGCCTCCCCCGACTGTGCGACAGGACGTATCTCTTGCCTCAAAATCGGTCTCTAGACCTCCCTCATCCGAGGTAGGAAAGAACGAAGAGCGTGCGAATGCACCCGTTCCATCCCACAAGCTCGTCACCGATACGACGACAACCACCTCGATTCCTCACCTTCCCACAGCCGTCGGCCCACAACCGACACTGCATTGGGAATCAGTCCAAGAAGAGGTCGCTGCGTCATTTCCAAACATCGCACCCTTCCTGGAAGCCGGTCGGTTTATCGGGATGGAAAGCGGCTTCGTCACCATCGGGTTTGCCAAGCAGGCAACCCTGGCCAGGGGCAGACTGGAGAAGGAAGAGAATCTCCACGTGGTAGCAAAGCTTTGTGAGCAGCAATTGGGGCACCCCGTGCGGGTTCGCATCATTGAACTCACCGACACGCATCCACAGGGGCCGACGATGGCGCAAGCACGAGCAGCCAAGGAACAAGAGCAGCGGTTGGTGTTATTCGAACGTGCGAAGGCAAATCCGACGGTCAAGCAGGCACTTGAGATATTCGGCGTCGAGTTAGCCGATGTTCGTACCATAGCCCAACAGGAGGCAAGCGAATGAAAAATCCTTTCGGCAACATGAGCAACATCCTCAAACAAGCCCAGGCTATGCAGGAGCAAATGGCCAAGATTCAGGAGCAGGCGGCATCGAAAACCGCCAGCGGGACGGCGGGCGGTGGGATTGTCACGGTAACGGCGAATGGTGCGATGCAGATTGTTAGCGTGGTCATCGATCCCGAGGTCGTCAAAAGCGGCGATGTCGATATGCTTCAGGATCTCGTGGTGGCTGCGACGAATGAGGCGCTCCGTAAAGCCAAGGAATTGATGGAAGGCGAAATGAAAGCGCTGACCGGGGGGATGAAAATCCCGGGCCTTTTCTGATGGCCGTCGATCAGCAAGGGCTGTTGGCAAGATTGATCAAGGAGCTGGTCCGTCTCCCGGGAATCGGCCACAAGAGCGCGCAGCGTTTGGCTTTTCACCTCATGAAAGCTGAACGGGAGGACGCCTTGCGCTTGGCGGATGCCATACGTGCAGTGAAGGATGGGCTGGCATTTTGCAGAAGCTGCCGGAATATCGCCGAAGGGGATTTGTGCGAGTTTTGTCTTGACCCTAAGCGCGATCGTACTAAGATTTTTGTCGTTGAAGAACCGAGCACCCTCTATGCGGTTGAACGCGCCGGCGCCTACCGTGGACTTTATCACGTTCTGTTGGGCGCGCTTTCGCCGCTCGACGGCGTAGGTCCGGGAGATATCAAAGCTGACGAACTCATTGAGCGTGTAAAACTCGGAGGGGTCGAAGAAATCATTCTTGCAACGAACCCTACGATTGAAGGAGAAGCCACGGCAATCTACCTCACCCGGTTGCTCAAGCCGTTCGGTGTGCGTGTTTCTCGAATCGCCTATGGAATTCCCGTGGGCATGGACATTGAGTATGCGGACGAAGTGACGTTGTTGAAATCGATCGAAGGTCGGCGAGATTTGTAGCGTTCGGTCCTCGTTGACCCTCCTGATTCAGGTTGGTATAGTTTGCTGTTTTCTCACACATGGAACTTGGCTATGAAAGCACGCCCGTCCAGTAAACGCGCTCCTTCGACCAAATCGCCGAGCACGGCGCGCACCAAGGGTTCGAGAGATAGTCAGAAAGCACCTGCCAAGAAGGCAAAATACCCTGACATTCGCCGTGACCTTGAGCGCCAGCGTGCGGCAATCCTGAATGAGGTTGGGGAAGTGCTGACGCACCGCGGCGATCTCGAGGCATTTCCAGACGTCAGCGACCAAGCTTCCGCCGAAGTCGATCAGAATTTTTCTATGCGAATTCGCGAGCGCGAGCGGAAGTTGCTCAAGAAGATCGACGAGGCTCTGGAACGGATGAATGTCGCGACCTATGGGATTTGCGAACACTGCGGCGGAGACATCCCTTACAAGCGGCTCAAAGCCCGTCCCGTGACCACACTCTGCATCGAGTGCAAAACCCTCCAGGAACAGCAGGAACGGGCTCGAGGCTGAGCCATTTTGTCATATTGAAACTCTTGCTCCGACGACATTCTCCAAGAATTACTTGTTCGTCGTTAAGTCGCGGACCCTGGTAGGGCCGAGTACGTAGAGTGAAGACTACTGCTTTAATACCTTGATGCGTTCCTTTACGTAAGCAATGCGATCCGCCTCTTCGGGAACCCCTTCTACGATGGCAAGGTAGGTTTCGTATTCGGAGAGGGCGCGCTTTGGATTCGTCATTTCAGACGCTTCGGCAAGGTTGTATCGGGCTAGAGCATAGTTGGGGCGAAGGACGACCGCTCTTTCAAACGAGCTCAAGCCGGCGGCTTTATCACCGAGTTTGACCTGAACTGTTCCGAGGTTGTTCAGCACTTCGGGGATGTTGGGTCTGAGAGCGAGCGATTCCAGCAACTCTGTTTTCGCTTTTTCGAATTGACCCTTCGCTTGCCAAGCGACTCCCAGCTTATGTCGAGCTTCGGCAAGCCACACCTTGTTGGTAAACCCACTTGTAATGGCTTTCTGGTAGGCGTCGGCCGCGATATCATAGTTTTTTTCACCGCAATAGGCGAGCTGCGCGGCTTGGCCACGGGCGAATTGCTGCAAAGACGCGAACGGCTCCTTGTCTTCGATTCCTTGACTCTCCATCTTCTGTCCTCCCTTGCCTCCTGTCGGGTTGCGAAGCCGATCGAGAAACTCCCGCCGGTATGGAGAAAACAGCCGCACATACGGGTCGATGGTGAAGGAAGCTTGAAGCAACATCGGATGCTCTCGCAGACTTGTGACGAGATACTGGGTCGTGCTTTTCTCGTCGCCGGTTTCCAGAAGAGCACTGCTCTCCATGTTCGTTCTCGTCTCCAATTCGGCTACGTTCAAGTAGAACTCGAGTGACGGCTTCAGCTGCGAGAGCGTCTGCCGGAGCACTGAATACGGCTTGAGGTCCAGCCCTCGGGGGAACGTAAAGAGTACCCCCACCAGGACACCATCTTCGTCGAAGAAGTAGGATTCTTCTCCGTGCGAGGCACTCTTCTCCAACGAAATCGTGAGTTCGCGGCCTGCTCCCCAGTCTCTCGACGTGTGCGTCGTGGGAGGATGTTTTTCTAGAAATTCGGCCTTGCGCTCGCAGAGTGCCGTCGAGGCAAGCAGAACGAGATCGGTTTTTGAGGGAGGGAGGGGGGGCCGAACGGGGGCTGCTGGGCCGCTGCACCCGATCGTAAGACCCAATATTATCAACAAACCGGCTGAAGACAGGTATCTCAAGAAACTCATGACTGGATCCCTATAAGAGGGACAATACACGATTTGAGGGGGTCTTGGCGAAGAGGAAACTGCGAGGCCCACGCTTCCAAAGAGTGGGCCTCGGCTTTCGCAAAAGCACTGGCTGAGTTTAGCGGCGTTGTGCGTCTAGCATATTGTCTTCTGCCGTGTACCCGCTGAGATACGAGAACCCGCTCGAGAGCGTGTACAAAGGCCGATTAATCCCGTAGTCGAAAGCTTGGCCTATCGGATGTGAAACGAACCCGAGCCAACGAAGAGGATGATCGTTCACGGCTGATCCAGCAGCCGGGTCTGAATAGACCAGTGCAGTGCTATCCAGAATGTTGTAAATGCTCGTCGGGGGAGTGTATTCCTTATCATCGGCGCCGGCACGTTGCTGGTGTGTTGTGCTGCAGCCAGCTGCGACCATAGCCAACATCATGATACCGACAACCGTCCACGTTGCTCTCATAACATTACCTCGCTTGTTTTGGTCCTCACCACGCGATCCTCAAGCCAGACACATCACCACAATCAGAAGTGTAGCTGACGTCCTCATTTCTGTCCAGAACACGAGGCGTTGCTTCCAAGCTACTGTATCAATATTTCCAAGGAGTTAGAGTAAGCACCCAGCAGGACAACATGGTGGGCGATACAGGTATAGAATCTGTGCGTAGGCCTTGAGAGGACAGACGGAAATCAAGAACAACACGATCTGCTGTATGTATATTCCAATCTGTCCCCTGCCCATCCTTGCGTTGGGAAAAACTGGGCTGCCCCCTCAGAAGCAATCGTTCGTTACGACGTTGTTGCTCGTTCTCATCCGGTATCACGCTCCCTTCGGAGGCTAGGTTTGTCCTATGAGAACCAATGTCGGAAGATGATTGTCTAAAGGATTGTTCGGGTTATCAATGGTTCAGTAGTCAGTTCTTGTTGGTTAAGTACTGTGGTCGTTACGCGATTGGACTATCGCAATGATTTCTGCGCGAGATGGCTTAGAAGCGTTCCAGGAGCCGTTGTTTCTTGACATGATACTCGTCTTCCGTGATCAACCCCTGGTCGTGCCACCGCTTCAGCATCCGGAGGCGCTCTTCGAGTGACAGAGTGGGAGGATCCCTATCAGGGGAAGATGCAAGCTCTTTCTGAGGTGTCGAGGGGTCGCCCGGCTCTCCAACCAGCACCGCCTGGTACGAAATACTCACTTCAGCTGGGGAGGGCGAAAACAGACCCGCCCACGCCCCAGCGTCGCCCACGGGTGTCTGATACTGGCTCGCGACCAGATCGTAGCGAGGGCCTGCATCCGGACGCAGGGGGCGCTCCCAAAGCAATTGACGGGTACCCGGCATGGTGACGACCTTTCGATAGTTTGCTAAGACAAGATGCAGCGAAGACCCTTCGGCGAACCATCCGCCGGTCGTGAATTCAGTCATGTTGTACGAGTTCAGGTGACTGAGTCCAAACACGACCATTTCATGGGGTTGGGCTTGCGCAAAGGCCTGGCTCAATGCGGCGCAGAGAAATCTGATGTCCTCCGGAGTGAAGGCGGGGAGCACCGGCCCTGGTGGGTCCCGGAACAGAAGGCCCTCGGCTTGACGCTGGACCTGCACGGTCGCGAGGAGCGCGGTCCATTCCTCAGGAGTGAGGACAAGTGGATGTGTGAACTGGCGAGAGGAAGCCGCGTGAGAGTCATCGGACATCTGTTGGAGCCGGACAAACCGGGCTGCCTCCTCACATTGGTGACAGGCGGTTCGCGTGATGGGCGTGGCGGCCCTCACCACCGTGGTACTCAGGGGTGGGCCGGAGCATGCGACCAGGCACACACTGAGTCCGACCAATCCGATTCGCGATGATCGCATCATTCATGACTCATTGGAATCGTACCCCACCAGTTCACCGATCCTCCGACGCTGGTGAATTCTTGCGGCCACACTTTCACCTCAATTAGAACGCAAAGTCGATTCCGGACAGCAGCGTCTGGCCGTGTAAATCCCCGCCACCGGTTCCGACCCTGGCGGTCTGGTAGAAGTTGTACTCCATGTGCAGCGCAATATCGGTTCGGCTGGACTGATGGAGGTAATACCGCCCCATGAACGTATGAGAGTTCACGTTGTTATAGTCCTTGGCGAAAGTCGGATCCCCTTGCTGGATGTTGCGGATCAAGTCGTAGCGATACGACAACAGCCACCCTGGCATATGGATGAAGGGAAGCAGCGTCGGATACCAGTCCAATTGCACAAATGCCCCATACCAAGCCGCCCGCTGTGCGTTGACGATGCCTTGGGACGTAAACAAGTTCTTACTATCGTTGCCATACATCAGCGCGCCGAACAAGTTCCATTGCCCATCGAAGGTCAAGCTGAAGTCGCCTCCGACGCGGTGGAAGGGTTGCCCGCTGCCGGCAACCGCTTGGCAGGTCGGACACGTCGCATTGACGACCGTAGGTGCTGTGCCATAGGCGCCGAACAGGCCGAGCCGATGTCCAGACACGATGCCATAGCCTCCGAACGACTGGGTGACATGACCATAGAAGTTGACGTTTCGGCCTCCCGTACCACACGTCGTCCCGGCGCTGCATCCGCTGAGCGGCCCGGAAAAGGCATTGGTCGTGAGAGCGGCGAGGGTGTATCGGAAGTACCCTTCCGTAGCAGCCGTCTTCTTTATCCCGGTCAGCTCAAGACCAGGTTGATTCTCGCCGATCGCAAACGAGTTGGGATTGAGATAGGAACTCGTGGAGGTCCCGCTGATGGTCGATGTGTATGGTGTGCCGGGTAAATAATGATACAGCACAAACGGGGTATTCAGGGTCGGACTGCGTTTCTCGCTGAAGGGCACATCCAGCTCGAATTTACCCACCTTCAGGTTCAGGAGATAATTGCCGGCTTCAGGTTTCACTCCCAGAAATTGTTCTAGCCGCATCAGTCGGACAAACGCGGCCTCGAGATCACTATCACTGGCGCCAGTCCCAAATCCAGCACTCCCCAATCCCGGCGTATACACAACCCCAAAGGCGATATTGCGCGTCAGGGTTCCGAAACTGAGGATATCCAATCCCGTGAAGCCGAACCCTCCCGTGGTCACGCCGGTGGCGTCGGTCCGAACACTGGCTCGTTGATAGCCCACCGTCGTGCGGAAGGAAATGGGAATGTACCCCATGGAGATGCTTTCGTGCGTCGGCAGATCCCGTTCAGAATCCACTTGATAGCCTTGATCGCGGAAGATATTGCCGGTGTCGTTGAGTTTCGGGAAGCCGGGCACGTGACAGACATTACATGAGAACCCGTACTTCCGGGCAAACGCGGGAATCGCCTGGGCGTCGGTGGCGAGTTGGCTCCAGTCATAGCCCACCAAGGCAATCAGCCCGACCAGCAGGAGAGTGGCTTGCACCCCTAGACGGTGTTTCATACCCCAACGAGCTCCTTTCCACTCTCGCCCGAACTAAAATAGTGGGCGTTGTTCCCTGCCAAGAGATCAGGAAACCAGGTTAAGCCGGTGGCTCTCCCCACTTGCAGAAGGTTCGCAGATAAGCAATCACTTTCCAGCCTTCCTCTTCACTGAGAAGGTTCGGAATGAGGGCCTGCATGGCAGTTCCTGGACTACCGTACTTGATAATCCAGAAGAGCTCGCCATCGTCGCGATCTCTCTGCACCGCGCAATCCGTGAAATCTCGGGGAGGATTTTTGGCATGCATATGGTTGGCCGGGCCATCTCCTTTCCCGCTCAACCCATGACAGAGATGACAGGTGCCTTTGCCCTCATAGAGAGTTTTCCCCGCTGCCACAATCTCCGGTGCAGCGTGCCGCGCATCACCGAACGGTGCCTGCAAGGCGAGGGCTTTTTCCAAGTGCGTGGAGGGAACGCGGTCATCGATCGGCGGGCGCGAGCCGCATGACAGCATCGTCGCCATGAGCATCAACATCACGACGAGAGAGCCGCCTCGTTTAATCATCGCCATCACAACTCCTCCTTGTACGTTCCATGAAGTTGCTAAAGCATCTTGAATGCCATCACGGTTCGATCGAAAAGCAGTCAACCGGAGGACATGGAATGCACCGTGACTTCGGGCTTTACTCGTCATGGCTTTCCCTCAGCTGATCCGCTGAGCTGCATCGGCCTGTGGTGTTGTGCCTCAACAGAATACAAACCGTTGTAGCTGAATGCCTCAATCCCGAGGCAAGACATAGTCCCGTCAGAGAGAACCCACAACCGATAGGCTTATCCGCCTGGCTCAACATCAAACCCTCAACGCTCAACCTCTGGGCTCAAGGTAAGATCCCCCGTCGAAAGATTCATGGCTTGATTCGGTTCGAGCGGGACAAGGTGACGGAATGGTTGGAATCGTTTGAGGGGAAATCACCAGCATCAATGCCGCGAGAGTGCCAGATCAGTCACCGCGATCTGGATCGTGTCATTGAAGCGGCCACGCGAGACGCCCATACTCCGCGCCCCCGGGGAGACCACCGACAGCGAGCCAAAAATGAAAGGAGGAAGACCGTGGGGCTCGTTAAACGAGGGAATGTCTGGTGGATGAATTTGATTTTTCTGGGACGGCGAATCGGGCGTTGGCAGACTCGATCATGACTAAGGTGAAGGTTCAGCTGATTGAGGGGCAGTATTTGGATCGCCTCAAAGAAAAGACCCGAGCTTTCGACGAACTAATGGATCGTTTCGAGCGAAAGCATCTCGTGAAGTTGGCAAGCCACCAGACAGGTCAGGTCTTCGTGAAACGCTTCCGTACGTTCTTTGGAGGTCGGATAGTGGCGGAGATGACGCCCAGACTGATCGTGGACGATAAGAGCGCACGGTGCCGTGGGAAAGATGGTGGGCGATACAGGTATCGAACCTGTGGCCTCTTCCGTGTGAAGGAAGCGCTCTACCACTGAGCTAATCGCCCGACCGGAGGGGGAGTCTAGCACGAGATTTTGGCGTGGTTCAACGTTGTCTCTCTCCTTGACTTCACCAAAAGACGGTTTCTAGAATGAACGCCTTTCACGGCAAGGAATGTCGATCATGAGAGATGACGTCGTCATCGTGGGCGGTGGTCTGGCCGGTTCGGAAGCGGCCTGGCAAGCGGCGAATCGCGGAGCCAGAGTCACGCTCTATGAAATGCGCCCAAAAGAGATGACGAAGGCGCATAAAACCGGAGGATTGGCCGAGCTCGTGTGCTCGAATTCACTGGGATCCACTGATCCTCTGAATGCGCCAGGCATTCTCAAGGAGGAGATGCGCCGCGTCAACTCGCTGATCATCTCTGCCGCCGAGCAGGCCAGAGTGCCGGCCGGATCGGCGCTGGCTGTCGATCGTGAGCGGTTCTCGCAGACCATAACCCAGGCCTTGGAAGGACATCCTCGCATCAGAATTCTTCACGAAGAGATTGCGGAAATTCCCGTGGATTGCCTCTGCATTATCGCCACAGGGCCGTTGACCTCGGATAAACTCTCACAGGCCATCCGCGCTGTGACACAATCGAAGCACCTCTATTTTTACGACGCCATCTCGCCGATCATCGACGCGGATTCCATTAACATGGACATCGTCTTTCGTGCCTCTCGCTACGACAAGGGTGGAGATGACTATCTGAATTGCCCCATGACCGATACGCAGTACGACGCCTTTTACGATACTCTGATGGCAGCGGAGAAGGTGCAGCCAAAGGAATTTGAGAAAACTCCCTATTTCGAGGCCTGCGTTCCGATTGAAGTGTTGGCAGAACGTGGCCGCCAGACAATGCAGTTCGGTCCTCTGAAGCCAGTCGGCCTGAAGGATCCGCGGACCGGGATAGAGCCGGCGGCAGTCGTGCAGCTGCGGACAGAAAACATCCATCGCACGTGCTACAACATGGTAGGATTCCAGACGAAACTCACCTACCCGGAGCAGAAGCGCGTGTTTCGCATGATTCCCGGGCTCGAACAAGCCGAGTTCCTGCGGTATGGGAGCCTCCATCGCAACACCTTCATCAATTCCCCTCAACTCCTCTTCAACACGCTGCAATTCAAGGCACGCAGCACACTATTCTTTGCGGGGCAACTCATCGGCGTGGAAGGCTATACAGAATCGGCGGCCATGGGAGGCTTGGCCGGCATCAATGCGGCGCGGGCTCTAGCAGAGCAACCATTGATCACGCCGCCACCCACAACAGCGCATGGCTGTCTGGTTTCTCATATCACTTCATCGGACCCTCGCCATTTCCAACCGATGAACACCAATTTCGGCTTGTTTCCTCCCTTGTCGAACCCTCCCAAAGACAAAGACAAGAAGCGCCGCGCGTTGAGCCAGCGTGCCCTCGAGGATTTCAACTCATGGAAGATACAATCAGGGCTTTCATAAAGTACCTGCACGTTGAGCGCAATGCGTCGGACGAGACCATTCGCAATTACCGATCCGACCTTCAACAACTGGCAAGGTTTCTCCGTCGAACGGAAGAAGAGCCCATCCGCATCCGAGTCGATGCAGTCACCAGCGACGATGTTCGTGCCTATCTCCACAGCCTGGATCGACAGGGCGAGAAAGCGTCATCCTTGGCGAGGAAACTCGCTTGTCTTCGGAGTTTCTTTCGGTTTCTGGTTCGTGAAGGCGTGGTTCGGACCAACCCCGCAGAAAGCCTGAGAAGCCCTAAGCTACCAAAGCCGCTCCCTCGAGTGTTGACAAAGGACGATGCCGCGGCGCTCATGGAATTTCCTACGGGGGTCTCACCGCTCTCCTTGCGGGATCGTGCCTTGCTCGAAACATTGTACTCCACTGGCGCTCGAGTGAGTGAAGTCGTCGGAATCAACTATGGGGACCTGAACGAGGCGGACGGGGTTGTCCGCCTCAAGGGCAAAGGTCGCAAGGAGCGGGTGGTTCCGATCGGGGACGTGGCGCTGCACGCGATCCGGGTGTATCGGACATCCTTGCGTGTGCCGGCCATCGCTTCACAGGTATCGGCTCCGATTTTCTTAAATCATCGTGGAGGCCGGATCACGACTCGGAGCGTCGCTCAAATTGTTTCGCGGTACTCCAGCCGTCTCGTCGGCGGATCGGTAAGTCCTCATGCTCTGCGGCATTCCTACGCAACGCACCTGCTCGACGAAGGCGCGGATCTCCGCTCCATACAGGAAATGCTCGGGCACGCCTCGCTGAGCACAACACAAAAATATACACATGTGGCGACGGATCAACTCCTCGCCGTCTATGATCGAGCCCATCCTCGAGCCAAGGCAGCGAGCATCATCTCGGGAAAGGACCGCAAATCTTCATGATTATTCGATCGACCACCATCTTGTGTGTCCGACGCGACGGACGGGTCGCCATGGGATGCGACGGCCAGGTGACCGTAGGCACCACGGTGATGAAGCACAACGCCAAAAAGCTTCGACGCCTGCATCATGATCAAGTACTGGCCGGATTTGCCGGGGCCACCGCGGATGCCTTTACGCTGTTCGAGAAATTTGAGGCCAAGTTGGAGGAGTATCGAGGCAATCTCACCAGGGCAGCGGTTGAGCTCGCGAAAGATTGGCGAACCGACCGCGTGCTTCGACGTTTGGAAGCGCTCCTGGCCGTCGCAGGTCGTGACCAGTCGTTCGTCATTTCAGGAACCGGCGATGTTGTGGAGCCGGAAGACGGCATTTTGGCCATCGGCTCGGGTGGACCCTATGCTCTCGCGGCTGCCAGAGCCCTGTTACGCCATTCGCAACTCGAGGCCCCGGTGATCGTCACCGAAGCCATGACCATCGCGGGCTCTATTGACATCTACACTAACCAACAGATTATTGTTGAAGAACTTCGAGGATAACTCATTATCATGAAGCATCTCACGAGCGACTCCGAACCGCTGAATCTCAATAGCCTCACCCCGCGTCAAATTGTCGAGGAACTGAATCGTTATGTGATCGGGCAAAAGGACGCGAAGCGGATGGTCGCCATTGCCCTTCGCAACCGCTGGCGTCGCCAGCAGGTGGCTCCTGACCTGCGCGATGAGGTGATGCCGAAGAACATTATCATGATCGGGCCGACTGGAGTCGGGAAGACCGAGATCGCCAGACGGCTCGCCAAGTTGGCCGAGGCCCCTTTCCTCAAGGTCGAAGCGTCGAAATTCACCGAAGTCGGCTACGTCGGGCGCGATGTGGAATCCATCATTCGCGATTTGACCGAGCTGGCCATCAATATGGTCAAGACCCAACGCCTTGCCTCCGTTCAGCAAAAGGCCGAACAACAGGGAGAGGAGCGACTACTCGATCTTCTCTTGCCGCCGCCGCCCCCTCGACCAGGATTTGGGGAAAGCGCGGACGAGACGTCCACCCACACACCGCCGGATTCCCACGAGGCCACCCGGTCGAAACTTCGACTGCAGTTGCGGGAAGGAAAGCTGGACGAACGCACGGTTGAAATGGAAGTAAAAGAACGCGGGCTTCCGGTCGGCGTGATCTCCAACGTCGGAGGGCTTGACGACCTCGAGAACAATCTCCGTGACATGCTGGGTGGAATGTTCCAAGGTAAGAAAAAGAAGCGGGTGATGAAGGTGCCGGAGGCGCTCAAACACCTGACACAGGAAGAAGCCCAGAAATTGATCGATATGGATGACGCCACACGTGAAGCCATCGCCAAGGTGGAACAGACCGGAATCGTGTTCCTCGATGAGATCGATAAGATCGCCGGCCGCGAACGTACCATGGGACCGGATGTGTCGCGGGAAGGCGTGCAACGCGACTTACTCCCCATCGTAGAAGGATGTACGGTCACTACGAAACACGGCCCGGTCGTGACGGATCATATTCTCTTCATCGCCGCCGGCGCCTTTCATGTGGCAAAGCCGTCCGACCTGATCCCGGAGCTTCAAGGACGGTTTCCCATCCGGGTGGAACTCAGTCCCTTATCAAAAGATGATTTTGTCCGTATTCTGACGGAGCCGAAAGGCGCGTTGGTCCGTCAATATCAGGCCTTGCTGGCCACAGAAGGCCTCACCATTGAGTTTGCCAAGGACGGCCTGGAAGAGATCGCCGAGGTCGCGGTGCAGGTGAATGAACGGACCGAGAACATCGGCGCGCGCCGGCTCTTCACCATCATGGAGCGGTTGCTTGAGGAAATTTCCTTCGAAGGGCCCGGATGGCCCGACAAACGAATCGACATCACCGCCTCTTACGTGAGGGAGCGCTTGAAAGATATCGTCAAGGACCAGGATTTGAGCCGGTATATACTCTAAGAGCTGATCATCGTCGACATCGGCCGATACGGTCGCCGAACTTGATAGCTTGGAGCCAAGCATGAACCGACTGATCAAGAAGGCCAACGTTCTCATCGAAGCCCTTCCGTATATTCGCACGTTCCGCGGGAAAACCGTGGTCGTCAAATACGGTGGCCATGCGATGACGGACTCTTCGCTCAAAGAACGCTTTGCGCAGGATATCGTGCTATTGAAGTACGTGGGGATCAATCCCGTCATCATTCACGGCGGCGGCCCGCAAATCGACAAGATGCTGGATCGGCTCGGCATCGAAGCAAAATTTCGTCACGGCGTCCGCATCACCGACGAGGCCACGATGGAAATCGTGGAAATGGTCTTGGCCGGAAAAATCAACATGGAGATCACCGATCTCATCAACCGGCACGGTGGAAGCGCGGTCGGTTTAAGCGGAAAGGACGGTGGCTTGATTCTCAGCAAGCCGTTGACGGCCAAGGCCTGGGCAGAAAGTCTGGAGCGCGACTTGGAGGGAGAAGATGGTGAAGGCGACTTTGGGTTGGTGGGCGACATTGAAAAGGTCGATCCGGGTCTGTTACGCAATCTTCAGGACGACCACTACATCCCCGTCATCGCACCCATAGGAACAGACCGCGAGGGCAATACATACAATATCAACGCGGATCTCGTGGCTGGGGCGGTGGCCGGTGCACTGCGCGCGGAGAAGCTTCTGATGATGACGGATATCAAAGGCATTCGCGATGCCAACGGACGCCACCTTTCCACGGTGTCTCGAAAAGATGTGCAACGTATGATGAAGAAAGGGATCATCACGGAAGGCATGATCCCGAAAGTTCATGCCTGCCTGGAGGCAATAGCTGAGGGAGTCGGCAAGGCCCATATCATCGATGGGCGCATTCCCCATGCCGTTCTGCTGGAAATCTTCACGCACAAAGGTATCGGCACCGAGATTGTGACCTAATCCTTCCCTTGACGGAAACCCACGTGCCCGTTGATCGCAACCTTCTCAAAGAAGACCTTCGCCATCTGGTAGGAGAGCGGCATCCCCTGTCCTCTCCAGTCCGCTTACAGCAGACGGAAGCGTATCTGCGCCGCCGATTCATGGAAGCTGGGCTCGCCGTCACTGCGCATGAATTCGAAGCATTGGGCAAGCCCTATCGGAATGTCATCGGAACGGCGCGCTCCAGTTCTCTGCACGATGAACACGCGCTCCCTCTGATTCTTGCCGCGCACTTCGATACAATTGAAGGGTCTCCCGGCGCTGATGACAATGCCAGCGCGCTCGCGGTGCTCCTACACGCAGCTCGTCAGGTCCGAAGTATAAAATTGGCCAGGCCGGTCCAGTTCATCGCCTTCAACTTGGAGGAACACAATCTCCTTGGCAGCTTCGCCTATACCTCATTCCTTCGGAAGAACCATCATGCCATTCATGGAGCGATCGTGCTGGAGTGCGTCGGTTATGCGAGCCATCAAGAAGGTTCGCAGAAAATCCCCCCCGGTGTGCCGATCGCCGTTCCCACGACAGCAAATTTCCTTGCCGTGATCGGCAATGAGCGGTCACGGGACTTGACGAGCTCCATCGCCCAGACGATGAAATCGCACCTTCCGATTGTTCCTTTGGTTGTGCCGGGCAACGGAGAAAAGCTGCCGGACACAAGACGTAGCGACCACACGTCGTTCTGGGAACAGGGGTTCCCGGCCGTCATGCTGACCGACACCGCGAACTTCCGTAATCCTCATTATCATCGGCCGACCGATACCCTCGACACGTTGAATCTCGACTTTATCGCCTCAGTCGCCGATGGGGTCACAGCAGCCGTCATGGCGTTGGCCGCCCGACCTATTACGTAGCGTTCATTCAGTGTATTGGCTAGACTGCCCGCTGCGCTGTGCGGAGCAAGAAAGACGTAACTTTCATGGGAGAGCTGATCGATGCCTTCACGAAAAGCCGATCTTGTCCCTGATTCCTTAGAGCCCCTCATCCTGGTCCTTAGAAACCAGCGCGTCATCCTGGATGCGGATTTGGCCAGACTATACGGAGTGCCTACGAAGCGCTTTAACGAAGCCTTCAAACGAAACCAACGGCGGTTCCCCGATGATTTTGCCTTTCAGCTCACCACTGTGGAGTTCAATAACTTGAAGTCGACATTTGCGACCTCAACGTCGCAATCAGTTGGAATGACAGGGATAAATGTGAACTGGTCGCAATTTGCGACCAGTTCCAGCCGCCATCGCGGAATGGCGTACCGACCCTGGGCGTTCACTGAGCACGGCGCCATGATGGTCGCCAACATTCTCCATAGCGAACGGGCAATCCACATGAGCGTCTTTGTGATACGAGCCTTTGTTCGACTGCGTGAACATATCGCTGCCAATCGGGCCATTCTTAAGCGCCTAGCTGAAATTGATAAGACCTTGCTTGAGCACGATACCGCCTTGGTCGATCTGTACGAGAAACTGCAACCACTGCTGCAACCGCCACCCGACGCACCCACGCGACGGATCGGCTTCCAGGCCAAGGGGAAAGCGTGAGGTCGAGCGGCACATCTTTCTGAGATTCTCCCTCCGAGGTATCCCTCCTCACCTGGTTCAAAACCATCCTTGATGATCTCGTGTTCGAGCTTGAGCACGTCGCCAAGGATGTCTTGCGGCTTGTCGTGGTCAACTGCTTCAACGGTCACGGGTTTGTAGCGGCCTGCGGCGAGGCTCCAGTCATTCTTTAGGGTGCGACTCGAACAATCAAAGTTGCTCCCCGTGTACTTCGAGACATTTCTTCAGACTCCCACTGCCAAGGAATATTTTCTGGGTTGCGCAATAAGAACAATCCATCTCGCCAGTATTAACATGACTCAGTTACGAGGTCTGCCTGTGCCGGTTCCATCTCTCAGTTTCCAGAAAGAATTTGCCTCTCGCCGACATCTTGATGATCTCTTTCAGTCGATGCTCCACCGCGCGTTCCAGGGAGAGTTATAGGCGCCCTAGCCTCTTGCCGATCGCGAGTTCTTTACCTTTAAGAACTCCTACTCTCTATAGGCAATATGTTCACTCAATCCTATTGTTCATGATTCATGAACGTGCTATATTGCCGATCACTATGAGACGCATTGCGCAAGAATCTCAGATCATCGCCTCAACATTGGATCGGCTCAAGGCCGTCCATCCTCTTCGCGTTGCAAATCTCCGGCGCGAGGTTGGTCCCAGGGACCATGGATGGGATGGTGAGGTCACGATCAAAACCAAAGGTAAGAACTATCACTATTTATTCGAGGTAAAGGCTCATCTTCGCCCACAAGTAGTTCAGCATCTGCTCATTAGAGCGAACGCCGATCGCAGTCGAAGGGGGGAGGCGACAGGGCTTTTATTGCTTGCTGATTACGTCAATCCACTGCTTGCTGGGAAGCTACGACACGCTGGCGTCAATTTTATTGATACAGCAGGCAACCTGTTCCTAAGCCGTGACCCAGGTCTTTATATTTATGTCGAAGGCAAAAAACCACCAACCTCTCAGAAGGAAAAACCAACCAGGCTGTTTCAGCCGAGCGGTCTTACACTTCTTTTCGGCCTGCTCATTGAGCCAGATTCCATCAACACTCCCTATCGGCATCTCTCCCATGCGAATGGCGTAGCTCTGGGAACGGTGGGATGGGTGAAACGAGATCTTAGGGAACAGGGATATCTGGAACCGCTCGGCAATGAGCGATTTCGTTTGCTTCGGAAGAAGGAATTGGTGGAGCGCTGGGTCCAGGGGTATGCAAGCCGCCTTCGCCCCAAACTCTTTCTCGGTGAGTTCAGAGATCTGAAAAACAACCTAGAATCCGTTGTCAAGAGTTTCCACCACTATGCCTCGGATCAGGGGCTATCGTGGGGACTCACAGGAGGGTTCGGCGCGGACGAATTGGTCCATCACTACCGCGGCAAAGTCCTCACGGTCTTCGTTGAATTGTGGCGACAGGATGAAGCTCTTCGGACCTTGAAGTGGTTGCCCGTTACAGAAGGACCGATCACCGTCATCAAGGCGTTTTCACCGAATGTCTTCCGGTTCTGGGGAAAACAAGAGCCTTACCCGGTAGTGCACCCTTTATTGGTTTACGCCGAACTGTTATGTCGAGCCACCGACCGCGACCTCGAAACCGCTCGGCTTATCTACCACAAGTACTTGGAGCCGACCCTTGCCAAAGATTGAGGCCCATCTTGCGCATGCGATGAATGTGCTCGCCGCCTACTTTGACCGTAAAGGGATTTCATTCGCACTTGTGGGTGCACTTGTTCCAAGCATTCTACTCTCCTCGGATGTCGGCACTCGCGAGACGCGCGACGCCGATCATGTGATCAAATTGTCGTCGTGGGCAGATTGGGAAGCTGTCATATCGGACCTCGCCAAATTGGGTTTTCGGCAAGGCCACGGGGAACAGGAGCACCGGCTTTATTATCAGACAGCAGAGATCGATCTCATTCCTTATGGGATCTCAGATGGCCCCGAGGACATCCTGGTTTGGAGGAAATCTGGCAACCACATGAATCTGACTGGGTTTGCGGAAGTGTTTCAATATGCAAGACAGGTTGAGGTTATGCAAGGGTTGGTACTGCCGATCGTACCACTGTGGCTGTTCGCGGTCTTAAAGGTGGTGGCCTATTTGGACAGAACATATCCGCGAGACCTTGTGGATCTCTCCTACGTCATGGAGCACTATGAGGCTAACCAGGCACGTCGATTTGAACTCGCGGGTTTAGCATGCATAGCGAGATATGAGGATGCAGGGGCGTTCCTGTTGGGAAATGATATTCGCGACAACGTTTCAGGGAAAGCTTTGGAGACGGTGAAGAGATGCATTGGCACTGTAACGAATGAGCATCATCCTATAGTCAACGCTATTCTCAGAGAGACGAACTCCTTGTATTCAGATGAGCGCAGAAGGGCTGTGTATCAACAGGTTCAAGCGCTAAAGAGTGGATTGGCCTAAAACCGTCGTCAGAGAGATGCGACCTACGTGAGCGGCATGGGGAAACGCCTTGCTTATACTACCCGGCGAGTTATCAGCGACGTGTTTGATCGCCTCGATTACAAACGGCTGGAGGCCGTCTACTGTTATGAAGGTGGCGATGAGTTCTGGCGCACCAAGCGAGCGCCTTGCCGGAGACTGGGAACTACTGTGGCCGAAGCGCTCGTACGGAGGTTGCCGCGTGATGGGGGAAGTCTCTATGTCGGCGCCGGAGTGGCGGAGCTTCCGGCACTACTTGCCGAAGCGATCGGCCGCCAACGCACGGTGGAGCCGTATAACCTTCGGCGCTTGGAGGTCGCGGTGCTCAATCGTGCGTGTCGCGG
The DNA here is from genome assembly GCA_024760545.1 of Nitrospira sp. Taxonomy (NCBI): domain Bacteria; kingdom Pseudomonadati; phylum Nitrospirota; class Nitrospiria; order Nitrospirales; family Nitrospiraceae; genus Nitrospira; species Nitrospira sp. The sequence continues at coordinate 2,466,687 of CP060501.1, forward strand.
TTTACCGATTCGTTTCCACGCTCTCGATGCCTCCCGAGCACAAGGTCGATTCAATCACATCTGGATCGTCAGCGTGCTCAACGATCCGGAGCGGTTCCCCCACCTCTCCACGCTGTCATATGGTCGCGCTGATCCGGTCACCTTCCAGCATGTGCTCTTTCAGAAAGAGCGGCGGATCGTCCAAGCGATCGTGAACCGCTGCATGTCAAAATTAGATGTGCCGGGCCTGGTGACCACGTCCACGGAGGAAGTGGTATGGATTGCGGACTGGTGCCATCGACACCAAGCGCCTTATCGTGTGGAGAAGAGACAATATCCCACGGCGCTCGTGGGCGATCCGATCTGTTTCATCAAAGTCGGTAAATAGGGAGAGACACCTGTCTGATGCCTGTCAGAGCTCAAAACCGGTCTTTTTACCCGTATCGCCCATATACTGCCTTGCATACTTCACATAATTGTCCGCCGATTCCCTGATCCAGGCCAACTCCTTCTCCGTGACCGGTCGCCTGACCTTCGCCGGAGCACCGAGGATCAGACTCTTCGGCGGGACAATCGTACCTTCCACAACGAGTGCGCCCGCTCCCACCACCGAATCCTCCCCGATCACCGCGCCATCCATGATGATCGCCCCCATCCCCACCAATACACGATCGTGAATCGTGCAACCATGCAGTACGACGTGATGGCCGATCGTGACCGCATTCCCGATTACCAGGGGGTGAGTGTCATGAGTAACGTGCAACATGCAGAGATCTTGTACGTTGGTCCGATCTCCGATCCTGATGTAATTCACATCGCCCCGAATGACCGCGTTAAACCACACACTGCAGTCCTCGCCCATGACGACATCGCCAATGACGACGGCGGTGGTTTCAACAAAGCAAGACTTCGGGACTGTCGGCTTGATGCCCTGAAACGTGCGAATCATGAGGAACACTCTAGGGGAATTGATCCAGATCCCGCAAGGGTCTGATTGACAGGCTTTTCGACCCTCCCGTAGACTGCCTTCATGTCCCAGCCCCTGATTGTTCCACAACGTTCTAAATCTGCCACGCCAGTTGGTGCGAACGGCCCAACGACCACGATCGGGTTCGTGAATCTTGGCTGCTCCAAAAATCAGGTCGATTCGGAAATCATGCTTGGCACGCTTGTATCTGAAGGGTTTCAGCTGACTGGTGATCCCCAAAAAGCCGAGGTGGTCATCGTGAATACCTGCGGCTTCATCGAAGAAGCCAAACAGGAATCGATTAACACGATCCTGGAGCACGGTCATCTGAAGAAAACAGGAACCTGCCGTATCTTGATCGCGGCCGGCTGCTTGGCGCAACGGTATCAGGGGGACTTACTGAAGGAATTGCCGGAACTGGATGCGGTAGTCGGCACCGGCGAGTTCGGCAAGATTGCCGAGATCTGTCGAGACTTATTGGCTCCGAAGAAGCGGCATCGGCGACTCTGGATCAGCCAACCCCCGTATCTCTATGATGAACTGGCCCCCCGTCTCAGGCTGGGTCAACAGCACAGCGCCTATGTGAAAATCGCTGAAGGTTGTAACCGGAATTGTACCTTCTGCGCCATCCCGCTGATGCGAGGCAAGCAACGCAGCCGGCCGGTGGAATCCATTGTCGCGGAAGCGCAGAAACTCGCGGAAGAAGGGGTGAAGGAAATCAACCTCATCTCGCAAGACACGGTCAACTACGGTGTCGATCTTGGCCTTCGCCAAGGCTTAGTCCGACTGTTCCGTGAATTGGTGAAGGTTGAAGGCCTCCGGTGGATCCGGCCGTTCTACCTTTACCCGCAGCAGGTCACAGATGATCTGCTGGATCTCTATGCCGGGGAAGAAAAGATCACGAAATATATCGACATGCCGCTTCAGCACATCAATGACCGCATGCTCAAACGCATGCATCGGCTGGGCGATCGCGCTGCGATTGAATCCCTGGTCGATCGCATACGGGAGCGCATTCCCGGTGTAGCGTTTCGGACGGCCTTCATCGTCGGCTTCCCGGGAGAAAACGAGGCGGCCTTCACCGAACTGCGCAACTATGTGGAGCAGGCTGAGTTTGACCGAGTCGCGGTGTTTCTCTACTCGGACGAGGAGAGGACTCCGGCCGCCGACTTGGACGAAAAGGTCGAGCGGGAAATTATGGATGAGCGCCGTAATGCCCTCCTTTCGATACAGGAATCGATCGCGACGGCCAAAGGACGGGCCAAGGTCGGCTCTATCCTTGACGTGCTTGTCGATGGCCGATCTGAAGAAACAGATGGCGCGCTGGAAGGGCGCCACGCAGGGCTCGCTCCTGAAATAGACGGCGTCGTCTATATCGACGAAGGTGCGGCCGATCGCCGCACGCAGCGCTCACCGCGTCAAAGGGTTGACGATCCAGCGCCCGGCGACTTCTGCAAGGTCCAGATTACGGATGCGGCGGGTTTTGATCTTGTCGGACACATCGTCACCAATCCAGTCCGCTGATTCTTATTTTCCCCCGCTCTGCTACACTCATACTTGTCATTTCATGGAGTGAGAACCGATGACCGCGTCGAGAAAAGATTCCATCATTCTGCTGATCCATTGCAAAGACCGTAAAGGCATCGTCGCGCGAGTGTCGGGATTCATTCACGATTTCGGCGGCAACATTCTCGACTCCGACCATCACACGGACGAAGAGACGAACGATTTTCTCATGCGGATGGAGTTTGCGACGGAGGGATTCCAAATTCCCGTGGGCGACATTCCGGCGGCCTTTGAGCCCATCGCCAAAGTGTACGAGATGCACTACGAGGTGCATCCGTCCAGCCGACGCACCCGGGTCGGCATGTTCGTGTCGAAGCAGGATCACTGTTTGGCGGACCTCCTCCAGCGGCACCGTCGAGACGAGCTGCATATCGATATTCCTGTCATCATTTCGAATCATGACACCTGCGCGACCTGGGCCGATCTCTTCAAGATCCCGTTTGCTGTGTATCCCGTTACCAAGGAGACCAAGCCGCAGCAGGAACGGCAGGTCTTGGCGCGCCTAAAGGAGCATACCGTTGAGCTCGTCGTGATGGCTCGTTACATGCAAATCCTCAGTGCGGACTTTCTCACCCAGGTCGGTTGTCCGGTGATCAACATTCACCATTCCTTTCTGCCAGCCTTCATCGGGGCAAATCCTTATCGGCAAGCCTATGACCGCGGCGTGAAGATCATCGGAGCGACCGCGCATTATGCGACCCAGGACCTGGACGAAGGGCCGATCATCGAGCAAGACGTGATTCGCGTGGGACATCGGGATACGGTGGACGATCTCGTGCGGAAAGGGCGTGACTTGGAGGAAATCGTGTTGGCTCGTGCCGTCCGGCGCCACATCGAGCGGCGTGTATTAGTGTACGGCAGAAAAACCGTGGTGTTCGACTAGGCTGTTCATCGGCTGGAAAGAGCGCGCAAGGCAGCCGCTTGAATCCGGCTCCCTTGCGCGTTCAGGCCTAGTGTCTTGCGTTAGATTTTGGCGGATAGAAACAACGAGTTCCCACGGCGATTGATCAGAATCAAAACGGTTCCTCCCTTCTTCACATCCGAGGACACCTTCTCAAAATCCTTCACCGACTTGATTGGTTGCCGGTTAATCTCTCGAATGAGATCGCCCGGTAGGAGGCCGGCCTTTTCGGCTCCACTACCCGGTTCTACCCCTGTCACCACTACACCCCGCTTCCCATTGAGCCCAAGGTCCCTGGCCATATCCTGATCGAGGTCCTCGACCGCGAGACCGGACAAGGCGTGGTCCGCATTGGCCCTTTCCACCTTGGCGATCTTCGTTTCGTCCGGCTGTTCACCGACTTTGACCGTCATCTCACGTTCGCGACCGTCGCGAATTACTTTCAACGGCACTTTGGTGCCGACGGCAGTTCTGGTCACCAATCGCTGCAATGCGACGCCATCCTCCACGGGAGTGCCGTGGTATTCAACGATAACGTCGCCCTGTTTAAGTCCGGCCTGGTCAGCCGGGCTGTTCTCCTTCACGTCGCTGATTAAGGCGCCCTTAGAATCATTGATGCTGAAGGACTTCGCCAGATCTTGATTCAAATCCTGGAGACCGATGCCGAGAAAGCCTCGGACAACTTTTCCGGTCCTGACAAGACTCTCATAGATCGGCTTGGCCATCGTCGTCGACACGGCGAACCCTACGCCTTGATAGCCACCGGTCTGTGAAAAGATCGCCGTATTGATGCCGACAAGTTCACCATTGGTATTCACCAGCGCACCGCCTGAGTTGCCCGGGTTGATGGCGGCGTCCGTTTGAATAAAATCTTCATACTGAGTAATCCCCATATGACCGCGTCCGACGGCGCTCACAATCCCGAGCGTCACCGTGGAATTCAACCCGAACGGATTGCCGACCGCAAGGACATACTCACCGACTTGCAGTTTGGAGGCATCTCCCCATCGTACGCTGGGAAGATCGCTGGCGTTGATCTTGACGACGGCAAGGTCAGTCTTCGGATCAGTGCCGACGATCTTTCCCTTGAATTCTCGTTTGTCAGGAAGGGTCACGCTGACTTCTTGAGCATTGGCGATCACATGATTGTTCGTCAACACATATCCGTCTGAGGAAACGATTACGCCGGATCCCTGACTTCGTCGAGGTCCTCGAGGCTCCAAGGGGTTCTGCGGCCCCCGATGTCTTGGGTCGAGCGGCTTTCCGAAGAACTCTTCCATTCGGTCGCGTAGTTCATCAGGGAGGGATGATCCGTCCGAGACCTTTTCCGTCATGACCGTCGTAATATTGACGACCGCCGGAGTAGCTTGTTTTGCGACTTCCGTAAACCCGTTCGTGGGAGTTGTGGTGGCCGCAGCCACTGGAGTTGAAGTGGGGGCACTGGATGCGTGGGATGTACTGAGCGAGTGACCTCCCCAAACCAAGACTCCACCCACGAGACCGATTCCGATTGCGGAACCGACCTTACCAAGTAGGCGTGATGACATACGTCCTCCTTTTTGGACTGCTAGATGAGAACCAGCTCACTGTGATGCCTGCCGTCGGGCGGATCGTGAATGTGTACGAAGAAATCTAACAACCGGTGATGAGAGTGGGATTAGCCCAGTATTAGAGTTCGTTAAGCAGAAGGGCGCGTGAGGGGGAGCACGACGGTGAAGGTTGACCCTTGGCCAATATTGCTTTTGACCTCTACTCGGCCTTTGTGTAGATCTGCGATCCAGGCGCAGATGGCGAGCCCCAGACCCGTTCCCTTCTTCGTGTGGGCTCGGGCTACGTCGGTGCGGAAGAAACGCTGGAAAATCCGTTTGTGGTCGGCCGGATCGATACCGATGCCATGGTCAGTGATCGAGAGTCGAGCTTCCCGTCCATCGTTCAACAACGAGATCTCAACTTTGCCGCCTGGATGCGAATATTTCATCGCATTCTCGACGAGATTCAGCAGCAGTTCACGAAGGCGCAAGTCATCGCCCTGGACGACCACCGGCATGACCGTTCCGAGCACCACTTCGACATTCCGCTCCTGTCCAAGCAAGGTGGCCTGACGATGAATGTCTTCGACCAGGGACTCCAGCGCGACGGGCAATGATTCCATTTTGACTTCACCCATATCGGCGCGGGAAAGGAACAAGAGCTCGTCGACGATTCGGGTCATCCGATCGATCTCTTCCAGATTGCTTTCAAGTACCGACTTGTAATCCTCCAGCGGGCGAGGTCGCCGCAGAACCAGATCCGTTTCACCTTTCATCACGGTCAAAGGCGTCCGCAACTCATGTGATGCGTCGCTGGTGAATTGACGGATTTGGCGAAACGAGGTGTCCAGCCGCCCGATCATGTTGTTGAACGTGGCCGCCAGGCGACCGATTTCATCATGCGCTGCCGGCATGCTCAGGCGCTGACTGAGATCTCCTGCGGCAATGCGTTGTGCGGCAAGGGTGATTTTATCGACCGGGCGCAGCGCCCGGCCCGCCAAGAACCAGCCCCCTGCCAGAGAGACCGCCAGCGCGATCGGGATTGCCACAACGAGTAGAACGAGGAACCTCCGGAGCGTTTCTCCCACCGACTCCATCGACGTGCCGACCTGCACGATATACAGCAGATTGCCGCGGAACATGATCGGCACGGAGATCAACCGCAGCGGAGGCTCGTGGGGATACTTAGCCGACTCAAAGGTGCTCTGTCCGGCAAATGCGGTTTCGAGGGCGGTTCGGCTGAGCGGAACTTCATGCTGCTTGATATTCGGCGAGCGGATCGTGATCGTGCCGGAAGGGCTGAAAATCTGGAAGAACTTGTCGATTCGCGCCAGCTCGGGAAATTGCGAAAGCAATTCCTCTTCGTTGACCAGAGGAAGAAACCCCCGCTCTTCCAGTGAGCGCACCGCCGTGGCGGCCGTTTCTTCGAGCGATTCATCGACGGCGTCGCGAAGATGTTGCGCCGTCACAGCGTAAAGAATGACGGAGAAGATGATCAAAATGAGGGCAAGGGCACTCCCGTACCAGAGGGTCAGCCGGACACGTAACGGCATAGGCAACTCCCGGTCGGTGACGACGGCACGAAATCTCGGCGAAACCTTGCTGTCGGTTTGGTATGGCTGAAGCCACTGCGTGAGGGGGCGGCCGGTTGCCTCGGCATCGTGCTAGTCGGCCTTCAGCATATACCCGCTCCCGCGGATGGTATGGATCAGTTTCTTGGTTCGGCCTCGGTCGATTTTATTCCGGAGATAGTTCACATAGACGTCGATGACATTCGTGAAGGTATCGAAGTCTTGATTCCACACGTGCTCAGAGATCATGGGCCGTGTGAGGACACGGCCGGTATGGCGCATCAGATATTCCAGCAAGGCATACTCTTTCAGCGTCAGATCGATGCGTTGTCCGCCCCGGGTCACGTCACGCGTCGCCGGGTTGAGCATCAAGTCGTCGACTTGAAGGATCCCAGGGCTTTCCGTCGCGCCACGGCGTAACAACGCGCGCACACGCGCCAACAGCTCATCGATGGCGAACGGTTTTGTCAGGTAATCGTCGGCGCCGGCGTCCAGTCCCTTGACTCTCTGATCGATTTGAGATTGCGCCGAGAGGATCAACACCGGAGTTTGAATCCGTTCTCGGCGGAGGTTCTTCAACACATCCAAACCGGACATGGACGGCAACATGACGTCGACGACAAGGAGATCATAGTTGGTCGACAAGGCCATCTCCAACCCTTTGGCTCCGTCCTCGCAGAGGTCGACGGCATAACTTTCTTCCTCAAGTGCTCGCTTAATAAAACACCCGACTTTGGTTTCGTCTTCTATGACAAGAACCCGCATGGTCACTCCAACAAAGGTTGATCCGCGCGATGATTATATCAAACCAGAGATCGTGAATCTCGGCGAGAACGAGCGCGCTCAACGTGAAGTCACGTACGAGAAGGCCGATTCGCCGACTAGGCGGCTAGGTGGAATCGCCGGGGAAGGTCTGTTCCAGAGAGGTAATCATGGGCTTGCCGTCGCGAATGTTGAAGACAAGCGTTTCCTCTCCCTCCGTCTTGAATTCTCGATTGGCCTGTCGAAGTGTCTCCGTCGACTTGAATGAGACTTTCGCGCTGCGTTCATCCGAAGCCAACGAGACCGAAGTATTCGTGCGGGTGAAGTCATTGGCGCTGGGAAAGGCAAACGCCATGGCCAAAGTCTTCCGATATTCATCCCGCGTCAGCATGGCCATCTGCTGCTGCGGGCCTTGTTTCATATGAATGGTAATGGTGGCATCGTGAGTAATGTGGCGCACGACGCCGTCGACATCTTTTCGGCGAATCGCTTCGTCCAGGGCATCGAGAAGAACGTCGATCCCTTCACGAGTCAGACGTACATCAGATGGGACGGGCCTCGACGGTGGTCCTGTGAGAACCACACTGGGCTGAGTAGCGGGAAAATGAGGAGCCAAGAAACCGGTCACCAGACCTTGGCTCTTGAAGACCAGGTATCCGATGACCGCTGTGACCCCTAGAGCGAGGCCTATGACGACAACCTTTCCCGCCGAGAAGCGGGACCGAGGTTCCTTGGCTGTCGTTTGATCGGAGCCCCGATTCATGGCCGCCATAGGTCAGCTCTCCGGACTCGAGGTATGAGGCAACAATAGCGTGAATTCCGAGAAAAGCAACGAAAGTAAGCGCCTGTGCAAGACGTGGAGCCCTCGGAGACCACCGGACGCATCATAGGCCTGCTTCGACCTACCCTCTTCGTCATGCGAACATCCTGTGTAATGACCATCGACTCTCCCTCCAAAGCGGGGGTTCCGTCTCTTGGAAAAGAGCTGATGCCATGATAGGCTGCGCGGTCGATACGACAGCCATTGATATCGATCTCGCAGAACCCAAACAGAGGACAGATGACTCGATGACCACTCAGAATTGGCTCCAACCGAGCGACGATTTTCTCCATCGGCACATTGGTCCCACACAAGCCGATATCCAAGAAATGCTGGCCACGTTAGGCCTACAGTCGCTCGATACCTTGTCCGATACGGTGATCCCCTCTGACATTCGGCTCCATCAACCTCTCGACATTCCTGCCGGCGAAGGGGAACAGGCCGTGCTGGACCGGCTGAAAGATCTCGCGTCACAGAACAAGGTCTATCGGTCGCTTATCGGCATGGGGTACTACGACTGCGTAACCCCGGGCGTGATTCAACGAAACATTCTAGAAAATCCGGCCTGGTATACGCAATACACTCCGTATCAAGCCGAGATCTCGCAAGGCCGCTTGGAGGCGCTCGTTAACTTCCAGACCATGGTGACAGACCTGACCGGCCTCCCGCTGGCGAATGCCTCACTGCTGGATGAAGCGACCGCTGCAGCCGAAGCAATGGCGATGTGCTATGCGATCGCTCGCAACGCTGGTCAGGAGCGAAAAGAGTTTTTCGTCTCGCGAGACTGTCATCCACAGACGTTGGCCGTGTTGCAGACCAGAGCCGAACCGCTCGGCATCGTCATCCAAACCGGGATCCTTTCGTCCATTGATTGCTCGCGTCCTCAACTGTGCGGCATTCTGTTGCAGTACCCGGCTACTGACGGGTATGTGGGTGATTTCAGCACCTTGGTCACGCAGGCGCATGAGGCCGGCGCGCTGGTGGTGGTCGCCACCGATCTTCTCGCCTTGACGTTGCTCCGCTCACCAGGAGAATTCGGCGCTGATATCGTCGTTGGTTCGACACAACGGTTCGGTGTGCCGATCGGCTTTGGTGGCCCTCACGCCGCATTTCTAGCCACCAGGGAAGAGTACAAACGGCAAGTGCCGGGTCGACTCGTCGGCGTCTCAAAAGACGTGACCGGCAAACCAGCCATCAGGCTCTCGCTTCAAACACGGGAACAACACATTCGACGGGAGAAAGCCACGAGCAACATCTGTACGGCCCAAGTCTTACTGGCCGTCATGGCCGCGATGTTCGCGGTGTACCACGGGCCGGACGGGCTGCGTCGGATTGCCGAGCGCGTACGCGGCCTCTCGCTGCTGCTGGCTGAAGGACTGCGCCGGCTTGGGTTCGAAGTCTCAACGAAAGTCTTCTTCGATACGATTCGGGTTCCGGTATCCGAGGCTCAGGCCAACCAGATTGCGGTGAGGGCAGATGAACACGGGATCAATTTCCGACACTATGAGGACGGCTCGATCGGCATCTCGCTCGACGAAGTCAGCTCCGGGCAAGAAGTGCGCCACCTTCTGCAGATCTTCGTCGGTCAGGATCAGTTGCCGTTCCGCCTCTCCGACCTCGCCGCCACTATCGATCTGCGCTATCCCGCTCCGTTGGAGAGAACTAGTAAGTATCTGACGCACGAAGTTTTCCATCGATATCACTCAGAACACGAGATGCTCCGCTATCTTCATCGTTTGCAATCCAAGGATCTGTCGCTCGTGCACTCGATGATCCCACTGGGATCCTGCACGATGAAGCTGAATGCAACCGCCGAAATGCTCCCGGTCACCTGGCCGGAGTTCGCTCGCCTGCACCCATTCGCCCCGGTTGAACAAACTCTTGGCTACCGGACCCTGTTCCGGCAACTCGAAGCCTGGCTGGCCGAGATCGCCGGATTTGCGGCATTTTCCCTCCAACCGAATGCAGGATCCCAGGGTGAATATTCAGGCCTGATGGTGATTAGGGCTTACCACCGGGCGACGGGCGCAACACACCGCGACGTGTGCTTGATCCCCGTTTCTGCTCACGGTACGAATCCCGCCAGTGCGGCCATGGTCGGCATGACGGTTGTCGTCGTCGCCTGCGATCGGCACGGAAACGTGGATGTCGCCGATCTGGAAGCCAAGGCCGCCCAATATCGGGACCGGTTGTCGGCCCTGATGCTCACGTATCCTTCCACCCATGGAGTATTTGAGGCGAGCGTGCGGCGTATTTGCCAAATCGTTCACACGCATGGCGGACAGGTCTATATCGATGGGGCCAACATGAATGCCATGGTCGGCCTCTGCCGTCTGGGCGACATCGGCGCCGATGTCTGCCATCTCAATCTCCATAAGACGTTTTGTATCCCCCATGGAGGCGGAGGTCCTGGCGTGGGACCGATCGGAGTGGCGCCGCATCTTGTCCCGTTTCTGCCGGGACACACCGTGGTCAAGATCGGTGGACCGCAAGCCATCGGTCCCGTATCGGCGGCCCCATTCGGCAGCCCGAGCATTCTCCCGATTTCCTGGGTATATATTGCCTTGATGGGCCGTGACGGACTCACCAAAGCCACACAGGTGGCCATCCTGAGCGCTAACTATATGGCTAAGCGGCTGGAAAAGCATTATTCCATTCTGTACAAGGGAGACTCTGGACTGGTAGCTCATGAGTTCATCCTGGATCTACGCGAATTTAAGGAAAGCGCCGGTGTCGAGGCGATGGATGTGGCCAAGCGATTGATGGACTATGGTTTCCACGCGCCGACCGTGTCGTTCCCTGTGGCCGGCACCCTCATGGTCGAACCGACGGAGAGCGAAGCCAAAGGCGAACTCGATCGGCTCTGCGAGGCGCTCGTCCTCATTCGTGCCGAGATTCAAGAGATCGTCGATGGACGACAACCGCGCACGAACAATCTGCTGAAGAACGCTCCTCACACCGCTGCGATCGTGACGGCTACAGAATGGAATCGTCCGTATAGCCGCGAACAGGCGGCGTTTCCGGCTCCATGGCTGAAGCACAGCAAATTCTGGCCTAGCGTGAGCCGTATCGACGAGGCATACGGCGACCGCCACCTTGTTTGTAGTTGTCCGCCAATGGAAACCTACCAGTCCTAGCAGGCGCCTCCCTTATGTTGCGGTCCTCCATGGGTGACGATCGCGCTCCTTGCCTGATTTTCTGAACTCGCAGTACAGTACAGCTGTCAGCTCTGACCTGGAGGTTCATATGAGCGACATTGGACGTCGAGGTTTCCTGGTGCGGACGGGATTGGCCTTAGGCGCAGCGGTTCTGGCAAGTGCGTACGATCGCGCCTTGGCTGATCAACAACCACTCCAGAGCAAGTTTTCGGGCTGGGATGATCTGCGGACGCAGTTTCGCTTGTCTCCCAAGCTCATCCATTTGGCGGCGTTCTTTCTGGCGTCTCATCCCACGCCGGTGCGGGAGGCGATCGAACGGCACCGAGCCGGCCTGGATGCCGATCCCATTGGCTACTGGTACAAGCATGAGAAGAAGCAGGAGGCCAAGGTTCTGCGGGCTGCAGCCGATTATCTGGGTGTTGAACCCATCGATATCGCGCTGACCGACAGCACGACGATGGGGCTGGGCCTGCTCTACAGCGGGCTGGCGCTTCGTAAAGGACAGGACATCTTGACGACGACCCACGATCACTACTCGACAGAAACTGCGCTACGCCTTCGCGCCGAACGCACGGGCGCCGTCGTGCGTCAAATCACTCTCTATCGTTCACTCAAAACCGTATCTCGCGGCGAGATCGTCGATTCCTTGCGAAAAGGTATTACCCCAGCCACACGCATTGTGGCCGTTACCTGGGTCCATTCCAGCACGGGACTCAAGCTGCCAATCCACGAAATGGCTGAGGTCATCCAATCCATCAATCGCTCGAGAGGCGAGCAGGATCGCATCATCTTCTGCGTAGACGGGGTCCATGCCTTGGGGGTTGAGGATTTCCGCCTCCCCGAGCTCGGGTGCGACTTTCTGATCGCCGGGACTCACAAGTGGATGTTCGGCCCGCGAGGGACCGGGCTCGTCTGGGGGCACCCACAGGCCTGGCCGATTGCCCAGGCCACCATCCCAACTTTCAATACGCAGGTTTTTGATCTTTGGATGAAGAATGCCTCCTCGAGAGGCCTCCCTCAATCCGTTCACATGACTCCGGGCGGGTTCCACTCGTTCGAACATCGCTGGGCCTTGGATGAAGCCTTTGCGTTTCATCAAGCCATCGGGAAATCCAAAGTGACTCAGCGTATCTATGAACTGAATCAACAGCTGAAACAGGGCTTGGCGGCCATGCCCCAGGTCACCCTCCACACACCGCTCTCACAGGATCTTTCGGCTGGGATCGTCTGTTTCGAAATAGCGGGAATGACTCCTCGTCAGATCGTGGAAAAGTTGCGTCAGCGTAAGATCGTCGGGAGCATGACGCCGTACGCGACGCAATATGCTCGGCTCGCGCCGAGTCTCCTCAACTCACCGGATGAAATAGAAACTACGTTGGCAGAAATCCGAGGTCTTCGCTCGTCATAGAGATCAGTTCTGCCACGTGCACCAGGATTGCGGTGCCGGATGCTTCTCAGCGGCGGTGATGCGGGAGGCACAGGCTATTGGAACAGTGGGCAACCTTGAGGTCTCCGTGCGTGACATCGTAGTAGCTGATCAGGCCTCGGCCATCGACCCCGATAATCATCGACGTGAATCGACCGACATCGCCTTCATTCTGAACGGCAGTGTGGGTTGCCGAACGACACTCAACATCGATGCAATGGGCGACTCTGAGATCCCCATTGGTCGCATCGTAGTAACTGATCAGACCTCGGCCGTCAGGACCGATGGTCATCGACGTGAATCGACCAATATCACCCTGACTGTGAAGGGTGCTGATCTTGGCTGAACCACAGGCAAGGTCGGTACAATGGACAACTTTGAGGTCCCCGTTCGTGGCGTCGTAGTAGCTGATCAAGCCGAATCCATCGGACCCAACCACCACGGAGCTATACTGACCGACCTGCCCTGAACTGTCCAAGACACTATGCGTGGCTGAGGCACAGGGGAGATCGTCGCAATGCGCAACCCTGAGGTCCCCGTTGGTCGCATCATAGTAGCTGATCAGCGCCAGGCCGTCGGCTCCGATGGTGACCGAAGTAAATTGACCGACGTCACCTTTGCTGGCGAGTATGGTGGCCTTTGCTGAGCTACAGGCAATGTCGGCACAGTGGGCGACCTTGAGGTCCCCGTTCGTGGCGTCGTAGTAGCTGATCAAACCTCGACCATCAACCCCGACGGTCATCGACGGAAACTGCCCGACCTGTCCCGTTTCGTCCAACGTGGTTTGAGTCCCTGTAATGCAGGCAAGATCAGCGCAGTGCATGATGATCAGATCGCCGTTCGTCGCATCGTAGTACGCCACAAAGGGGAGTCCGTCGGTCCCGATCGAGACCGACGTGAACTGACCGATATCGTGCTGGCTTTCAATCGTCGTGAGCGTGGCCGAGGCACAGGCGAGATCGGCACAGCGAATCACCTTAAGGTTGCCCTTCGTCGCATCATGATAGCTGATAAGCCCCTTTCCATCAGGACCCATCACCATCGAAGACGGCGCGCCTACATTGATCGCTCCCCCATCCAGCAAAGTCACGGTCGCAGAGATACATTCTATGTCGCCACAGTGAGCCACTTTCAGATCCCCGTTTGTCACGTCGTAGTAGCTGATGAAGGGAAATCCATCGGTGCCGATGGTCACGGAACTGTGTTCTCCGACGTTGCCGATGCTGTCCGGTGTGGCGATGGTAGCGAAGGTACACGCGACGTCGCCACAGTGGGCCACTTTCAGATCCCCGTTTGTCGCGTCGTAGTAGCTGATCAGGCCGAGGCCATCGGCGCCGATCGTCGTGGAGGTGTAGAGACCGACATCGCCTTCACTCTCAAGAACGGTGCGCGTTGCGGACGTGCACACCACTTCCTCACAGTGCACGACTTTTAGATCGCCATTCGTCGCATCGTAGTAGCCGATGAGCGGCCGACTGTCCATACCGATCGCCACGGAACTGTACTGGCCCACATCGCCGGTTTTATCTGGAGTGGTCGTGAGCGTGGGTTCCGTACAAGGTAGGTCTGGACAGAGGGCGGATTTCAAGTAGTGGTCGGTCGCGTCATAGTAGCTGATGAGCCCCTGGCCTCCGGCAATAGCAACCGAGGTGTACAGACCGACATTTTCCTCGGCTTTGAGAAACGTGAGCGTGGTAATCGTAGCCGCCCTACAGGCGACGTCGCTGCAATGCGCCGCTTTCAGGTCTCCATTCGTGACATCGTAGTAAGTGATAAGGGGGAGTTTGTCGGTACCGATAGTCAGGGAACTGTACTGACCGACATTCCCATTGCGGTCGAGAGCGGTGAGCGTGGCCGAGGTACAGGCGACATCGGTGCAGTGCGCAACTTTCAAATCCCCGTTCGTGGCGTCATGGTACGTGATGAGGCCCAGGTCATCGCTTCCGGTGGCGATGGAGGTGTACCGACCGACATCTCCGGTGCGGTCCAGAGAACTGATCGTCGCGGAGGTGCACGTCTGGTTGGAGCAGTGGGCGACCTTCAGGTCGCCGTTGATGGCATCATAGTAGCTGATGAGAACCAGCCCGTCGGCCCCGATGGTCACGGAGCTGTACTGACCGGCATCGCCCGAGCCATCCCGGGTAATAATCGAGAAGCCCGGTCGCTCAAGAGCAGTGTCATCCGCCTCTGCAGAGAGGATCAGGTCCCGTCCCGGCGGAGGCATGATGAAGACGAGGAGAGCGATCCCCAGTCTTATCGATTTCGTGCCCGATCGGCGCTTCATGAAGCACCCGTTGGCTATAGTCTGAACCACGGTGGGCGGAAGAGGCAAGAGGGAGAGTTGCTCGGGAGGATTCTCCTAATCACACTTCTTGAACTGACTTTGCAGACAACGCTGCGCGATCTCCTGCGCTTTCTGGATCTGAGGTGGAGTCATGTGTGAAGCCATAACGTCTCGGTCCTTCATCAACTCATTTTTTGAACCGCCACTCGACGATGCCGCCGCAACCGTGTACCACATGTGCGCACGAATATAGTCCTGTGGAACACCCTCCCCCTTGGCGTACATCTGGGCTAACTGGTTCTGGGCTCCTGCGTGGCCTTGTCCCGCCGCCAGACGGTGCCATTTCAATGCCGACTGGTAGTTCTGTCCCACACCCAGACCGCTGGCATGCAGCAATCCAAGGTTGTACTGCGCCCGCGCATCTCCTTTCTCTGCCAAAGGGTAAAAGAGTCCTGCTGCGAGCTTGAACTCTCCACGCTGTAGCGCATCATATGGTTCATCACCGGACAGTGCTGCCGCTGGTGTCGCACCGGCGACGACCAAAATCACCGCGAGCAGGAAAAGCCTCATCGTGCACCTACCTTCGAGCACACTATGAACAACATCAGGCTCTTGAGCCTCCTATTACTCAGTAACAAGACACTCTTCTCTTCCACTTCTACCTACACCACAGCAGAGTAAGACGAGAGCAAGCCTATTCTTGCGCGAGGCGAAGATGTCACCAAAATGCTGTTCTCGTTACGATGTTCTTCGTCGGCATCTGCGAAGCGGTTCAACTCTGACGGATAGAAGCCACTGGAGGAACTCATACGCTCACGATCACTGCCCACGGAGCGATAACGAGTCCGCGGCACGCGCCATGCGAAAGTTGCTGTCAAAGCCTGGATTGAACACTCAAACACTCGCGAGGCGTCAGACCCTGAAGAAGGCGAGGCCTCTATCCCCCTTGTGTCGCCCTAAGTCATGCCGGCGCAGTTTCGCCAGTATTTAACAGCATTCTTGCGGCAGCGCAAGACAGCTGGAAACGACAGCATAGGTAGCCGCTCGCCATGACATGACAGTCATCCGGGTGGTGTTTACGCCTTGGGACGCGGTCTGGTCGTGTGCTGGAAGAGGCATTTGGGACAGGTGTAGTGGACGAACTGGTCGCCGCCGACCACCCGTTTCTTCATGGGAACGCTGCACCAGGTACAGAGGCGATCAGGTATCATTGTCACCTTTGGGTGAATTCCATGGACGTCTTGTTCCTGAGCCTTGAACGACATGGGGATTAGACTGGAGTCGTGAGTGAATCGATGACCCGTAGTGCCTGATCTAGCGCGCCTGCTTGTGCCTCTTCACGGGACGCCAAGCTCCCGTCAGGGCATCCTTTGTTACCTTTCCATCGTGTTGTGCCGAACTCAATCCAGCGTTCCCTATTGTCGGGCATTGGCGTGTCCTCCAGTCTCCACGCATCCCACAACTCCTTCCCTCCATAGAAGAAGTCTCCGTGATCCTGTAGTGCAGAAGCTATGCCAGTCGCCGCATCGGAGGTATGAAGACGGAAGGGGTCTAAACGGCCCCTTTGCACGACAGGGCCGAACGATCGGTGTCGGCGATTCAGCAGAAGACGCGTAGCGGCTGTTGCTGGATCATCAGGTCGGTATGTATCGCTTCTGAGTCTCCACCATAGGATTATGGGCCACATATTTCTTCCAATGGCCGACAGAAAGAGCGTGTCCAAAAAATGTTCTCCGTCCGACCATCCTGCCACACTTGACCGTCCTTTTTGAGCCAGCGAATTAGTGCGCCAACTCATACCGGACCGCCCATAACAGTTCATCCATTCCAAAGGGCTTGCGCAACGTTTGTCGTGCACCCAACAGTCTGGCGGTGCTAAGCATGGACTGATCATCGACCACGCCGGAGACGGCAATGACTTTGACATTCAGAAATTCGCGAGTGAGCTCCATGATGGTATCGAGTCCATTCAACTCAGGCATTAGAATATCGACGATGACCAAATCCACCGGGCTCTGACGATATAAGTCGACCCCCTCGCGCCCGTTGGACGCTTCCACCGCCTCATGGCCTGCCGATTGAAGAGCCGTCGATAACAATGTGCGAATGGGAGCCTCATCATCAATCACCAATATCGTGGCCATACTCCCCCTTCAACATACACCATCACTGAAAAATCAGTCTGTCGGAGTGTACGTGAAATAGGCATAGTTTCAATGAAAAGCCCGATTTAGGAGACAGGAGCGCAACAGAAGACCTCGGGTTCCCAATATATTGATATTGATTCCTATCTATTGCTATAAACGGGGTGTGCGCCTTGATTTGCGCGCCCTTCCGTCTTTTTCTAGACCCTCAATCAGCATGGGTACGAATACATTTTACTTGGACATCTCCTCAATACGGTGAGACCGATCGCAAGGCGGTGAAAATGAGCATCCGCCTGCCGACGCTCGAGTCTGCCGACTCACGGTATCGTTAGAAGATCTCCATAGTTAGTTTTCAGTTACTTGCAGTCAGTGGATTGAGCAAGGACCCGACACTCTAGGAGGTAGCATGCCGCAGAGAGACAACTCAAAAAAAGAGTGCTTTCGTCTATGGAAGGACGGGCGATCCATTAGCGAGATACAGCGCGCGACAACAGCGACGCATGAATCGATTCGAGCATGGGTGCGTGAGTGGGAGCGCGGTCTTCATAGAACATGGGATGTCGGTTTAAGCAATAGCCGGCTTCCCTCAAAACCAGCCGAGCGGCTTCCTGAAGATCTGACGAAGATCTTCCAGGAGGAGGGTCAATCCCAGTTCATCAACACCTTGGCGGAACGCATCATGTAGACGGCTGGGATTCCGACGATCACCGCCGATTCCAACACCAACGGGCGGAACCTCCTCACATTGCCAAACATGGTTGAGCACCACATAACAGGGTTACTACCATTCCTGGAGCACTCGCCACAGGTCAATTTCGGTTTCCCCGATGGGGGCGATGGATGTGTAGGGAGAATGGTTGAACTACTCCCGTCCGCAGTTGTCCGCAAATATATCGAGATGACAGTATGTTATGGCAGCCTACAATGCGCCCCCTTTGATCCAGGATTGAACGAACGAGTAAGTCAGCTTTCGCACCCTGTCCCCGTACGTTCCTATCATCGATGCAGGCTGGGACAACGGAAATTGTGCAGGTGGTTCGAGTGAATCAACGATATGCTTCGCCTCTTCCAGGGCTGCCGCTGTGGCCTCTTCGCGGGAACGGAAGACGCCGTTGGTGCGTCCATTGTGGTACCCCCAGCAGACTTGTCGGAATTCAATAATGCGATACTGGCAATGCCAGGTCTCATCAGCTTGCCGTCTCGGCAACAACTCGATCCTGCGATGCTTATAATCCAGCATTCTCGTTTCCTGCACTCCAATCATTCATCCAAAGGACCATAGAAACCGGAGGAGCATCACACCAGGGCTATTCCTGCAGCGGTCATCGCTCTGCGTTGGTCCCTTCTTCACCAAGGAGAGCAGATAGACCCTCGATCTTTTTCCTCAAGGACTCCGGTTCATCATTTGAGAGGTCTCCCGTTTCGAGCAGCTTTTTGCTGGCCACGAGATGCTCACGAATACTCTGCCGGTAATCAGACATCGCATGCCTCCTCACAGGGTACTGCATCATAGCGTTGGTCAGTGACGCTGGGGTGAGAGAAGGTAGGTCTTCAGTTCTTCCACGTAATATTCAACGACAGGCCGTTCATCTGGTGCTAACGGCACATTGAAAGGGAAGACCGTTGAGGACAGAAGGTTTTCGCAGGAACGGATGAATTCTTGAAGTTCCATCCGCAGGGAAGAGGGAGGATCGGTAAACGCGAACATAGAGGCACCGCCTTTCTCACAAGGTGTCGGCGGTAGGCCATCCAGGAGTCGTCGGCAAGATGTGTGTGGAGAGTATAACCTGTTAAGGCTACTCCCAATTTCAGAGACAGTCAACAGGAGCAATCTCTACCCTGAAATCACCAGCAAGAAGAAATGGCTACTCGACGTCGCCCGTCATGTGTTTAGTCAGCAGCACCTCGCGGTCAATCACTGGACCCCTGACGAGTGCGGCCCATGCCAGACCAAATAGGGTGGTTTTTTCATGACAGCGGCGGCGCCTGGATAGATGCGGAGGGCACAGCTGTAGGCCTGTTCTTGGGCATTCAAACACGTGGCTGCCGAGAGGAGGGGGTTCACGATGATACGGAACGATGTGCATTCACCCGTTTCAACGACACTATATACGGAGCAGGAAAAGTGGCCTTTTTGTAAACATTCCGTGCTGATGGCCAGATATGATCCATCCGAAAATGTCATGAGCGGTTCTAAGTTGAGACGGCTCATCAAGACTCCTTTCGTTTCAATACAGATGTCCTCAGCGCTCTGAGTGAGTCGGAGTAAGCCCAAAGACCTGTCATGGGGAACAGGATCATTCGCGCGGAGAAGGCTAAAGAACGAGGCGCGAAGGACAGGATGACTAGTTGATTAAGGTACCATGGATTCAACTCGATAGCGAATGCGCAGGTGCTGTATGAGATCGACGAGTAACTGACGAACGTCTCTTATGGCCAGCACAGTGAAGGCTACAGAACCGCTGAAACCCCTGATAGAAACGGGGAAAGAGGGTTGGTGCCGAAGCCGGGATTTGAACCCGGACAGCCGTGAGGGCGCGGGATCCTGAAGGGAGCGCAGCTTCTCTCCTCCTGTTGCTCACCATG
This sequence comes from Nitrospira sp., assembly GCA_024760545.1. Taxonomy (NCBI): domain Bacteria; kingdom Pseudomonadati; phylum Nitrospirota; class Nitrospiria; order Nitrospirales; family Nitrospiraceae; genus Nitrospira; species Nitrospira sp. The sequence goes on from CP060501.1 coordinate 2,486,383, forward strand.
TCGCACCGCTGCAGTTTTCCCCATATTTAGCTGCATTCTTGAGACAGCACGGTACGGCAGGAAACAGCAGGATAGGGCATCCACTTGACAGTCCTCTGGCAGAAGAGCCCCTCCCGCCTTTCGTCGCAGGCCAGGGTGGCCACATGGAGTCCTCTACGACTAGCCATTTATATCCAGCGCTCTCCCTCCTTGAACTAGCCCCCGCCTTCCAACACAAAGCATCCGTCAGAAGGGTACCCGTCGAAAAAGGAAACCCCAACACCAACCCAATGATTTCCCGATCATCTGTAGAGGCCGCGCATGGCCCCGGCGGATCGGTTGATCGAGCTCTACGGTGGGTTGTCGAAAACCAAGCCGACACGAATCTTAGCGAGCTGACCCTTGATGAGCTGGTGTTTGGGGTCTGTGGATTGGAACAAAGAGCAAAGGGGCTCGGTGAGTATTCAACAGTCCTCCAACCTTTTGCCCTCTCACTCGCCCCGACCAATCTGCATCGGATTTTTATCTGCTACCTACAGGGTCTTGACTCGGGAAATTTCGACATTACTAAATGCGCAGTTGACAAGCTGGACTGGATGGACTTGGTGAAGGGCTCACTGTCTGGCCAGCTGTTATAGAGCTGTACTCCGGCCCTTCACGCAGTCCTTCATTCCAGCTGATTTCAATAATCATTTTTTATAGATCACAGGAGGTAGAGCTATGTCTTGGGAAAACCAACTGCCTGTCTTGTTCCCTAACCGATCGGTCGAGTCACAAATTGATCATCTGCTGGACGACGCAATCCAATCTGTGAATGGGTGGTCGCAGTCCTGGAATCCAGCCTGCGATATTTTTGAGAACGAAGAGGGTTTCACCGTTCAGTTGGCTCTTCCGGGCTTGGAGGCGAATCAGATCGCCGTGCAGGTAGAAAGCAACATACTCCGCGTGAAGGGGGAACGGAAGCGCAACGAGTCTGAGGGGAGACGATGGTACTTGCAAGGGATCGGAGCCGGTGCGTTTTCCTGTGTCTTCAACCTGCCGGAGTATGCAGACCATGAGAAATCGATGGCCTCATATAAGCAGGGCCTGTTAACGATTACCTTCCCGAAGCGGGAACAGGCAAAACCACGCTCGATCATGATCGAGTGTGAATAAAGAAAGTGACACGTACTCGTCTTCGCCGGCGGTCCTGGATTCAGGCGCCGGCGGGACCAAACAGCTGGCAGTCATGCAACCGTCCTGGAGCGGTGTAATGAGGCAAAGAAAGGAGGACATTGCCATGCAAGTGAAATCCGTCGCGCTAGGCATGATGTTGATGGTTGGTCTGTTACTGGGGAACTTGGCGGGTCCAGGCTTGGCCGCCCAAGGCGATACAAGGGAAACTGTGCTTCCCCGTTCATTTCAAGGCGCTCGGTTGGGGATGACGTTGTCTGAACTGACCCGTATTGTGCCTGATGCAAAAGGCGTGTCCCTGAATCGACGTGATCCCGCTCAACGTATCATCGTACTTCCATCGAAGGATCACGCCGTCCAACGCGTGGAATATCGCTTCTACAATGACCGTCTCCGAGAATTGGCTATTCATTACAACTATGATGCGGTGCCCGGTGGGTTTAAAGAGCTACGCCAAAGACTGCAGGAAGCCTATGGGGAGCCCGCAGTGGCAGAGCAGACAGATTATGACGCTGGACCCAATATCGCCTCCGTGAAGAAGACAGTGTGGAAAGACGGTAGCACCATGTCGGTCTTGGCTCAGTTTCATAAACTAGACCAAGGGCGCGAGTTCTATGATTTGATCTTGACGATCACAGATCGCGAGCTCCAGCAAATCTTTGAGCAGGATCAGGAGCAGTACCGTCGACAAGAAACGCTGAGAGTCCCGATTCCATTGCCCACTCCTGGAATACAAAGCAAGCAGATGGCGATGTCTCGTTTAGAGCGCACGCATATGTAGTATTTGGAGCATGGTAGAGAAGAGCGACTGAACAATCTGGGGCAGATATATGAAGGAGGTGGCTGACTATGAAATTCCTCTACAGACTTATTGCAACCTGGCTTATTGTGGCCCCTTTCATAACGGCTCTATTCATACTGTGACGGCTTATAACAATGAGAATAGCACCCTGGCACTCTCCGCCGACGAGGCCCCGGCGGTGCTCGAGGCGCCGCCGGATGGCACGGTAAAAGGAGGGCGCGGTCAGGCCATTCTGGTGACGTATGAGGCTCATACGATCGGTTCTGATTGCTGAACATGATTATGGCACGATCAACCGTCTCTCTTGTACGCTGTTCGACCACATTCTCGATATCGCCATCGGCACGTGTGCCTCCGCCGAGGAACTCTCTCATAAGGTCGAGAGCGTTTCTTACGATACCGTCGTAGTAAGCCCCCTGTTGCTTCCAGCCTATCGTTCCATCCAAAAGAAAAAGAATCAATTGCTCGCGCCTCTTCTCGTAACGGTCTGTCAACGAGACCTTTCGATGGCCCAGGCGGCGCTTGAGGGGGACGTATTTGGTCTAATTGCCATACCCGTCATTCCCCACGAGGCCACTCAAACGGTCCGACTGGCGCTCTGGCAAAACCAGCTGCTGAGATTGCTCGCTTCTAAAGAGAGGGCGGTCGTCCGGTTCCAGCAACACATGGAGGCGTTTCCTCATGATCGGAAGGCGGAAGGGGAATTTGTACACGATTTGAATGTATTCGATCGCACCTTCCAAGCCTTACAGTCGGGTATGCGACTGCTCGAGAATAAGGAGAATGACCAGAGTCTCTTCGATATAGCAGTTTTAGTGGAACAACGTGCCAGGCAACAGGCATTGGGCAGACTTCTCACCCTCAACCTGGATGAGGACAGTAAGGCAGAGGAAGCTCCATAGACGTCCACCGTACTCGGATCGATGTGAAAATCGGAGAAGGCTCGGCCTAATAGTTCGCCTACTTTTCGGGGTTCGCTCGTCGCAAGCGGCTCCGCCCACCTTCGTGTAAAAATACTACCTCCGCTGAAACCCTACCCATTTCATCCAAGGGAGTTGATTCATGGGAGGACGAGATTATTCATTTCCTTGTAGGCTCTCGGCACGACGATGCAGTCTATAAAACCGAGAGTGGACTTGATGAAAGGAGGTAAACGATATGAAGCTCGCACATTGGAATCCGCTCCGTGAACTCGAAGGCATTTCGGAGCGAATGAACCGGTTCTTGTCACATTCTAAAAATCAACAGACCGAAACTCACCAGGTGGATGGCAAAGAAATGGTGACGGTCCCGGATTGGTACCCTTCCGTGGACGTCCTTGAAACAGACGCCGAGTATTACCTCAAAGTAGAAGTGCCAGAGGTGAACAAACGGGATATACGGGTGACCGTCGACAATAGAGTGCTTTTCCTCCAAGGCGAGCGGAGGGAAGAGCCCAAGGGCCCCGGACGTCGATTTCATCGCCTTGAACGGGCGTACGGACGCTTTCTCCGGAGCTTTACGCTCCCGGATTCGGTCGAGGTGGCACTCGTGAAGGCGGAATTTAGGGATGGGATGCTATACGTTCACTTACCGAAATCTGCTCACTCCCAAGCCAAAACCATCGATGTGAAAGCGGCATAACGAGGCTCCTGCCAATGCATTGCGATCCACAGATACGGCCCGTTTAGCAAGACGGGCCGTTCCTGTGTTGTGTTGTGATTCCCACAGGACGGTTTTTTCCTTCGATGGATAACCGACATATTCATATCTGGTCTGAAACCCATAAATACGTACAATGTTATCAGCCGCTCCCGTTCACCCTCCTCTTGACTTCGCTTTGCTGAGAATTATGAAAAACTGCGTGAAGCGGATGTTATCTCGGAAGTGAGTGCTATGCGGCACACATTGCTTACGAACCCTCTCCAAATGAAAGGGACATGCTCTCACGCCACTGCGCAAAACAACCGCTTAGGCCCAGTTCCGGGTCCGCCAGTTGCAGTACTGACAGTATTTCACGTGCCTTCATTTCACTGATCGGGCGGCGAAATGTAGGGCACTCATCCAGACTCACAGTGCCAGGAGTCGACGCCATGTATCAAACAGATTTTGACCGCAAAGCGCCTCGTGGACCCAGAAGTTGGCTTGTGCCCGTAATATGGTTGACGGCTGGGATCATGATTGGATTTGTGATTGCTTCTGACCTTGGCTGGTTGCCTACCGGACACGCAGTTTCTGACGTCTCCTCTCTAGTTCAGCCTCCTCTCATTGCCAAACCCGTCTCGACCGCCCCTCAGCCCGTGCTGGGCGGCGGCAATCAAACATTCGTGGACATTGCAAAGTCGGTGAAACCGGCGGTGGTGAATATCTACGCCACCAAAAGCGGTCGTTCCCAAGGGTCGGGGCCCGTGCCGTTTGACGACCCCTTGTTTAGAAAGTTTTTCGGCGACGAGTTTCCCCGGAAATTTGAACAACCGAAGGAACGAAAAGAAGGAGGACTTGGGTCTGGCGTGATCGTCGACTCTAACGGACTCATCATCACCAATAATCATGTGGTGGGCAAGGCGGATGAAATCCGTGTCATCCTGTCAGATAAACGCGAATTCAAGGCGAAGCTGATCGGCACCGATCCAAAGACAGATGTGGCCGTCGTCAAGATCGATGCGGCGGGGCTTCCAACCGTGTCCTGGGCCGATTCTGACAAACTGGAGGTCGGGGAGTTTGTTCTTGCCGTGGGAAATCCGTTTGGCCTGACACAGACTGTGACCCTGGGAATCGTCAGCGCTCTTGGGCGGGCCGCAGGTATCGCCGAATACGAAGATTTCATCCAAACGGATGCAGCCATCAACCCCGGTAACTCCGGCGGGGCTTTGGTCAATGTGCGGGGCGAGCTGGTTGGGATTAATACGGCAATATTCAGCCAGAGCGGCGGAAACATGGGGATCGGATTTGCCGTGCCCAGCAACATGGCGCAGTCCATCATGGGACAGCTCGTACAAACGGGAAAAGTTGTTCGCGGGTGGCTTGGGGTATCTATTCAGGAGCTGACACCGGAATTGGCGTCTCAATTCGGTGTCACGGAGACAAAGGGCGTGCTGGTCAGTGATGTCATGGACGAGAGCCCCGCGAAGAAAGCCGGATTCGAGCGAGCCGACGTGATCGTGGAATACGATGGCAAACCGATGGATTCCCCGACGCATCTACGCAATGCCGTGGGGCAGACACCGGTGGGGAAAAAAGTCATGATTAAGTTCATTCGAGATAAGAAGCCGAAGGCAGTGGAGCTCACGATCTTGGAGCAACCCAAATCCTTATCACAAAACGCGGAGGACGACGGCGAATCAGCCACGCCCACTGGAGCACTGTCCGGTCTTGAGGTTCGCGATCTGACCGAACAATTGGCTAGTCGGTATGGCTTGAAGTCAAGTGAACGAGGCGTCGTCATTGTCGGGGTGCGGCCCGGGAGTGCGGCTGAGGAAGTGGGTGTCCGAGAGGGCGATATCATCCTGGAAGTAAACCGCCAGGCGGTGACGTCGGCGAAGGCCTTTGGGCAGATCATTGGCAAGTTACCAAAGGACCAAGCGGTCTTGCTCTTGCTGAAACGCCAAGGCCGAACAATTTACCTAACACTTCCTTAGTGTCGCCTAGGGAAAAGGGCTTCAACAACCGGGCAAGGTTGCGCTGACGGCCCGTGCCTCCATTCTAGACTTGTGCCCTGATGCGTTTCACGAGATCGATTGTTCGGGGTCAATGTGAGTACCACATAACGGTCATCCTGAGGTGACCGCTGTTTTCGTATCGAGCGGTTCTGCTGTACGTCTTTGATCATATGGCTCATGGTTGGTTCTCCAAGGCCAAAGAGCCTCTCACATTGCCGACAATGGGTGCCCGAATTAAGCTTAAGATCGAGCAAAAGGCCGGCTTGGGGGCCTCACATCACGCGCAGACAACTCGGGCTCTGAATCAGCCATCACCCTGACTGGGGTTGTCCTGGCGTTTGTCCGTCGCTTCTGACGGCTTTAGCGTCATGGCGCATTTGGTGATCCCAGTTGGAAGGTATGTGAGATGGAAATGTACGCATATCTGCCATGGGTTTTTGATATAATGAAGTCATGGCTTTCAATAACCGGAATAAGCCCCTTCCAAAAGGCAAGCGCCCACGTTCGCCAGAAACTGCCGTTCATATTGCAAAGCCCACCCTCAAGCCACTGCCAGACACCACCCACATCCCGTGGTTTACCGGTAACGCGATCCCTACCCGGCGCAAGACCAGCACGGCCCCCTAGCCAATCGACTTATCTTCGCTTTTCGTACGAAGAATTGCCTTCTAGTCATTGATCGGCGCACACACCACCGGCACTGGCAAGGGCTTCTATATAGGTTATGTAACAACAGGACAAAAAAGGTGAGATATCGGTAACTAGCTAGGACTAGAACGTTGTATTCCTAGGAAGGTCTTGTATCGTCATGGTCGTAGCCTGATAGAAAGCCCCTTCACGAACTGACTGAAACCGAGGCCGCGTATCCATCGCATTCCGCTTTTCTCAGAAATGATAGCCGGCATCAATTGCCATGAGCTTTGCAAACTGCCCGATCAAGCTCCTCTCTTCGTTCGGCAGCGGCCAACTGTGGTTGAAACTAGCGTGTATGATGTCTCCACGGTTTCCGCAGGGGCGAGGTCATCGCCCCTGCGGAAGCTCCGATGCTATTGGCTATTCACCTGTAGTTGAATACTACCAATCTCAGGCAGCGCAGGATTGATGGTCACTGTGTATGGTTCTGCTGAAGCCAGGGTCACCGGGTTGAGAGTAAAGCTCGATGCTGAACTCGTCATCCCAGCTTGCAGGATACCATTCGGGCTATAGAGATTGACTGTCACGTTGCCGAGATTATTGTTCGTGACCTTGATCGTGGCCTGTTGATTCGCGGCACCGGTAAACGTATAGCGCCCATTCTGGCCCGCGCGGCTGACCGTGATCGGCCGAGGAGCCGCATTCACCTTGAGCGAATCCGAAACCTCGCTCGAAAGAGTCAAGGTCATTTTGCCAGTGTAGCTGCCGACAGGATCAACGAGAACCGTGTACGTGCCGGTGGTCGGCAAAGGATTTTGATCTGCGAGGCCCCCGCCCGCCGTACCCACAGCCGTTGAGGCAAGAATGGTCCCATCGGATGTCAGAAGCGTGACCGCGGTGGATGTAATACTCACCCCCGTCAGCCCGAGATTCACCCATTGTCCGGCGTTGCCATTGAACGTGTACCGCGCCGTCTGGCCCGCCTTGTTCAGGCTGACCGGCACTGAGGCTCCATCGATTGCGATCGTACCCGTGACGGGAGAGGAAAGGGCGAGGGTCATACTGCCGGTGTAGTTACTAACCGGCTCGACCGCAATGGTATACGTCCCCGTCACTGGCAGAGCCGTCAACGGATCAAGACTGCCGCCACTTGGACCAACGGTGGTCGCTTCCCACTTGCTGCCATCCGGTTTCAGAATGGACACAGCAGTCATGGGAATTGACACCCCGGTCAGACCGAGATTCACCCATTGCCCTTCCGTCCCGTTAAATGTATAGCGTGCCCGTTGACCCGGCACCGTCAGGTTCGGTGTCACGGTTCCTTGGTCAACCGCGAGGGTGCCGGTCAGTTCTGGAGCGTTATACAGCGCGAGCTTGAGCTTCCCGGTATAACTCAGGTCCGATTCAATCAGGACAGCATAGGTTCCGGAAGCCGGAAGAACCTGCCCCGGAATCATAGTGCCACCACCCGCAGAGACAAATGAGACCGGCTTACCCAATAAACTCCCGTCCGGACCAACAATAGAGACATATCCGCTCCGGATTGTCACCTCACTCAACTGCAAACTCACCGATTGGCCACTTTGTCCCGAGAATTTATAGCGGGCCTTCTGCCCAGTCCGATCAATACCGACTGTTACAGCTGAACCATGAGGGACGATATCACCGCTAAGCTCGCTTGAAACCGAGATCTTGAAACTCCCCGTATACGTACTGAGCGGGTCGATGAATATTGTATAGGTTCCGGTCACCGGCAATTCTTCAAGATCGACGCTTGCGCCGTTCATCTCACTGGAAGAGATCGTGGCCGCCGAATCGGTTGAAAACTGGTACGCTGGCATGGAGGTATGCACCGTTGTCAGTGAGGAGACGGGCCGCTCGCCCATCGTCGCATAATAGTTCTTCACTGCGGAGACATGTCTGGGCATCACCCCGCCATCAGGCCGATAGACTGAAACGTAAAACTGTGTGAGCGTGACACCGCTGAAGCCGATATTGATCCGCTGGCCGGCTGTGCCGTCGAAGACCAGCAAGCCGTTCTTATTCGGAGTGGCAATTTTTACTGTGGCTGGTTCCCCATTGACTGCGATGCGACCGTTGTATTCAATGTCCGCGGCCGCGACGCCTGGCGGTAGAGCCATATCTCCTGCATAAGTCATGTCGATGGCAGTGCTGCAAATGAACCCCGCTGCCCCAAGCACAAGCATGACTGTTCCCACTCGCACTCGGCACTTCACCCACGGCCATAGGCTGTACATGGTCGACCTCCTATTGAAGTCTTCTAGATTGGAAGAGAGTTGTCGCAGTTTCAATGAAACATCTCATGAAGTCATCACACTTTATGTGCTTCGAATGATTGGCGTTTCCAAGGAATTATCTCGTTGAGCGTGGTCATCAACGCCATAACCTCGTCCTCCTTACGTCTGAATTGACCTTGTGATCATCATCAAAAGAATAACGACTCTGCGGAACACTCGTGCCAATAATTCTTTCTGAAGAAAAGTCAATAGGGGCGAGGCCCTTCATGCCTCGGTCCACCTCTATCCTCCAGTCAAGGTCATAGAAATGGGTCTGGGAATGAACTGGATCCGTTGGGACTCTTTCCAGCAACGGCACGGTATCCGCATCGCCATGTGCCCCAATCCGGCCGGAGGTGAACAAACGGGATATACGGGTGACCGTCGATAATAAGGTGCTTTTCCTCCAAGGCGAGCGGAAAGAAGAGCCGAAGGGTGCCGGACGGAGGATCCATCGCCCTGAACGGGCGTACGGACGCTTTCTCCGGAGCTTTACGCTTCCGGATTCGGTCGAGGTGGCGCACGTGAAGGCGGAATTTAGGGATGGGATGCTATACGTCCACTTACCGAAATCTGCTCACTCCCAAGCCAAAACCATCGATGTGAAAGCGGCATAACGAAAGCGCTCCCAACAATTGCATTCCGCAGCCAACGGCCCGTCCTGCAGGACGGGCCGTTCCTTTATTGTGTTCTGATTCCCACAGGACGGTTTTTTCCTTCGATGGATAACCGACAAATTCATATCCGGTCTGATAATCATAAATACGTACAATGTTATCAGCCGCTCCCGGTTCACCCTCCTCTTGACTTCGTTTTGCTGAGAATTATGAAAAACTGCGTGAAGCGGATCCATCTCGGAAGTGAGTGATCTGCGGCACGAGCTCAATCAACACGCAACACGAAAGGAACATACGGTCTCGTCACTGGTCATAGGACAGGACCAGGGGCTTCAAAGAGGAGGAATGATCTCATGAAACGTTATGCATTGATAGTGGCATTGACTGTAGGACTGATAACGTCGGCCTTGGTGAGTGTGTGTTCAAGCGCCCCTGAGAAATCCCTAGATCATCCTCAAAATAAATCAGGTACGAACAAGCCAATGACCGGTGCGGTCAAGGGGCAGGCTGAGCAAGAGATGAGTCAGCAGCGGAAAAAGATTCTTGATGAAGCCACGTCAGCGATTCAAGAAACGAAAAAAGCGCTGAAGGCCCTGGAAGACAAGAAATCCGACGACGCGCTGAAAGCGTTGGAACGGGCCACAGGAAAGCTGAATATTCTGCTCGCGCGAGATCCACACCTGGCGCTCGCGCCAATAGATGTCGCAGTGACGACTCATGACCTCTATGCCACAGTGGATCAGATTAAGGCGGTTCGCAAACAAGCAGAAAACCATCTTGAGAAGGGGGAAGTTCAGAAGGCTCGGTTGTTGATCCGAGGATTGGGGAGCGAGATCGTGATCAGTGTGACAAGTCTTCCGTTACAAACATATCCTGCGGCGATTGCGGCCGTGACGCCTCTGATTGACAAGGGGAACATTGAAGAGGCGAAAGAGGCTCTGCAGGCAGCTCTCAATACACTGGTCGTGTCCGAACATATCATGTCCTTACCGCTCATACGGGCGGAGGAAAAGTTAGCCAAGGCGGAAGAGTTGGCTCAGAAAGACACGCGCACCGACGAAGAGAGCAAGACCCTTGCGAAATTACTCGAGGAGGCCCGGGAACAACTGAAGCTATCCGAACTTTTGGGGTATGGGACAAAGGAAGATTACAAGAAGTTTTATGCGGAAATTGAACAAATTGAAGATAAGACAAAGGGTGGCAAATCTGCAAAGGCAATTTTTGCTCCCCTTAAAGAGTACCTTGCCGACCTCAAACGTTCTCTCTTCGACTGACTTTTGTTAAGCGGTATCGCCGTTATCGGGGAAGCTCCCGCCAACGGAGCTTCCCTCTGGAGGCATTGAGCTAGAGGAGGATGTTATGAACCGAAAACTGAATGGGGTGGTTGCAGTGATCCTGGTTGTCTTATCGACCTGGCTGGTCGGTTTTGTGGGCGATGTGACGAAAACCACGGACCTACAGATTGAATCGGCAATCCGAGAACGATTGGCCTCAGATGGTCGAATCGATGCGAAGAATATTCAGGTCAACGTCGACCAAGGCGTGGTCATCTTGACCGGGACTGTGCCGGATTTGGAGAGTAAGGGTTTGGCCGAAGCGCTAGTGAGCGGAACCATTGTGGGCGTCCGTCAGCTGCACAATGAAATCACCGTCGTGCCACCCGTGGTCAAAGATGAAATGATCCGCAAGTCGATTGAGGCGGCGCTGAGATCCGTTCCGGCCCTGAGAGACAACAAAACGAATACGATCACTGTGCTGGTTCATGAAGGGGATGTGGTGCTTAAGGGAGCTGTGGAGAAGCCGCTGCACAGCCGCCTGGCATATAAGACGGCGCAGACTGTGCCGGGCGTTGTGTCAATTGCGAACTTGCTGAAGGTTGTGGGGGAACCTCGACCTGACCGAGACCTCGAAAAGGATGTCATGGCTTACTTGAAATGGGCGCCGTTTGTCGATCTCGATCAAGTCGAATACAGCATCGAGAAGGGTGTGATCAAACTCAAGGGAAAGATCGAGCACCATGCCGGCCTTGTGAGTTTGGTCAACGATCTGGAGAAAATTCGTGGCGTGGTGGATGTGGACGTATCGGAGATGACAGTGACGAAGACTCAGCAAAAAGGCTAACCTCAACAGTTATCGCAGGCGAGTGGGCAAGCTTTCGTCTCACTCGCCTGGAGAGATCCAATTCAGCGCCTATGCTTTTTGTGCGCGAACAAACTGGATGTCCTGCGTGGTTTCGGTTGGCCCACGTTTCAATGCGATCGTTGGATGGCGGGATTCTAGAAGGGAGCGGTTGGTTCGAGGACCAATTTCCCAGCCCCATCCCCTCGGCGTGAGATGCTATTAGGTATGGACATGATCGGTAGCCGCTTAGTAGAGAGCAGTCTACCCTAAGCCCACTTCTGGCGAGAACAATCGGCCTCGTGCGCCCATCGACCAAGGGTAATTCCTGTATGAATCCACCCTTGACTTCCCCATCGTTCGATTTATCTACGCGCCATCCAGTTGGATCGGCGCCGCACCAGCGCAGCTAACCTGATAGGTAACCAGGACTGACCGAAAGGAGGTTACTATGGCACTCGTACGATGGGACCCATTTCGAGAGTTGGAAGAAGTGTCAGATCGGTTGAATCGGTTGTTCGCACGACCTACAGAGCGAACGTCGAATGGCAAAGAAACCATGATCGTAGCCGATTGGACGCCGTCTGTTGATATCAGTGAGACCGAAGGGGAGTATCAGATCAAGGCCGAGATTCCGGATGTGAAGAAGGAGGACGTGAAGATCACGCTCGAAGATGGTGTGCTTACCATTCAGGGCGAGCGCAAGCACGAGAAAGAGGAAAAGGGGAAGAAGTTCCATCGGATTGAACGATCCTACGGCAGCTTTGCCCGGACCTTCGCTTTGCCCGATGTGATTGAAGTGGACCAGGTGAAAGCCGAGTTCAAGGATGGCGTGTTGAGTCTCCATCTGCCGAAGTCGGAGAAGGCGAAACCGAAGGCCATCGAAGTCAAGGTGGCGTAACCCGCTGAGCGGATGCATGGAGCGCTGAAGACCAGGGGGGAGAGGTGTGCTTCGTGCCAGTGGGGGTTTGCTTGTAGTCAATGGAGTCGCGATATCCACAAGGAGGCGGTCATGGGCCTGCACTGGTTCAATTTGCTAGGGTTCGTGATGTTATTTCTTGCACTCCTTTTGAATGAAATTGTCATGGTGAACGTGTGGTATGACTCTAACTTGTTCTTAATCGCTATAGAGGTAACATACCTCCTCGCTGCCCTGTGCCTTGCACTCTGGGGAAGTTCCGATCACCAGCAAACCTGACCCGCGTTCCTTTCTCAGAGAATCCTGAATCCGGGGAGGTGCTGTCTTATGAATCCACGAAAAACGAACTGAGCCGTACAACAAGATCATCGGCGAGTTACAGGAGATGCGGCGGATATACGGGGGAGCTGGTGAAGAAAGCGGTAGCAGAGAAGCGGCAAGCCTATGTCATCGTCAATGATCGAGTAGAGGGGAATGCCCCGTTGACGATTCAAGCCTTAGTCGGGACGACATTAGGGGGTCTCCCAGTACCGACCGAGACCTGAAGACGATAGTCTGAATCAGAAGAGCGCAGTGGAAACATTACGAATCGGTAGCGGAAACGCTACGAAGACATAATGTAAAAATTGCGCTGTTCGCTAAGCTCCGTTCTTGAAAGAGGACGGAGCTTTCTTTTTGATAGCGCAAGGTGAAAGCGGTAGCAAAGCGCATGCGGGAACCTAACAGGGTGGTTACCGTATACGATCCGAGGAAATAGAATTGCTGTGGTAATCGTGTTCAGGGCTGCGCTCCTGGAGCATCTGGTATGGCGGATCGGATGCGCGAGGGGGAGGGGACCGGAGTGGACTAGCACGAGGTGGTGGCGTCGCCGCAATCTCGCCATGCCTCGGCACGATCGGCGCGTAATTCGTCGTCCCATCGCGGTTGCGATACCCATAGCCGGTCTTGGGGGTGGCATCGCTGCGCCGGGGACCGAAACTGCTCCCGTGATGATCTGCCCATTGCGCTTGAGCGTCAACCGTGAGCAAGAGCGTCGCCAGTATTAACATGTACAGCATAAGAACCTCTCGGCAAACTGGATGCTACGGTCAGCTTACCAAAGAAGAAAGATGAATGTATGGGTGGGGGATTGAGAGGAATCAATTTACTCCCTCAAAAGGAACCCCTCGAATAATGGAGTTAGGACGAGTCTGAAAGACTGGCGATACGATGTCCTATGAATCGTCATGACGATTTCCAATCAGCCAGATCCGATTTCGACCGCTACGATGTAGCGATTGTCGCTAATTTGTCCAGCCCGACGTTGAACGGTCTGACGAACGATCAATTCTATTTTCAATTTGAGAAGACAGGAATGTTCTCCAATGATGGATTGCCAACGTCACCTCCGAGCATCGCGTCTGTAGTGCAGAAGTCTTGGTATCTAGATTTTCACCCGGTGGACAGTTCGTCCGCGGAGAAATTACCTCGTTAGCCCTCACAGCTGTTCCCTTGCCCGGGGCACTTATCCTGTTCGGCTCCGGAGCGGGTTTCTTGGCTTATGCTATACGCCAAACTAGAGGGATGCGGACAAGCTTGTGACATGAAAGACCCTGCCTTTAGTAACTCATCTGTCTGATTGTCCTTATGACTTAAGCGGATCGTCTTCATCTCTTTCCATGCTTACAGATAGGGCATTCAATGGATAAGGACATTGACTGCAATACGGCCAAGCAGTTCACATGTGCTTCGCTTCGTGGCTTATTGGCCAAATGCTGCTTCCTAATCTACTCGCGAAAAGCGTGGAATGGAAACGCCTCCCTTATCGACGCTCTCAGTAAACATGGCAACCGGTCTTATCCAGAGCCCTCGATCGCCGTACAACGCCCGGTAAACGACAAACTCCTCCTCTCTTTCGGATTGCCTGGCGACTCCCAAAACTTCATAGTCCTGGCCCTTATGGTGTCGGTAAATGCCGGGTGAGACCATGATCGCCTGCTCCTCGTAGTGGGGGGGAATCTGCATGTCCACTTGACAGTTACTTTACAATTCCGCCGAAGACGCCCCTTGGAAGGGCGCAAACGACATTCCGCAGATAAGGCTCGAAACGATGAAACCGCTTGACGCTAGCGTGGATTGTGCGGTGGTGCCGAAGCCGGGATTTGAACCCGGACACCCGTGAGGGCGCTAGACCCTGAATCTAGTGCGTCTGCCAGTTCCGCCACTTCGGCATTAGGGATGTTGAAAAAGCCCGCCAGCTTCGTTCTCACGAACCTCAAAGGCTCAACGTACCGGCACAGAGTACGCTTCGCCTTTTCGCTCCGCTCGGGCCTTGCTGAACGTCCTTTTTGAACATCCCTGGGAATGAATACAGCAAGGGGAGCCGGATTATCCTGAATTTTCATCGCTCGCGTCAAGCAACCGCCGTCGAGAGAGTTCACGGTGCGGCACGAGTAGCTGTCTGGGAAATGGCCCATGGACCCGTGCCCGTGATGTCGCGTGGATCGCCACTGACGATAATGCGTTCGTGAGCCAGACCGGCTGCAGCGAGCAGCGAGGAGACTGCAATCCTCGGAGCCTCATCGACGATGAGGACATCGAAGCGCACCCGGCTGAACAAGGGGTCGCTCGCGACTCGAGCGGGAGTGGCCGCGACCAGTCTCCGGTTCTGAAGGAAGGCCTGACGGTTCGGGCTTGCTTCAGCAGCCAGCAACTCACGGACCTTTTTCGTTCCACCCAATTTCGTGATGTGCTCCTTCAGTTCGCCAAACTCGGCACGCGTTCCTCGAGGGACGGCCGCCTCCGGAACAAGCTGCTGAATGCGACCTTTCGCGACATCGAGTTCGTCGTTCAGTTGGTTCATCTTGCTCTGATACAGCGCACGGTACTGCGTAAGTGATTCCGCATTCTTCCCCACCGCCTGCATGCCCAGTCGCTGTAACAGCGGCAGATTTTCGAATTCCTTGAGCATGGTCTCAACATCGGCCATTCTGACTTGCAGCTCCCTGAATTGTGTCACGAGGCGCCATTCCAAGGAGCGAACTTCGTCCAAATCTTTCTGCTTCGCTTCTTTCTGGGCCAGCAGAGGGGCCAGCTCTCGGAAGCGTTCGTATTTATGTTTCAGCGAGGCTTTATCGGCCTGTGACCTGGCATAGAACCGGTGCATCTGTGCTTCGAACCCCAATTCATGAAGATCGATGCCTCCGGTTCGCGAGGCAATCGGGAGTTCATATCGAGTCATCCACGTTCTGTAGTTGAGCCCGCCGGCGTTCATAGTCCGCGCGACCGTCCCTACAACCTCATCGCACTCGTCATGATCCGGACTGATCAAAAGTACGCGCTTATTGCCGCGAATCAGTTCCGTGGCCAATTTCCCGAGTTGTTGACGACGCAGTGACCGGTCATCCGACCACATTGCCGTGAAAATAGATGTGCGGGAAAGAAATGCTTCGGCGTCGATGTCTTGCATTTGCAGCAGGGCTGTCAACCGCTCGGTCGGCCCAAGGTGATACTGGTCGGGCTTCGCCAGGATTTCTTTCAGTCGGGCCGCCGATGTACTGACAAGACCGGCCTGATCCGGAACGAGGGTGGCGGAGGGGACTTCGC
Organism: Nitrospira sp.; assembly: GCA_024760545.1. Taxonomy (NCBI): domain Bacteria; kingdom Pseudomonadati; phylum Nitrospirota; class Nitrospiria; order Nitrospirales; family Nitrospiraceae; genus Nitrospira; species Nitrospira sp. The sequence continues at coordinate 2,502,144 of CP060501.1, forward strand.
TTCCGAGGGCATCGATCAGCTGAACGAGAATGCGTTCGCCTGTTTGCCGGAGCACAATTCCTTCCGTTGTTTCTGCTTCATCAGTCGGAACAACAGCCACCGGAAGATCGACACACAGCGTGACGTCAGACGGCACGACAAATTCGTACAGATGGAGCCCGCCGATCGTGTGCACCAGGCGGCCCTGAGACGCCACGAAAGGAGCATCACGCTCTGTTTCCGTGAGGTGGACCCGTTCGTGTTCAAGCTGGGTAGCCCACAATTCGATAAGTTCTCTTGCTGTCATGACGACTCCCTTTACCGGCATATTCAACATAAGGGACCGTCATGATAAATGTCCGGCGGGAGAGCTGTCTACCGCCAGAGACTCGAGGTTGCCCTTGTCTTCACGACCAAAACACGTCTAAAATGAACCCCTTTCTATGGGCTGGCAGGAGGAAACAGGCCGTTCCGCGATGCGAGAAGAGAACTGGCTGGTTTCCCACATCGGGCTGAGGAGGAATTTGTGAAGGGGTTGCGGTTCGAGCGGATCGGCAAGGGGCGGTATTACAATGTCGTCTTTCACATCGGCAGCACCTACGTGCCCGTGAGTGACGATACTGTGGAAGAACTCAAGGGGCAGAGCCTGTTGCCGGCCGAACGATTTCTGGATCTCCTCATCGACCGTGTTGGGTATTCGTCCTACTTGAAGGATCAGATCCGAAATGAATTGAAAGCGACGGGCGATCCGGTTACACAGATCACCGTGCTGCAAGGCGCCATCCGAGAGTTGTAGATCTCCTCCCTCGTGAAACGCATCTCCTAGAATTCCTGCTCACGCTTCCAACCCTAATGGGACCAATCGAGTGGGGCCTGACTGCGCGCGTCGAGCGACCACTGCTTCACCGTGGGGACTCTGCGAGCAAAGGACCTGCCCGATTGGCCCCAATCTTCAATCTCCCACCTGGCCTTCCTGGAACAGCTGATTCATGATCTGATTCCGCTTTTCCGGATCGCGATAGAACTTCAACGCCTTGGTATAGTTCTCCATCGCGCTCTGGCGTTTGCCGCGGAGCGCGTAGATCTCGGCGATCCCATGATAGGCTCGCGCATCCTCTTCATTGCACTTGAGCGCCCGGCTAAAAATGTCCGCGGCTTCTTGAAGTCGTTGCTTGCCTAACGCGAGCCACCCGAGAGCGGAATGGGCGGCGCCAAAATCCGGATCGGCATTGAGCGCATCTTGGTAGCTCTTCTGCGCCAAGTCCAGGCGCCCGCGCGTTTCGTAGAGTCCGCCCAGCGCAAAGTGCACTTCGGCATCCTGTGGGTTCAATTTCAGGGCGGTCTTGTACGATTGTACCGCCGGCTCCACCTTCCCCTGTTCTGCCAGCGCACAGGCGAGGTTCGAATGCGCCGCGGAATCGTTCGGGTTGAGCTTGATAACCTCACGGTATTCTTTGATCGCCATTTCCAACCGGCCTTGATCTTGATACGCGACACCCAGATTCATCCGGGCCGGAGCAAAGTCCGGAGCGAGACGGATGGCTTCGCGGTACTCCTTGATCGCCATTTCAAGATGACCGGCGCGTTCGTGAATCTGTGCGAGAAAGTAATGAGGAGACGCCGATTGCGGAAGCAACCGCGCGGCTTCCATGTATGGTTGCATAGACTGTTCGGATTGGCCGGACTGCGCGAGAAACAGGCCGGTGATCAAATGGGCGTGGCCGCAGCTCACATGCCTGGCGAGCAGATCGTTCACCCAACTCCCCACGGTTGTGATGTCCTGCGGGGCTTCAAGGCAGAGCGCATGGGTTTTCCAGGCGTCGGCAAACCGACCCTGCACGAGATACACGACATTTCGCGCAAAGAGAGGACGTGGGTCCTTCGCTCCCTCGGAGTCCCGGCTCCAGGCCAACGACTCGGCAAATAGGGTGTCCCATGCGCCGGCGATCATGGCCGCCTCACAGTTCTGCTGGTGAGTACCCATAGGGTTCTTATCGAGTCAGTGTGTCTTCGATATCGGGCGATGTCGCGCGAATCTGTTCACCGAGGAAGGGGAATCGTTGGGTGAGCTGTTGTTTCATCTGCCACGCGACCGTCCGGTACGACCAGTGGCCTTTGACGCCGGATCGTAGCTTGCTGATGTATTCGGCTTCAGCATAGTCCATTTTGAACAAGCAACGCACTTTGAAGCCGAACGGAATCGCGTAGAGCGACGCTTCTTGATCCTTTTTCCTGAGTAACTCGATGTCGTGACGCACGGCATCCATCGCTTGCCGGTACTCCAGATCCAACCCCGCTTCGACAAGCGGCGGCGGAACATCGTAGCCATGGACGGTCGTGAAGTTCTGTTGCACTTGCTGGCAGCGGCGGTGGCGATGCATATCCCGCCACGCCCCGAGGTCCATCAGGATATCGAATGTGAATGCGTAACCGCTGCGAAACTCCTTGATGAGTTCATCGTAGGGGCCGCGCTGTTTGGTTGCGACCTCGATGGTCGCTTGCTTCTGTCGATCCGGCCATTCTTTGACGACTTCGAGTATTTTCCGGTACGGGGCTTGCGCGACCCGGTAGAGAAGCGTCGTGACGAGCTCGTCGAGAGGATGGTGTGGTTCGATCAAATCGACCGGTTCGACCGGACCCCAAGCATCCGGTTGGTCAAGGCCCGTTGGGCGCAACGCTTCACGAGCATGGCGGGCCAACTCCGAATACACCGATTCCTGGTACTGGCTGGCCTTGGCATGTCGCGCCAGTGTGGGCGCCAATGGGGCAGCTTGACCGGGCGATTGGCCGGATAATTCGCCCCACAGATTCACCGGCGGACGGTGACAGGCCTCTCTCAAATCTTCAGCGATTGCCCGCAATTCCGGAAGCTGAGAAGACAACAATCGTGTGATCTGCTTTTCCAACGTCCGGATGCTCACGACCTGACCGACGTTGGTCTTTGCGGCAAGGGGAAGCAGATACCGCGTCACATCGAACGCTCTGGCTGCTATGGTCCGCTCGTAGTCGGCAGGCTTCATCGACTCAGGGCGTGGCTCCCGTTCAGCCAGGAATCGCGTCAGCGGATCATGGAGCAAACGATAGACCTCGGAGAGGCTTCGAAGAATCCCCTCGTACACGGCTTCCGTTTCGCTGCCTCGAATCTGATCGGGCACAAACCATCGATTGGACGAAAAATTCTGATACCGGCTGGATTTCGCTTGACCATCCCACAGCGGTTCATCTTCCAACCGAATGGCGGCGAGTTCCGAAATGTCTTCAAAGCAAATGGTCACATGACCCAGGTCGGCAATGGAGGCGTGCCCGTAATCGAAGTAAAACTGTTCCCAGAATTTTTCGGACGAGTGGCCATGGACCCACTTGATGCTATTTTCTATTGAATCGGGGGAGCGACTGTATCGGGCGAGCGCATAGGCAGACGGTTCCGGCGGCATCGGGGCGATGGCAACTACCCGGCGACTGGTTCGGTCTTGGCTCATACGTCTGTTCTACGACGAGAACGCATCCACATGCTGCATTTTATGTAAGCCGCGCACTATACCGCTCGATTCAGAGTCGTGCAAGCTCGCTCCGTTGACTTGCCACAGAAAGCGCCGTTATAGTCCGCCGAGACCGGCACAACACGAGTTGTTGTACACGATTCTTCATGGTGAGTACCCACACGTTTTATCTCATCCAAAGCCCATGATCAAAGGCATCAAAGGCGTCAAGGATCTGTTGCCGGAGGACACACCCCGTTGGCGTCTCATCGAAGAGACCGCCAGACGATGGGCGGACCGGTATGGGTTTCATGAAATCCGCATTCCGATCTTTGAGGTCACGACCCTATTCGCAAGAAGCATCGGGGCATCGACGGACATCGTTGAGAAAGAAATGTACACCTTCCAGGATCGCGACGGCACATCGCTGACTCTGCGTCCTGAAGGGACTGCCGGAACTGTTCGCGCCTATATCGAGCACAACCGCGCGGCAGTTCCAGTCCCCCAGAAGTACTTCTACTTCGGGCCGATGTTTCGGCACGAAAGGCCTCAAGCAGGGCGCCTCCGCCAATTTCATCAGTTCGGCGTGGAGTCCCTGGGGATGGCCGATCCGCGCGCTGATGTGGAGGTCATTTCCCTTCTGTGGCGAATTCTCTGCGAACTTGGTCTCCCTAGTCTGACGCTGGAGATCAACAACCTCGGTTATGCCAGCGATCGAGATGTGTATCGGCCCCACCTCGTTGAGTACCTCAAACAACATGAATCCGGTCTCTGTGCAAATTGCCGACACCGTATTGAGGCCAATCCGCTCCGGGTTCTCGATTGCAAAGTTCCCGAGTGCCGCGCAATAACGGAGACGGCTCCCCGGCTGGCCGACTCGCTTTCAGAAGCGGCCCGTTCTTACTTCTCCCAGGTCTTGGCCGGCCTCGATGTCACGAAGATCCCTTATTCCTTGAACCATCGGCTCGTTCGTGGGCTTGATTACTATAACCTCACGACGTTCGAGGTCACCGCAACAAATCTTGGTGCGCAAAACGCCGTAGGGGCGGGCGGGCGCTACGACGGCCTCGTTGAGACTCTCGGAGGGCCTCGCACACCAGCAGTGGGTTTCGCTCTCGGTCTCGAACGGATGGCGATGTTGTTGCCTGAATCTGCACTGAATGCTCTTCCGGAGCGCGTGGTTGTGTATGTCGCGGGGTTCGGTGCTCTCGGAGCTGTAGCCGGTCTCTCAACCCTCGAAGAACTGCGTCATTCCGGAATCCAAGCGGTCTCGGACTTCCGGGCTTCGACGTTGAAGGCTCACTTGCGCCAAGCTGATCGTCTCGGCTGCCGATTTGCGCTCATTCTCGGAGATGAAGAAGCGACCAAAGGAACTGCCCTCTTGCGTAACATGGTCACGAAGACACAGCATGAACTCGGTATTTCAACTCTCTCCCGTGAAATTCACCCCTTTGTCCTCGGCTCGTAACGGTCGGTTTTTCAGGTTGACTTTCTCCTGAAAAACTCTTAGTCTCTGCCCATCTACAAATTCTGTAACCTACTGAATATTTAATATAAATTCCTGTGGATTCACACGGTGAAGCGTAAAATTGGTTTCCTCTTGGCCTTGCCTCCGTCGGACGAAAGTGCCACGACAGTCACTCGACTTGCCCAGGCAGCTGTCGAGGCTGGTCACGACGTCTACCTCTACCTCATCGATGAAGGCGTGAAGAACATGCACGCCCAACCATACCGAGACTTGGCATACTCCGGCGCCCGTGTTTTTGTGTGTGCGTATGGCTGCCGCCAACATGACGTATCTACCGACGCTCTGGACCCCAAGATGTCTCTCTGCGGCCTCGTTGTTCTTTCCGGGATCATTGACACCTGTACACCATTCCTCTCATTCACCTGAGAGCATCGAATCTCCTGTGGCCAAGAACATCGCTGTCGTCATTCAAGAAGATCCGCGCAAAACTCATAGGCCCGTGGAGGCGTTGCGAATTGCCCTTGGCCTTGCATCGGGATCTCATACGACGTCGGTCGTGCTCCTTCATGAATCTATTCGTCTCCTGACCGAACCCATGGATGATATTATCGATGTCGATCTTCTCGAAACGTATCTTCCCTCGATCCAACACCTGAATCTTCCCTTTATTCTGAACGACACAGTCGATCGATCACCACTCTGCCGTCATTTCCATATCCGCTATGAAACAGACGAAGCTATCAGTGCGCTTCTCCGATCTATGGATTGCGCGCTAGTTTTTTGAGTGAGGTATTCTCATGTCATCTGTCGTGTATGTGGTTCGTTCATCCCTCCACACGATTTCACAGTCACTCTGTCCTGAACAAGGTTCTGTCCTGATGATTTCCCTCAAGGACTCCCTTCTTCCGGGAACGGTGATCAGCACCAGCAAGGAATTCCCTTTAGAAGATGGGGAGCAATTGTCGTACGAGCAACTGATGGCTGTGTTGGTGAAAAGTGAGAAGGTTGTGACTCTATGACTCCGAAGTTTAGTAATAAAGAAAATTAGGAGTCGTCGGAATAGTAGTAACGGAGTGAATAAAGAGGATAAGAGGTAGTCGATTGATTTTGTTACGTGAACTCTGATGCGGAAGAATGGATAAGGGTGGGGATACACTCTGTATGGAAGCGTTGAAAGGTGTGAAGAGCCTGTGAGGGCCGGAATGAGCGTCGCGTGGGGCGGACTCCCTGACTCGACAGGTGAGGGTGCAACATGATATGCAGCATGCCTTCTTTCAGCGAAATTGAATCAATAGACGGATAGTTATCCACAGGTGTGAATAAGCCTGTGTATAGAAATTTGAGTCACTTATGACGAACGACGCTGTCTGGCAGGAAGTTCTGCAGTACATCCTAGCGAAGGTTCCAAAGCAGGTGTTTGATACGTGGTTTCTACCGGTGCATTTACACCGGATTGAAAACTCGACCGCCCACATTGGAGTTCCGAACAAGTTCTTCGGTGAGTGGCTGGACACTCATTATGGATCTCTCCTGGAAGAAGCCATGTCGACAGTTCGCGGGACTGGACCAATGGCCATCGCATTTACGGTGGTGGAAAAGACGGTTGGTCAGTCGATCGAGGCTCCAAGCGCAGTAGGCATTTCGAGGACCACCAGTCAAACGCGGCCACGCCGCGGGATCCAGCTGAACCCGAAGTATACGTTTAAAAATTTCGTGGTCGGTGCCGGGAATCAATTTGCCCACGCCGCGTGCATGGCCGTCGCCGAGCAGCCGGGTCAGACGTACAACCCGCTGTTCATCTACGGAGGGGTGGGCTTGGGGAAGACCCACCTCTTGAACGCGATAGGGAATCATGTGGCTGAAAGAAGTGATGTCCGAATCGCCTATTTGACGACCGAGCAGTTCACAAATGAAGTGATCAACTCCATTCGCTACGACAAGATGATGGATCTTCGGAAGCGCTACCGGCACATCGATATGCTTATGATCGATGATATTCAATTTCTGGTCGGGAAGGAGCGAACGCAGGAGGAGTTTTTCCATACGTTCAACGCGTTGTACGAGGGGCACAAACAGATCGTTCTCTCCAGCGATCGCTTTCCCAAGGATATGCCGGATATCGAGGAACGCCTGCGGTCTCGTTTTGAATGGGGGCTGATCGCGGATTTGCAACCTCCGGATGTGGAGACTCGCATCGCCATCTTGCGGAAGAAATCAGAGGATGAAGGAGTCAAACTGCCGGAAGATGTCATACAGTTCCTCTCCACCACGATGAAGAGTAATATCCGCGAACTTGAAGGGAGTCTGGTTCGATTGGGTGCGTACGCCTCGCTCACGGGGCAAGTCATTACTCTCGAACTCGCGAAAAACGTTCTTCGCGACCTCATCGGCGACAAGAAGAAGATTGTTGCGATGGATGATATTCAGGAAGCGGTGTGCTCTCAGTTTCACGTCAAATTGACGGAACTGAAATCCCGTCGCCGGAGCAAAACCCTTGTGCATCCTCGGCAGATTGCGATGTATCTGTGTCGCGAACTCACCGACGCATCGTACCCGGAAATCGGACGACAATTTGGCGGCAAGGATCATACGACCATCATTCACGCGTGCCGACAGGTTGCGAAGGCCAAGGAGGCTGATACAGAGTTGCATGCGACGCTCGAAACATTGAAGGAACATATTCTTCGAAGCTAACGAGTTGGCCGGGAGAGGACTCCATGAAAGTACGCATTGGGCGAGATGAACTGTTGACGGGTCTCCAACGGGTGCAAGGCGTCGTGGAGAAACGCAATACGATGCCGATACTGTCCAACATTCTGTTGGAAGCCAGGCAGGATGGGGTGGAGATCATTGCGACAGACCTCGAAATCGGTATGCGAGGTCTGTACAAGGCGACCATGATCACGAGCGGAGGCGTGACCATATCGGCTCGTAAGCTGTTCGAGATCGTGAAGGAATTACCTCCCGGCGACATTGAATTGACGGCCACGGACAACAACTGGACCACTATTCAGGCTGGAAAGAGCCAATTCAAGGTGGTGGGACTTCCCAGCACCGAGTATCCGGCATTGCCGACGATCGAGCGGGAAGGGCTGACACCTCTCTCGGGAGACGGACTACTCGAATTGATTCGGAAGACCCTCTTTGCTGCGGGTGATAACGATGCCAGGTACATCTTGAACGGCCTTTTGGTGACGTTGGTTGCGACCGACAAGAAAACCACCCTGCGATTAGTCGGCACGGACGGCCATCGGCTGGCCGTGGCGGAGCAGGAAGTGGGCAAGGCCGGCAGTAAAGGCATACCGCAGGAAATAAAAGCCATTATTCCCAAGAAAGCCGCGCATGAGATTCGACATCTGTTGGAAGAGGGAGGCGATAGTGATCCGCTCATCGGCTTCTCCAAGAATCTCATGATCTTCCGCAAGAGCGGTCTGCTGCTGACCTCACGGCTGATGGAAGGCAACTATCCCAACTACCAACAGGTGATTCCCAAAGAGAGCGGCAAGCACATCAGCGTGAACCGGGCAGAATTGGAAAGCGCGCTGCGTCGGGTGTCGGTGTTGTCCAAGGACAAGGCCAGCGCAGTAAAGGTTTCGTTCACTTCCGGCAAGATGACTCTGTTTTCGAGCAGTCCGGACTATGGAGAAGCGACTGAAGAATTGCCGGCTCGGTACGAGGGTGATGCGCTCAACACCGGATTCAACGCCCGTTATCTTTTGGATACGTTTAGCGTGATGGACGGGGACACGGTGTCTCTTCAGATGGATACGCCCCTGAGTCCGTGTCTCATCCAGGAGCCGGAAAGCCCGGGGTTCAAGTGCGTGGTCATGCCCATTAAGATTTAGCAGCATGCTGCTAAAGTCAGCCGGCATCGGTCTCGCATCGCGTCTTCTCGCTCATCTCCGGAGCAGGGACCGCGAAGTTCGTTTCTCAACACGTTGTTAGGAATCGGATGGCCACAGAAGACTCTTCCCCAACCAAGTCAGAAAGCTATCGCGCCGATCAAATCAAAGTCCTCGAGGGCCTCGATGCGGTACGAAAGCGGCCGGCGATGTACATCGGAAGTACCGGCGTGGATGGACTCCACCATCTGGTCTATGAAGTCGTCGACAACAGCGTCGACGAACATATGGCGGGGTTCGGCGAGGCGATCGAGGTCACGATCCATATCGACGGGAGCGTGACGGTCATCGACAACGGGCGTGGCATTCCCACCGGCATGCACCCCACGCAACACAAGTCCGCCGCCGAGGTGGCGCTGACGGTCCTTCATGCAGGCGGTAAATTCGAGCAAGGCGCGTATACGGTCTCCGGCGGCCTGCACGGAGTCGGGATCTCCGTCGTGAACGCCTTGTCGGAATGGCTCGAGCTGGAGATCTGGCAGGACGCCCAGGTGTTCGAGCAGCGATATGAGCGCGGGAAACCCAATGCCCCCCTCAAGGCGACAGGCAAGACAAAGCGCCGAGGGACCAAGGTGCGGTTCAAGCCGGACGGTCAAGTCTTCGAGACGTTGGAATTCAGCTTCGACATATTGGCCCAGCGGCTCCGCGAGCTGGCGTTTTTGAATAAAGGCTTGGCCATTACGCTGAGAGATGAGCGGAAAGAGCCGGCGAAAGAACAGGTCTTTCTGTACAAGGGCGGGATCGTGTCCTTCGTCGAACATCTGAACGAAGCCAAAACGCCGCTGCACAAGCCGATCTTTGTCAAGGTTGAGAAGCCGGAGATGATTCTGGAAGTCGCGCTTCAGTACAACGATAGTTATGCGGAAAACCTGTTTTCATTCGCGAACAACATCAATACCAAAGAAGGCGGCACGCATTTGGTGGGGTTCAAGGCCGCTCTGACGAGGACGATCAACACCTATGCGAATGCGAACGATCTGCTGAAGAAAGAAACCGAGTCGCTGAGCGGCGACGATGTGCGCGAAGGGCTCACCGCCGTCGTCAGCGTCAAGGTGCGCAATCCGCAATTCGAGGGGCAGACGAAAGCGAAGCTCGGCAACAGCGAAGTCAAAGGTGTCGTCGAGACGGCGGTCAACGAGAAACTCGGCGCCTATTTCGAGGAAAATCCGCCGGTCGCGCGCAAGATCATCGGCAAGGCGATCGATGCGGCCCGCGCACGCGAAGCCGCTCGCAAAGCCAAGGATCTGATCAGACGCAAGAGCGCGCTCGATGGAGGTTCCCTTCCCGGGAAATTGGCGGATTGTTCGGAAAAGGATCCGGCGTTGAGCGAACTGTACATCGTGGAAGGCGATTCGGCCGGCGGATCCGCGAAGCAAGGACGCGACCGCAAGTTCCAAGCCATCTTGCCGCTGAAAGGGAAGATCCTGAACGTCGAGAAGGCGCGTTTCGACAAGATGTTGTCGAGCGACGAGATCAGGACGCTCATCATGGCGCTGGGAACCGGAATCGGTCGCAAGCGGGAAGAAAGCGACAAGTCGGAGAAAGACACGTTCGATATCGCCAAGGCTCGCTATCACAAGATCATTCTCATGACCGATGCCGACGTCGACGGCAGCCACATCCGTACCTTGCTCTTGACGTTCTTTTTCCGGCAAATGCCTGAGCTGATTGAACGGGGGTATATCTACATCGCTCAGCCACCGCTGTTCAAAGTGAAAAAAGGCAAGGCGGAGCGGTATCTGAAAGATGAAGGATCGCTGAATGAGTACTTGGCCGACCTCGCGGTCGAGGACGTCGAATTATACATGGAAGGGGCCCAGGGATACGTGACCGGGCGCCGGCTATTGCCGATTCTAAAGAAAATGATCTCGTTCGAAACATTGCTCGGTCGCCTCAATAAAAAGCCGCACGAAGCCACCATGCTGCGCGCCTTTGTCGATGAACCGGGGCTCGATCGCGAACTCCTGAAGGATCGAGCGGCACTGCAGCGATCAGTCGAGAACGTCAAGAGAGCGCTGGCCGTGGCGTTTCCGAAGGTGACATCGACCTTCGACGTGCTCGACGACGAAGAACATCAATCGAACAAGGTTGTGTGCCGGCTTCACACAAACGGTGTCACCCACGAACTGGACGTCACTCACGAACTTGTCGGTTCCGCGGACTTTCGTGAGCTCCAGAAACTGACTCCTTCTGCCATCGGATTAGGGCGTCCACCCTACAAGCTCAAAGCGAAAGGTCACGAGAGTCCCTATCGCACGACCGATGAACTGGCGAAAGCGATCTTGGATATGGGGAAGCAGGGACTCAGTATCCAGCGATACAAAGGTCTGGGAGAAATGAACCCTGGACAGCTCTGGGAAACCACCATGAATCCTGAAATGCGCACGCTCTTGAGGGTGACGCTTGAAGACCTCACCGGGGTCGACGAGATCTTTACGATTCTGATGGGCGATGAGGTCGAACCGCGGCGTCATTTCATTCAAACCCATGCCCTCGAAGTGAAAAACCTGGACGTCTAAACATGTCATTTGCCAACCGGACAAGATGTTCGACGACTCGATCGGCGGATGACGCTCGACGGAGAACGAGGAGTTAATCGGAATGCCTCCTGATGAACGGTTAGGCCACATCGCCATCGAAGACGAGATGAAATCGTCTTACCTCGACTATGCGATGAGCGTCATCGTGGGACGAGCGCTGCCCGACGTTCGTGATGGCCTCAAACCGGTCCATCGCCGCATCTTGTTCGGTATGAACGAAATGGGTCTCGCCTCCAATCGGGCCTACCGCAAATCGGCGAAGATCGTGGGCGAGATCATGGGCAATTATCATCCCCACGGTGACTCGGCCATTTATGACACCCTTGTGCGGATGGCGCAGGATTTCAACATGCGCTATCCCCTCGTTGACGGGCAGGGCAACTATGGGTCGATGGACGGCGACTCAGCGGCCGCCATGCGCTATACCGAAGCGCGCATGACCAAACTGGCCGAAGAGATGCTGGCCGACATCGACAAGGAAACGGTCGATTTCGGCCCAAACTATGACGAATCGCTACAGGAACCCCTGGTGCTACCGACCAGGGTGCCGAATCTCCTGGTCAATGGGGCGGGGGGCATCGCGGTGGGCTATGCCACCAACATCCCGACGCACAATATCGCCGAAATCATCGATGGATTGCTCCTTCTGTTGGAGAACCCGGAGGTGACGATCGCCCAGCTGATGAAGAAGATCCCGGGGCCTGATTTTCCCACGGCCGGATTCATCTACGGCATGAGCGGGATCAAAGAGGCCTACGAGACGGGTCGAGGCCTCCTCACCTTGAGGGCGAAGGTCGCGGTGGAGACCGATGAGCGCACCGAACGCGAGCGCCTCATCGTCACGGAGATTCCCTATCAAGTCAACAAGGTGTCATTGATCAAGAAGATTGCCGAGCTGGTTCAGGAAGACCGGATCAAGGGCATCTCGGACCTACGAGACGAATCATCGGATCGCGAAGGGGTGCGGGTGGTGATCGAGCTCAAGCGGGGTGAAATCCCCTTGGTGGTGTTGAACAATCTGTACAAGCATACCCCGCTCGAAATCACCTTCGGCGTCATCATGCTGGCTTTGGTCAACAATCGACCGGAGATTCTGAATCTCAAGCAGATCCTCCATCATTTCCTCGAACATCGGCGCGAAGTCGTCGTGAGGCGGACGGCCTTCGAGCTCAGAAAAGCGGAGGAACGGGCGCACATTCTGGAAGGGCTCAAGATCGCGCTCGACCATCTCGATGCCGTGATTGCGCTTATCCGCAGGTCACAATCGCCGGACGAAGCGAGAGCCGGTTTGATGCGGCAATTCAGCCTCACCGAGATCCAGGCCAATGCGATCCTGGACATGCGGCTCCAGCGCCTGACACAGTTGGAACGCGCCAAACTCGTCGAGGAATACCAGGAAGTGCTGAAACAGATCGAATACCTGAAGTCCGTGCTCGCGAGCCAAGGGCTGGTTCGAAACATCATTCAGGACGAGCTGACGGAAATTCGTGAGGCCTACAAGGACGAGCGGAAGACCCAGATCATCAAAGAAGAGGCGGAGATCAGCCTTGAAGACCTGATCGCGGAAGAAGAAGTGATCGTGACCATCTCGCACGCCGGATACATCAAACGAAATGCCGCGTCCCTCTATCGCGCTCAGCGACGAGGCGGCAAGGGCAAGATCGGAATGGGGATCAAGGAAGAAGACTTCGCCGAGAATCTCTTTACCGCCTCCACCCACGATTCACTCCTCTTTTTCACGGACGCGGGAAAGGTCTATTGGTTGAAAGTCCATGAAATTCCCGAGGCCAGTCGGGCCGCGAAGGGCAAAGCCCTGGTCAATCTGCTCGCCCTGTCAGGCAATGAAAAAGTCACGGCGACATTGCCGGTGAAAGAATTCCGAGACGACCGGTATATCGTGATGGGCACCAAGAAGGGCGTCATCAAGAAGACGGAACTGTCCGCGTTCAGTAACCCAAGGCAAGGTGGGATCATCGCGTTGGGACTCGAGGGGGGCGATAGACTGATCGGCGTGCAACTGACCGATGGACAGCGGGAAATCCTTCTGGGGACTCGCCAGGGCATCACCATTCGATTTAAAGAAGAAGAAGTGAGGCCGATGGGCCGGACGGCATATGGGGTCAAAGGGATCACGCTCGAAGAGGGCAATGAAGTCATCGGCATGGAAACCATCACTCCCGATTCCACGACCTCCCTTTTGACCGTCACGGAAGGGGGCTACGGCAAACGGACACCCGTGGGCGAATATCGCATTCAAGGCCGTGGCGGCAAGGGCATTATCAGCGTGAAGACGACAGAGCGAAACGGTCCGGCGGTCGGGTTCCTGCAAGTGCGAGACGGCGACGAAATCATGCTGATCGCCGCGCAGGGAAAGGTGCTTCGTTGCAAGGTGGACGATATCCGCGAAATCGGCCGGAATACCCAAGGTGTTCGCATTCTGGATCTCGACGGCGAAGGAGACCGCGTTGTGAGTGTCGCGAGACTAGCCGAAGCCGTCGAGCGAGAGGAGACGGCTTCGGAGGGCACGGCGGAGACCTAACCTGACCGGGCCCCGCAGCCAGGTTCAATGCACCAGCAGGCATCCTCTCCCATGCCATCTGCCGGTCCTAAGGCCAAGAAGCCGCTGGACATCGTCGTCAAATTCGGACTCGCCGTCTTTGTGGGATCCTTCGCCCTGATCTGGGGAGGCATGTATCTCAGCCGTCCCGATCGATCGATTCCTCCCTATACCGTCGGTTCTCAGTCAGGCCATGTCGTCGCGACGGATGTCCCGTCAGGGACTCACGATGATCAGATTGAAAAGTTACTGAATCGTTTCCGGAAGGTCGGTCATGAGACACGGGATTTCGGTCGCATGAAGATATATCCCACGACCCCGGGCGATGCGGGAGGCCGGTACAGACAGATCGTGATTTATGTATTCGACGATCACGGATGGACCGATCCGGAAGTATTGACAAAGTTTCTGGCGGGAGACGCGACGACGATCAAGAACTATGAACAAGCCATGCGCGGATACTATCGCTTGCTGGACCAGGAAGAAGAAGGAGGCTTGGGTCCCATGCCCAAGAATGGGCAACTCTCCGGCGACACACGGATCCTGTTCAAGGGACTTGTGACGGACCCTTTGCCGGTCGAGGCGGAACGTGAGCAGGGTATCTCGATATCACCTCTCTAAGCAGCTCACGGAGAGAGGGATCTTGTATCGCGGCGGTATGCGAGGCGACCTCAGCCCACGATTCCTTTGTCGGACCTGAGGGCACGTCGGGGCCGTGAACGGTTGGAGCATCCTCGTTTTGACTGGGGATCTCTCCGACTCGAAACGCGATGTCCGTCACAAACCCCGTTCCAGCCTCCCCCTCCAGCCTCGCCAAGAGCTCAGGCTTGAGGAATGTCAGTTGCTGTAGCCAGACGGGATTCCTGACGATCAGGTATAGCTTCTTGAAGCGGATCTGGGCCGGCCACGTGTGGGAACCCGTCGGCTCGCCCACGATGTCGTGCCAACGACGCTGCAGACGAAGTTCCAGCAGCGTCGATTCCAAGCCAAGCCGCTTCGAAAGACCGGAAAGAATGCTGCTGAAGGAATCGAGTGTCCGAGGTCCACTCATGTGGCATCATAGGCGCTAGCGGAGAAAGAGATCAAGGCGTAGGGTTCAGGTCATGGCAAAAGAGGCGGACGATCAGCGGAAAGTCGTGGTCACGAATCGGAAGGCGTACCACGATTATTTTATCGAAGAAAAGTTCGAAGCCGGGATCGTGCTCAAGGGAACCGAAGTGAAATCGCTTCGTGACAGACGAGTGAATCTACAAGACAGTTATGCGACCGTCAAAGACGGCGAAGTTTTTCTTCAGCACTGCCACATCAGTCCGTATAGTCACGGCAACATCATGAACCACGATCCGATCAGGACGCGCAAACTGCTCCTTCATCGAAAAGAGATCAATAAGCTCCTGGGGAAAACCCAGCAGAAAGGTCTCACGCTGGTTCCTCTCCGCATCTATTTTTCAGAGCGCGGCCAGGCGAAGGTCGAACTTGGATTGGCAAAGGGTAAGAAGCAGCATGATCGTCGAGAATCGATCAAAACTCGGGAAGCGGGACGAGAAGTTGAACGGGCAATTAAAGAGAGAAAATAGTACGGAGCCGGAGAGACAGCCGAAGAAGCCTTTGTGTTCATACCGGAGCAGAGGAGCCACACAGCGCGCTTCGATGAGTGCCAAGCAAACGCCGTATCTCCTCTTTACTAATTAGGAAGTGCGGCCCCCTGCTCTTTTCCCAAGGCTTTCCCTTTGACTATTCCCGCTCCAGATACAGTGCCTTGTACATCACCCCAACGACGGCGCTCAGCGTCAGCACTGCGAAGAATATCGTCATCATGGATCTTCACTCCTTGCCATTCCTGTGGCGTGGGCGATTGGCTCAACGCCTGGCGAGCTGCAACATGGCGTACAACACTCCGAATATGGCGGCTAGCAAGAATATTTCAATGAACGAGATCATAGTAGTGATTCACCCCCTTTCATATGGTTTAGGTATACACCGCCAACATGAAGCCCCCATGAGAGGATCGTGAAGAGTTCTTCATGGATCGAGATCCCAACTTCCGTAAATGCACGTTTTTGTTCACAGAAAAGCGGTAGGGGTCAATTCCAATCTCGTCTGACCACTTGGTAGGCAGCCTATTATCATCGCTGGTTCCGTATGCACCATGGGGTTCCATTGAGGGAGTAGCTCTGCGAAGGGTCTGGGTAGAGACTGCCGGAGATGCTAGGCAGGAACCGTTTGCTGAGCGAGGGACGGCAAACACAGTGTGAACACGGAGCCCTTGTTGACTTCGCTCGAGACGGAGATGCTCCCGCCGTGGGCGTCCATGATTTCCTTCACGATAGGCAGCCCAAGTCCGGTACCAGCGGTATCCTTCGCTCTGGCCCAATCGGTCCGGTAGAATCGCTCAAACAGGTGGGGAATATGCTCCGGTTCGATGCCATGGCCCGTATCCTCGACCGCCACGGCAACCTCCTGACCGATCGACTGTAAGCGAATCGTGACAGAACCGCCGGCCGGTGTGTACTGCAGCGCATTGTCGAGCAGATTAATCAGGGCTTGTTTGAGCCACTGCGCGTCGCCCAGCACGGGGGGAACCGGTTGGGCTTCAAACCTCATGCTGATCTGGTGGTCATCTGCCAACAGCGTGAGTTCATCCACGATCTCTTGAATGAGGGGTTCCAAGGCGAGAGGCACGAGATTGACCGGGGGCTTGCTGCTGGTGAATTTGGCCAACGTCAACAAGGGGCGGGTCAGGGCGATGAGGCGTTCCACTTGCTGAAGATTATTGAGCAGCACTTCGTGATATTCTTCGGTGGTCCGCGCTTTCATGAGCGCCACCTCCAGGTTGCCCTGTAGGATCGTCAGAGGCGTCTTCATCTCATGGGCGGCGATCTCGCAAAAGTTCCGCTGGACTTCACTGCCTCGTTGGAAGTGATCCAGCACGGAATTAACCGCCTGGGTCAGGCGGCGAAATTCTCGATAGGGTGAATCCAGCGCCAGCCGTTTTCCAAGGTCGGCTTCCGCCATCGTTTCGGCACCCGTGCACAAGGCCTCGATCGGGGCCAGCACTTTCTTCGCCAGCCAGAGGCCGCCGACCCAGGCGACAAATAAAGTCGCACCGGATCCGAGCGCGAGCAGCAACACGAGGCCATTCAACGTCTCCTGGTAATGGAGCAGCGATGTTTCTGCCTGCAAGATGTACGGCGCATGGTTTTTGCCGACGAGGAAGAGAAACAGGTGCCGCGCAGGGGTCCCATCGCGCGCGTCGAGTGTGTCGAACAGGATGTTCTTCAGGCGGACTTGTTCACGTACACGAGTGGGGAGCGAATCTTGTTTACCCGCGTGAGGACTTCTCCACAAGAGCGAGCCGTCGGCTGAAAAGACGCGAAGGGCGTGAGTAACGTCGGGCAGGACGTACTGCTCCGTGCCATTTGGAGTCAACTCGCTGGTCGAGGCGGTGTCCTTGCTGCTGTGTTCAAAGAGCTCCGGATGCCGCTCGACAAACTCGGCCAGCGTCTCCGCCAACACGAGGAGGCGTCCGTCCACGAAACGCTGGAGGAGGATCTCGCTCGCGGCATACACGAGCGCGGAAAACACGAGAAGCCCGGCCATCAAGACCAGGGCAGACCAGCTGATCAAACCGCGCAGGGATTTCATGCCGGCGCGTCCGGCTCTTCGAGCATGTACCCTGCGCCGCGCACGGTGGTGATCAAGGGCGGCGAAAAGTCCCGGTCGATCTTCGCGCGCAGCGCTCGAATGTGGGCGTCGACGATGTTCGTCATGGGATCATAGCTGATATCCCACACATGTCCGATGATTGCCGTTCGCGTCAACACCCGATTCTTGTTCCGTAAGAGGAACTCCAGCATGGCATACTCCTTGTTCGTCAGGAATATTTCCTGTCCCGCGCGCCAGACACGGTGAGAAGCCGGATCCAACCTCAGATCAGCCGCTTGCAAATGGGCCACTTGCTGGGAACTGCCCCGACGTAAGAGAGATCTGACCCGGGCGAGGAATTCCACAAAAGCGAACGGCTTTGCCAGGAATTGATCCGCGCCCGTTTCAAAACCGGATACCTTGGTCTCCACTGTGTTGCGCGCCGTCAACAGGAGCACCGGAGTCATAATGCCCTTGTCTCGAACACGGCGGCAGAGCGCGAGGCCGTCAAGCTTGGGCAGCATGATGTCGAGAATCAGGAGGTCGTAAGGGTTTCCCAACGCCAATGCCAAGCCTTCCTCGCCGTCGGCGGCTGCGTCCACGATATACTGTTCTTCTTTCAATCCTTTTCTGATGAATTGAGCCAGATCCACATCGTCTTCAACCAACAGAATTCGCATGGCTATCCTCATTCCTCATCACCGGACCATACAGATCCGGATGAGGACGCTACGGGTCAACAGAAGCCGTTTCTGCAGTCCGTGACCACAAGGTTGGCGGCTTTCTCGCCTACATCCAGATCCATGGTCGACCAGGCTATTCCGATCGCTCGTTCATCTTGATGAGATCCGCTGCTTCCCTCCAGGAGACTGACAATATAATACCGTCCCGCGGGAACTTTCGTGAACCAGAAGTGGCCGGTTGGGTTGGCCCGCGTCGTACGAAGATAGGGAGCAAGTCGCTTTTCAGTCAGAAGCTGCGTCAGGACCGTGCGGAGACAATCGGCAAACGGAACGGGAGGATCAGGGAGCTCCGTCGATAACGCTTCGCCTTTTGAAGCGCAGGCGCTTGTTCGGACGTTCCGGTCGAACCAATGGCGAGTATACGGAACGGTTGGAATCAAGTACACCGGGACACCTGCTTGAGTGAGGGCTTTCCCAGAGGGTGAACTTAAGAACACTTGTCCGGTTGCCGTGCCTCGACCTTTGGGTTTGTAGGGGAAGAGCTCTTTCTCATTCAGTGCGGGCGGGTTCGATTGACCGGGTTCCAACGCATGCGCCGATGGAACAGACGAGCTCGCGATGAGGAAGAACCATGCGAGACAGGGCGCGAGCTGGATACGATACCACGTCATGTCGTGGAAGCCGGCGCGGTCGCGGACTCCTCCGGGGCAGTTGGAGAGGAGACTGCCTTATGTTTCAGTGCCCGGCCTTTGTCCGGGGTCGGATCAGTGACCACTCCATACACTTCTCGACCTTCGTGGCCTTCCGGCAAATATTCCGTAATCGGCATCCCATCCTCGCGAACGAATAAGAGACAGTGGCAGTACTTGTAAATCTGCATTTCGTCGCAAGCACAGATCCACCGGCGGAGCTTGGCTTCGGCTTCTTTGTCTTTGTAAAAGTTGCAAGGGCAGAGCGGTTTTCCGAGTTCGTCCACATGAGACGCTAATCCTTTAATGACCGCTTCCGTCACGGCGGCATTCGGATGCATCGCGGTTCCGCTTTTCTCGGCAAAATTCTTTACGAACTTCTGCATCTTATCGAGACTCTCCTGCGTGGGTTCGGCCATGAATCTCCTCCTCTGAACCAAGATGGGCAGAACAGCTAGTTTACAAGGGAAATTCGCTTCTTTACAATCCATCACTTCTGCCGAATCAGGTGACGGATCATGACACAAGTTTCGAGCCGACAACGCTTACTACAACGGCTGGTTCCCGAACTGGGTGCGACGGGTGCAGACCCATTCGTCACGCGCTTGACCCAGGCAGCGGGCAAACCGGATGCGGAAGCGCAGGTCCTGACCCTGCTCGATGAACTCGAAGAATTGTCCGAGAAAACGGCTTGTGCGGCGATCGCTGCGTTTCCTGAGCTCGATCGGCGCGCCGGACTCTCGCACATCCTGCTCTGGCTCGATCTTGGAGTCGCACTGGCGCAGACATCAGGCGCCTCCGCGCTCAAATATTTCAAGGATAGTCCCTTGGTCCTCAGCTTGATCGAGAGAGCCGATGCGCGCACGGAGGTCCTGACGATCGGTCTGGAAATCGCCGAGCAAGATGCCAACGTGGCGCTCGAATACGTGCGACACGCACCGGAGATTCTGGCCGTCATTCACCCAGATCACCTGCGGCCATGGCTCGAGATCGGTATTGAACTGACGGCCATCAATGTGGTGGTCGGGCTGGAGTTCATCAGCCAAATCTCCAGGCTGGCTTCTGTCTTGCCGTTCGAAAGCGTTCGCAACTGGGCGACACTGGGCATGAAATTGATTGTGCCGAACAGCCTCGGGAAGCCGGACTACGTCGGGACAATGGAATTTCTTAGGACAAGCCCGGCGATTCTCGGAGATATCGAAGACCCAACCGTCCGCGCAAAGGTCGTGTCCCTGTGTCTCGTGCTGACCGAGCAGTCACCCGAATCCGGTATGACCTGGCTCACAGAGTCGCCTCGGGTTTTGCGAGCGGTGCCTTCGATGGAATGGAAGCTCAGGCTGTTGCAGTACGGCTCCTTGCTTGCCGAGAAACACGCGGGGGCGACGCTCGAGTACCTTCGTCGTGCCTCGGAACTCGTCACACTGATCGGAGATGGTCCTGAGGCATTGTCGAGATTCGACAATTGGTTTAGCGCCGGGATGGAAGTGCTGGCTTATAGTCCGGACGGAGCGCGCGCCTATTTTGCCGTAGAGTCTCGGAAAGCATTGGCTTCGGTCGAGCAAGCGCTGAGCGGTGTGCCGTTTCGGCAGGTCGCTCAAAGACTGAAGCTGTTCGTCCAAGGGCTGTGCGGTAGTGACGTGGCCGTCATGGCACTGCAAGATTCACTGACGTCCCCGTCCCGCGCGATGGTCGGTGCCGATGGGCGGACCATTTCCTTCCCTGCGTTGCTCCGTCGGTATCCCACGGCTGCGGAGAACGAGCGATTGTATCTCGTCATGGCGGCACATGAGGCGGGGCACGTGGAGTTTGGTACGTATCGGCTCAGGCTCGAAGCCGTTGCCGATCTGATCGAAGCAGTTCGACATCGGTACAGTCGACCCGATCAGGCGAGGCCCGAGACGCTGGCTGGCCTGTTTCGACTCTACCCGGACTCGGATCTCGTACGAAATCTCTGGATGGTGCTCGAAGATGCGCGCGTCGAATTCTTGCTGCAAACAGAGTATCCGGGCCTCAAGTGCGACCTGGCGCGATTGGCGGCGGAATCCATCACCCCGCGCGATCCGGCTCAGGGTGTGACCCCGAAGGAATTGGTCGTCGATTGTCTCCTCAGGCTATCCACAGGTGAAGCAGAACATTCCGCTGTGCCAAAGGCCCTCACGGAAGAAGTCTCCATCCTCTGGAGAGTGTGTCGGGCCGTGTTGAAGGCTACAGCCACGGCGGAGGAAACGGTTCGTGTGGTCGATGCGGTCTATGTTCGGCTGGAAGAGTTGCTTGCAGCCCGCGGCGAGATGATCCACATAGAGCGGCACGATGAGCGGAAAGATGAGAAAGCGGGAGACACACAACAGGAACCGCCGAGCGATCAATACCGTACGGTAGTTGATTTGGCCTATCGTGGCTCGATGAATCCGGAGTTCATCGGATGGCATCAGGGCCAGCTCGAACAGAAACATGAGACTCCAGCACAATCAGACGGTTCGGTACCTCAAGATGTGCTGCTCGGGGAACAAAAGTCCGCAGGCAGAGAATTATTGAGCGAGGGGCGTTCATTGCCGTCGGTTGTGGAAGAATGCCTGACGCGTGAGGCCGGCTCGCAGTCGATACGGGAGACAACAGTTCATGAGCAGCGGGCTGTCCTCTACCCTGAATGGGACTATCGGATTGACGACTACCGGCTGAATTGGTGTCGAGTGGTCGAACGACCCGCTGACTTTGGATCTGACGAGTTCGTCACGGTGACATTGGCTGCCCAGCGGAGTATCGTGAGGTCTCTGCGCCGGTACTTTGAAGGCTTGCGTCCTCCCGCGCTCCGCCGCGTCGCGGGGCAAGACGACGGGGACGAGGTGGATTTCGATGCCGTCGTCCGGCGAACAGGGGAGCAGCGGGCGGGAATGGAAGGCGACGATCGTGTGTACATCCGTCGAGAAAAAAGAGAACGCGACGTGGCGGCGGCCTTCCTCGTCGACATCAGTGGATCGACCAGCCGAGAGCTCGGAAACGGGCGGCGAGTCATCGACATTGAGAAGGAAAGTCTTGTGCTGCTCTGTGAAGCACTCGATGCCATAGGTGATCAGTTTGGACTGTATGCCTATTCCGGTCGAGGCCGCGCGGTGGTCGATTTTCTCACGATTAAAGATTTTGGCGATCGTCTTGGAGCCTCGACGGCTCATCGGCTGGGAGGCTTGGCCCCACGTCATCAGAACCGAGACGGAGCGGCAATCCGTCATGCCACGGCGAAGCTGTTGATGCGTGACGTGAAGACCCGCATCCTGATGTTATTGAGTGACGGACGGCCCTTGGACGACCAATATGGGGACGACTACTCCTTGGAAGACACGAAGGCGGCCCTGCGTGAGGCGAGACGACGGGGAGTCGAGACCTTTTGCGTGACGATCGATCGGGAAGCGGAAAGTTACCTTCGCCGCATGTATGCCGGGGCGCAATACTGCGTCATCAGCAGCGTCGAGGCCCTTCCCACGAAACTGCCTCGCATTTACAGGCAATTGACGGCATAGCCAAAGTCACGCGTATGACCAACTCGATTGGAAAGCCGATGGTCCCCGCATGGTTGTATAAGCTCTTCACGGGGCATCAATATCCCTATGTCCGCCGATCAGCCAAGTTTGGACAGGTGATGAAACCCGGTGAAGATCGGCCGGAACCGACGAAGGAGATGATCGAGGCAAAATTCTGGGAAATCTATCCGCGTTGCCGGGTAAAAGTGCTGCAAGAAGTCAAAGAGGGTATGATCGTGGTCTTTCATGACCTGGGTGAGTATCCTCCAGGTGGCTTTCAAGAACTCGTCGACAATCCGGAGGAATTTCTCGCAAGAACCTTCGGCAAGAAGAAGATCAAGGTCAATTTCTATGACGACGAGAATTTCGTCTGTACGATCAACTTCAAAGTTGGGGGCTGGACCGAACACGAGGGTGGGCATTGACGGTTTCAGAATGTCCTGTGTGCTCGCGCACCGCGCACGCTCGTTCATCGGATCTGACACTATGGGCGGTGCTCGGTGCATGCGCGCAATGAAAGACATCCCGAGACCGTCGGCTAGGTGGACGAAGAAAAGAACATAGGATTGAGGTGAGATGATGGCACGACCGAAAATCACGGTGGTAGGCGCGGGAAACGTCGGAGGGACGACAGCGCAGCGGTTGGCGGAGAAGAATCTCTACGACGTGGTGCTGGTCGATATTGTCCATGGGGTCCCGCAGGGAAAGGCGCTCGATATTTCCCAAGCGGGGCCGGTTTGCGGGTATGACACGCGTGTAGTCGGCACCAACGATTACACGGACACCGCTGGATCTTCCATCGCCGTCATCACGTCCGGCATGCCGAGAAAGCCGGGCATGAGTCGCGACGAATTGTTGGCGACGAATGCGAAGATCGTGAAATCCGTCGTCTCGGAATTAGTGTCCCGCTCGCCGGACATCATCCTCATCCTCGTGACCAATCCCTTAGATGCCATGGTCCATGTGGCGCGCCGTGTCAGCGGTCTTCCCAAATCGAAAATCATCGGAATGGCCGGCGTCTTGGACTCGGCGAGAATGCGGACCTTCATCGCCGCCGAGCTGGATGTGTCCGTGACGGACGTCCAGGCGATGGTATTGGGGGGGCACGGCGACACGATGGTGCCGCTGCCGCGGTATACGACCGTGAAAGGAAGACCGGTGTCTGAACTCATGTCGAAAGAGAAGCTGGATGCCATCGTCAAGCGAACGCGCGATGGAGGGGCCGAAATCGTCGGCTTGTTGAAAACAGGCAGTGCGTTCTATGCGCCGTCCGCCTCGGCCGTGGCTATGGTTGAGGCCATCCACAAGGACCAGAAGCAGGTAATGCCCTGCGCGGTGCTGTGCGATGGTGAGTATGGACTGAAAGATGTGGTGGTTGGGGTTCCGGTCAAGGTCGGACAGGGCGGAGCGGAACAGGTTCTCGAATACGAACTGACGGGTGACGAACGAACGGCGTTGGAAACCTCGGCCAGTGCGGTACGGGACCTTTGTCACACCGTCGACCGGCTGATGAGCTAGGATAACTATCACGCATCCTTTCATTCAAAAGCGGCAATACGGGCACGCGTCGCGACGACGAGGCCGTTCGTCCGCTTGACATTCGGAGAAACGCTGCAGTACAGACATCGGATTAGACAGTCAACCGTTGGAGGAGAGAGGGAGCTATGAAATTTCTTGAAGATCCGATGCAGACGATGTGGGTTGGATTTGGCCTCACCGTCGTATTGATAATGATATATCTGGGCTTAACCGGCATTGGCGCGGGTGAAGCCGAGTGGGCCTCCTTGATCCTTCGTTGGGTTCACTTCCTGGCCGGGATCACGTGGATCGGGCTTCTCTATTTCTTCAACTTGATCAATGCCGCCTTCTTGAAAAGCCTGGATGGGCCGACCAAGAATATCGTGATTCCGAAACTCATGCCGGCGGCGCTCAATTGGTTCCGGCATGGAGCCACCGTGACCGTGATCGCCGGTGTGTTGCTGTACGGCCACATGTATCACAAAGGCGGAACGGGAGCCGTGGCTTTGGCGATCGGTGGGCTGCTCGGTATCATCATGATGGGTAATGTCCATGGGATTATCTGGCCGAACCAGAAGAAGATTATTGCCGCAGTCAACGCAGCGGCGCAGGGGACGCCGGCACCGCCCGAGATGGCTCAATGGGGACGGACCGCATTGCTGGCCTCTCGTGTGAATTTCATGCTCTCGATTCCCATGCTGTTTTTCATGGGAGCCGGCAGCCATTTTCGCTAAGAACTCGGTTCGCCGGTGAGCCTGGCTCACCGGCGAAGGTTTCCGTCGCAACCTGCATACTGCTCCTCTGCCCTCTATGCCCAGCCTCGGACTAGGCCCCCTAGGCCTAACTGCTTGAGATTCAGGCCCATTTGAGGCCACTTGCCTTGACGGATGAAGAGATAGAGCCGTATAGTACGGCCTTAACCTTGAGAACCTATAGATAGGTCAGCTATGCCTGCGGCTGCGGAACCACGCCTTGTCCAACAGATGGAGGGTGCCCCCTGGGAGATCGAGGGGTATCTCAAAGTCGGTGGCTATGAAGCCTGGAAGCGGTGTGTCAAAGAGTTGAAAGCTTCGCAAGTGATTGATGAGCTGAAGAAGTCCGGCTTGCGGGGAAGAGGTGGTGCAGGGTTTCCCACGGGAATCAAATGGGACAAGGTCCTCAACCATCGAGTCAAAGAGCGCTATTTCGTCTGTAATGCCGGCGAACACGAACCGGGTACATTTAAGGATCGCCATCTCTTGAAGACGTTGCCGCACCAATTGATCGAAGGTTGTCTGATCGCCTCCTACACAGTGCAGGCGAAAGCGTCCTTTATCTATGTGAATCATGAGTACCATG
The DNA here is from genome assembly GCA_024760545.1 of Nitrospira sp. Taxonomy (NCBI): domain Bacteria; kingdom Pseudomonadati; phylum Nitrospirota; class Nitrospiria; order Nitrospirales; family Nitrospiraceae; genus Nitrospira; species Nitrospira sp. The sequence goes on from CP060501.1 coordinate 2,527,457, forward strand.
AAGAGCGGAAAAATTTGAAGCAAGCCTTGGCTCAGGCGAAAGATCAGGGACTCCTCGGAAAGAACGTGTTTGGCAGCGGGGTCGATATCGAGCTGGAAGTCTTTGAGGGCCATGGAAGCTACGTGGCCGGTGAAGAGACTGCCATGTTAGAGTCGATGCAAGGCCGTCCGGCGATGCCACGGCAGAAACCGCCGTTCTATCCGACGGATTTCGGCCTCTATGGCAAGCCGACCCTCGTCAATAACGTTGAGACGTTATGCAATATTCCCCGGATTCTCTACAAAGGCGCCGGGTGGTTCACCCAAGTTGGAACGGAAAAATGTCCGGGCACCATGATGTTTTCGCTGAGCGGAGCGATCAATCGGCCGGGTGTGTACGAGATGCCGATGGGCGTGACGATTCGAGATCTGATCGAACAATGTGGCGGGGGTGTTCCCGATGGCCGCAAGATCAAGGCGGTCTTTCCCGGTGGCCCGGCGTTCTCAATGGTAACGGCGGACCAGCTCGACCTTCCCATGGACTTCGATTCGTTGAAGAAAGCGGGTACGGGTTTAGGATCGGCCGGCGTGATCGTTGTCGACGATGCGACGTGCATGGTGGCTAAGACGCTGCACTTTTCCGATTTTTTCAAGGACGAGAGTTGCGGCCAGTGTCCCCCCTGCCGCATGGGGACGATCAACTTGGCTGCACTGATGAAGAAAATTGAAGAGGGGCAGGGCACTGAAAAAGACCTGGACAGTCTTCTCCAGCTCTGTGGTTTCGTCAAAGGGACAGGATACTGTACCCTCGTGACCGGTGCATCGGTCTTGGTGCAAAGCAGTCTGAAGTTATTCCGTCGCGAATATGAAGAGCATATTCGCCTGCAGCGCTGTCCCTATCAGCAAGCACCGGCCGCGATTGGTGCTCATTCCTAGGAGGAGTGATGCCGCGAGTGACTTTCCTTCATTCGGACGGGCGAAGCGGCGAAGTGGACGCGAACATTTCGCTCCTTGATGCGGCAAAAGAAGTAGGTTTTCGGTTGAACCACGACTGCGGAGGGAATGCGTCCTGCACCACCTGCCGTGTGGAGGTTCAGATGGGGCACGAGCATCTTTCGGAGATCGATTTCGACGAGCAAGACCTGCTGGATCGGGAAGCGTTGACTGAACCATGGCACCGCCTGGCATGCCAGGCACGTGTCTTGGGGGATGTCGTCGTGCGCGTACCCGAAGCCAAATGGGAAAATCCAACGACAGCGACGACAGAGGCGGTGGGGTTGATATTCGATAAAGAGGTGTTAGACTAACAATCTAGCCTGTTGATGCGGGCTGGACCGATCCATAGAGGAGGAAAACGATGGTTACGATTACACAGGTTGCGGAGCAGAAGATCCGAGAGTTGATGGCCGAGGAAAAGGACGTGGTGGGGCTACGGGTGTACGTTCGTGGTGGCGGGTGCCATGGCTACCAGTACGGGATGGCGTTTGAGTCCAAGATGGCCGAAGACGATACGGTTATAGAGATGGGCGATGTGAAGGTCATCATGGACTCTCAGAGCGCTCCCCTGCTGCAAGGCGCGGAAGTCGACTACGTGGACAGCGTGCAGGGTTCGGGCTTCTCGATCAAGAATCCTCAGGCCAAAACGACGTGCGGCTGCGGCAGCTCGTTTAGCGCGTAAACATCGCCACGGGATCGCTGTAGGAAGTCGGCAATGAACCTCCAGGTTGGGACCGCTCATCTTATGAGCGGTCCCAACTGTTTACTCCACCCCAAGAGACAGACGATCCAATGTCACAGGTAGATGTGACAAGGCGTTATCGGTTTTGCGCCGCCCATAGACTTCACACTGACCTCCTTTCGGCCGAAGAGAATTGGGCCGCCTTCGGAAAATGTAATAATCCGAACGGTCATGGGCATAACTATGTGGTGCTGGTCACGATTAAGAGCGGAGCGGCGCATGAAGCCTGCGACCTTGACCGGCTCGACCGGGTAGTCAACGAGAGAGTCGTCAACCGCTTCGATCATTTGGACCTCAATCGTGACCCCGCGTTTGCCGAACTCACCACAACCGGGGAGAACATCGTCAAACTCATTTGGGACATCCTGAATCCGCTCTTGCCTCACGGCTGTCTCCAGAAGGTCGGTGTCATCGAGACAAGGGACAACTACTTTGAATATGCCGGCGTCATCTAAATCGACGGGGGAGTGCAGTGCGTAAGCCACGGAAGAAAGAGACAGGACGGGAATCGCTGGAAGACACCAGTGGGAGTGGAAAGCCCGCAGATCTGCCGGTGCTTCAATCCCTGGTCACGGAAATGCTGCTCGCCTTGGGGGAAAAACCGAGTCGTAACGGTCTGCTCAAAACGCCGGAGCGTGTAGCCAAGGCGCTGGCCTTTATGACACAGGGCTATCAGCGCAATATCGACCAGCTGCTGAACGGAGCCCTGTTCCCGATCGAATACGACGAGATGGTCATCGTCAAAGACATCGATTTCTTCAGTATGTGTGAGCATCACCTGCTCCCGTTTTTTGGCAGAGTCCATGTCGGCTATTTACCCAACAAGAAAGTCGTCGGCCTTAGTAAGATCCCTAGAATTGTCGATACCTTTTCGAGGCGATTACAAGTGCAGGAACGGCTGACGGTCCAGATCGCCGAAACCTTAAATACCAAGCTGAATGCGAATGGTGTCGGTGTCGTCGTCGAAGCGCGCCATCTCTGCATGATGATGCGCGGAGTGGAAAAACAAAACACGATCGCCGTCACCAGCTCCATGTTGGGAGCCTTCCGCAGTCAATCACAGACGCGTGAAGAGTTTCTCAAGTTGATTCGCCACGGCAGCGTCGGCGATCCAGACTGATTGCTCGGCGGTCGCCTGCCCCTGTCCCGTTTATCTGGTTGCATTCAACACAAAAGAGCGGACCGCTTCATTGAATGCGCCTGGCTGTTCCAGGTTCGAGAGATGGGCGGCTTGTGGAATGACGGTCAGGCGGGCATTGGAAATCTTGTCTGCCATAAGTTGAGCGTCGGATGGCGGAGTAGGAAGGTCCAGTTCACCGACGATAATATGAGCCGGACAGGCGATGTGGTTTAGAAGCGGTAGCGAATCGGCTCGCGCAGCCATGGCCATCAAATCCCCGGCAATGCCGCTGACTTGATTGCCTTCGATCATTGTGCGCACCTGCTGAACAAGCTCCGGTCTCGTCCGGATCGTGGCCGGGCTCAGCAGTTTTGGAACCATGATGTCGGCAACAGCACGTGGCCCCTGCGTATACGCAACCTGAGCCATCTCAAACCGCGCGTGCTTCCCTTCATCGGTATCTGCCTGGGCCTTCGTGTCGGCCAACACCATTGCTTTCACACGGTCGGCATATTTGCGATAGAACGCGAAGAGAATGTAGCCTCCCATGGACAGTCCGACGAAGACCGCCTGCTGGATGGACAGGTGGTCAAGCACACCTCGCACATCATCGGCGGCTTGGTCGAGGGTGTAGTGCCACAGTGGGGCATCGGATTCGCCATGCCCGCGCAGGTCGATGGTGATGATCCGAAACTGCGGAGCGAGCGCGGTTTCTTGTGGAGCCCACATCATCCGGCTGAGGGGAAAGGCATGGAGAAATACGATCGGGACTCCACGCCCCTGCTCCTGATACGCGATCGAAATACCGTTGATCTTGGCTTGCACAAGCGGCTCCGTGACCGGGGCTGTTCGTAGCATCGACGGCGATCGAGGGTCAAGAGCCTGTTTGCGCCACGGGCCACCGGTGTATACAATCCATTGGTTGCAAGGAGTCTGTGATGCCACTGTCACATGATCCAGGGCCTGATCTGTTCACCGCGTCCGTGCCGCGGAGCCAACTGGCGGCTCCGCTGGCGGAACGGATGCGTCCCCAAAACTTTAACGACTTTGTCGGGCAGGACGACATTGTCGGGCGGGATCGTGCCTTACGAAAAGCGATTGAGTCCGACCGATTGTCTTCCGTGATTTTCTGGGGACCGCCGGGATCGGGGAAAACCACTCTCGCACACCTGATCGCCCGACACACCAAGTCTCACTTCGTCGCATTTTCAGCGGTGACCGGGGGCATTCCTGAGCTGCGCGAGATCATCAAGACCGCTGAACATCGGCTGGCCATACAGCAACAAAAAACCGTCCTGTTCGTCGATGAAATCCATCGTTTCAATAAGGCGCAACAGGATGCGTTTCTCCCGCATGTGGAGCGTGGGACGGTGGTTTTGGTCGGCGCCACCACAGAGAATCCTTCCTTTGAGGTCATCAGTCCTCTGTTGTCTCGCTCCCTGGTCGTGGTGCTCAAGCCTCTGGACGGCGCGGCATTGGAGCAGATCATGAATCGCGCGTTGGAGGACCGGACCGTTGGAGTGGGGGGAAAGCATGTTCGCTGCTCACGCGAGGCTGGACAGCGATTGATAGCGTTCGGCAACGGAGATGCCCGAGTCCTTCTGACCGCGTTGGAATTCATTGTCGAGCAGTGCGAGGCGGGACCGGATGGGATAAGAGAGATCGATGTACAGGCCGTCGATGCAGGATTGCGGACAAAAGCGTTGCGCTACGACAAGTCAGGAGAAGAGCACTACAACCTGATCTCGGCCTACATTAAAAGCCTTCGCGATTCAGATCCCGACGGGGCGCTCTACTGGTTGGCTCGGATGCTGGACGCCGGCGAAGATCCAAAATTCATCGCCCGGCGGATGGTGATCTTTGCTTCCGAGGATATCGGCAATGCAGATCCGTCGGCCTTGGTCGTCGCCACATCGATGGCGCACGCCGTCCAATTCGTCGGGCTCCCTGAGGCGCAGATCAATCTGGCTCATGGCACCACCTACCTCGCATCGCGCCCCAAGGACAACGCGTCCTACGTGGGTCTGCTGGAAGCCCTGAAGGATGCGAAAGCCCACGGTAACCTGGCGGTTCCGCTCCATCTCCGGAATGCCGTGACCGCGCTGATGAAGGAACTGGGTTATGGAACCGACTACCGTTATGTCCATGACGACCCACCGGCACGAACGGAGCAAACCCATTTGCCGCTGGCACTGAAGGATCGACGGTATTACCGCCCTAAGTCGCAAAAATAGGGCCAATTAGCCAGTTTACATTCCCGTCTAATCGGTTATACTTACATTTGTGAAGCGAACAGAAGGAAAACCATCGGCCGGTATGGTGGCGCTGAGCGAGCGGAGAAAATTTGTCCGTGCGACATTGGTCGGATCCGCGTTGGTGTCGCCGAAGAGCGGGGGGCGGGCCTGTACGGCGGTGTTGGACAATGTGAACAAGATCGGGGCCGGGCTTCACACGAAAGATCGATTCCCTCCGAACGAGAAAGTCACCGTGTCACTCGCGTTCCTGGATTCCGATCGAGTCGAACAACAGGAAAAGCTCGATGGAACCGTCGCCTGGGTGAGGCCGTGGGAAAAGAAAGGCTACCTGATCGGGGTGGTCTGGGATGAATTGGTGACCAAAGAGAAAAACCGCTGGCTCTATTACTATCTCGAAGAAACGCTCAAAGCCTCCGTCTAATAGGGCGTTGAACCTCCCATCAGCTTCGTTCTCGTTTCGTTCACATTCCTCGACGTCCCCAAAACAGTAGGCCTCGTCTCCTTGCTTACTGCGGCCTTGCGGTTCAGATGTCAGAACGCTCTACAAGAATCAACACAAGGCTCCCAGTTTTTGTTTTACTTCTTCTAGTTCTGCCGACAACGATTCCCAGCGCGCGGTCAGCCGTTCGAGATCGCGCTTCCAGTCATCCTGCTCCTGATGCAGGAGATTCCAACGGTCAAACTCAGCGTAGAGCTTCGGATCAGCCAGCTCCGCTTCGCGCGTTTTGAGCTTTGCCTCGGCCTCGGTAATCTCTGTCTCCGCCCGAGACACCTGCTTTTCCAAGCGTGCCTGTGTCTTGGTCAGATCGCGTCGTTCGCCTCCTCGCCCTTTGGGCTGAATCTGTTGAGCCATCGCACGGGTGGGGCCGGAAGCGCCGTGTTGCGGCGTCGGCTGGAGTTCCTCGCTCGTTTCCTTGATCGATTCGAACTCTTGAGCTTTCTTCCACAGATAATACTCGTAGTCACCGATGAAGTTGCGGGCCTGTCCCTCTTCGATTTCGACGACCCGGGTCGCGATGCGTGCCAGAAACGTCGGGTCATGGGAAATGAACACGATGGTGCCGGGGAATTCGGCCAGCGAGTCTGTCAGCACATCAACCGATGCGGGATCGAGATGATTCGTGGGCTCGTCGAGCAGCAGAGTATTGGCCGGCTCGACCAGCATGCGGGCTAGAGCCACTCGATTGCGTTCGCCGCCGCTCAGGGCCTTGATCGGCTTTTTCTGGTCCTGGCCTGAAAACAAGAATGCGCCGGCGATGCCCCGCAGGAAATTCATCTCCGCATGTTTGGTGACTTCTTCGAGCGATTCGAGAATCGAGTGCTCGGGGTTCAGGGTTTCCGCCTGATGCTGGGCGAAGTAGTGCAGGGTCACGCCATGTCCTACGGTCCGCGTACCCGTATCGGGAGGAAGCACGCCGGCGAGCATCTTCAAGAGGGTACTCTTTCCCGCGCCGTTTTCTCCCACCAGCGCGATCCGTTGGCCGCGCTCCACCGAAAAATCGAGCGTCTTGTAGACCACCTTTTCACCGTAGCGCTTACTGGCTCCGGCTAGGTCCAACACCTGACGGCCGCTGGTCGACGGGAGGGGAAATCGGAACTTGACCCGCTTCGGATCTCGCTGGATTTCAATCCGCTTGACCTTTTCGAGCTGTTTGAGGCGCGATTGAACCTGACTGGCCTTGTTGGCCTGGTACCGGAAGCGGTCGACGAACTTCTGCACCCGCGCGATCTCTTTGGTTTGCCGTGCTGCCGAGGCATGTAATTGGGCATCCCTTTCGGCTTTCAATTTGCGGAAGAGCGAATAGTTGCCGCGGTACTCTTCGATCTTATGATGCCGAAGTTCCCAGATGTGCGTGACCACGCGGTCCAGAAAGGCGGTGTCGTGGCTGATGATCAAGAGGGTCATGCCCGAATCGAGCAGAAACTGTTCGAACCAGCGCTGGGTCGGCTTATCCAAATGGTTGGTCGGCTCGTCGAGCATCAGCACGTCCGGGTTCGACAAGAGCAGGTGCGCCAGCGCGACGCGCATCCGGTAGCCTCCGGACAGTTTCTCGACGAGACGATCGAAGTCGACCTCCGTAAACCCGAGCCCCATCAGGATGCGCTTGGCTTCGTGCTCAGGGTATTCATCGCGATGCGCGGCATCCAGGACGGTCTTCCCCGTAATAGTTTCGAGTTCCTGCGGGAGGTAGCCGACCCGAAGGCGTGGCCGTTTACGGATCGAGCCTTCATCCGGTGATTCTTCCCCCAGGATCATGCGGAAGAGCGTGGTCTTGCCCGCGCCGTTAGGACCGACCAGGCCGACGCGTGAATTTGGGCGAAGATGCGCTGACGCCTCGGTGAGCAGCACCTTCGTAGAGTATTGCTTGCTGATGGATTCGACTTGGAGCATCGGCGCAAACCTTCCGTGTGAAATGGACTGACTGGATCAACCGAGACGAACTCAAATGACGTGACAGCTAGCAGGTCGGCAGGCGAGGCAAAGTAAGGAAATTAAACATGGCAACTATTCAAGAACCCAAATAGTACAACACCTAAGGTGTCTATCCGGCCGCGCAAGCGGTGAATCTTAAAAATACCAACGTGGGTTGAAGACTCTTTCCGATCGCGTCAATTACGATAAGACGAAACTTAGCGATCGGCTCAACCGATACATCGGCAAACTGCAAAGCACTTGTGGGTTCTATCCGTCGGCTCAATGACCAAAAACCAAAAAATAGCCGACGGTACACACGAAGTGCGGTTTGGTGGAGCTGGCCGGGATTGAACCGGCGACCTCGTGAATGCCATTCACGCGCGCTCCCAACTGCGCTACAGCCCCACCCGATTAGTCCCGAGAATCGAAAATGAATCGAAAAATCGAGGCGTTGAGAACGATTCCGGCCATGCTAACACGCAGATACAGGCCAGTCAAGAAAGCCCCGGCGGTTTTCCCCCTCAGTTGATCCAATAGAGGGGTCATGCGAGAGTGGCTTGACAAACGACAGGGCGACACCTACCATGAGCCGCCTTGGCTCTGATCTCCGAATCCGGTCAGAGCCATTTTTTCGTGCGGAAACAGGCTGGGAACTGGGAACTTCCACTATGGGGAATCTCGTCATCATCGGCGCGCAATGGGGCGATGAAGGCAAGGGCAAGATCGTCGATATCTTGGCTCGCGGTGCCGATTTTGTCGTGCGCTATCAAGGCGGGTCGAATGCCGGGCACACCGTCATCAATGAACGTGGGACCTACATTTTTCATCTCATCCCGTCGGGAATTTTGTACCGGGGGACGACCTGTGTCATTGGAAACGGTGTCGTCGTGGATCCCGGGTCTCTCATCGAAGAGATGGATCAGCTCCAGACCAAGGGCATCGCGATCCGTAAGAACTTCGTCATCAGCCAGCGGGCACACTTGATCCTTCCCTATCATAAGGCGATCGACCGGGCATCGGAACAGTCCAAAGGATCACGGAAGATCGGGACGACCGGCCGGGGGATTGGGCCGTCCTATGCCGACAAGATGGCACGGATCGGGATTCTGATGGGCGATTTGCTGAATCCCCCCTTGTTCAAGAAAAAACTTGCGGAGAATCTTGTCGAAATGAACTGGTTCTTAGAGAAACTCCATAAGGTCGAAACGTTTCAAGTCGACAAAGTCTTCCATCACTATATGGGTTATGCCGACCGGCTCAAGAGCCACATTGTCGACACGACCACGTTGCTGAACCGCGCGATCGAGAATAATAAGACGGTCTTGTTTGAAGGCGCTCAGGGCACGAATCTGGATGTGGACTTCGGCACCTATCCCTACGTTACTTCGTCGAGTGCTGCGGCCGGCGGAGCGTGCACCGGGACCGGTGTCGGTCCGACGATGATCGACGCGGTCATGGGCATTGCCAAGGCCTATTCCACCCGAGTCGGGAGTGGGCCGTTTCCGACCGAACTGACCGACGAGGTTGGACGGGGGCTCCAAGAGCGAGGGCGAGAGTTCGGATCGACGACGGGACGGGCGAGACGCTGCGGCTGGTATGACGCGGTCGTGGTGCGTCATGCGACACAGGTGAACGGACTCACCTCGCTGGCCGTCACCAAACTCGATGTGCTCGACGGCTGCAAAGAGTTGAAGCTCTGCATCGGCTACAGACATGGGGGCACCGTGTATAAGACCATGCCGGCCGATCTCGATGTCTTGACCAACTGCGTGCCGGTCTATCAACGGATGAAGGGGTGGACCAGCGCGACGACAGGAACGACCCGCTATACGCGACTCCCCGTGGAAGCAAAACGCTACGTGGCGCGCATCGAAGAGTTGGCGCAGTGCCGAATCGATATGATCTCGACCGGGTCCAAGCGCGCCGAGACGATCATCCTGCGTAACCCCTTGGACTGCTCCCGCCGCCGTCCCAAACGCCCCTGACAATTAGTCAATGGTCATGGGTGATTGGTCAATGCTATGATGCGGCTTGCGTTCTCGGCCGTTTTCAACATCCTGTAGTGAGCCGGTAGCTCAGTCGGTAGAGCATCGCCCTTTTAAGGCGAGGGCCCTGGGTTCGAGTCCCAGCCGGCTCACCACTAAAATCGAGCAGTTATAGTGGTGACCTTGCCCCATCCTACGTACTCATCCTTAGTACTGTGCTAAATTTGTGCTAACTGGGTCCTGCCGAACCTCATCGAGCACGTTCACACCGTCCCTCAAACTCTCCGGCGAATGATGCGCATAGCGTTGCGTCATCGTGCCGGTTTTGTGACCGAGCAGCCGTTGGACCTTGTACAGATCGATCCCTCGTTGGACGAGTCGCGTGGCGAACGTGTGCCGCATGTCGTGAAAGCGGAAATCGGGGATACCGGCCCGATCCCGCGCCTCACAGAATTCACGCACCAAGAACCGCACTTGAAGAGTATTACCCAACGGCGTCTTGAAGACCGGTCCGCGTGAAGCTCCTGTTGCGGCCTGTTTGGCGGCGAGCAGCTCATACACCGTGCTGTTCAGTGGAATGGTACGGCGTGTGCCGTTCTTGCTTTTCATCACCATGAGAGTCCCGCGTGTGAAATCTACATCCTGCCATTGCAGGTTGAGGATCTCCCCTTGCCGCATGCCAGTATTGAGTCCAAATCGGATCATCTCTTGTAGCCAGGGAGAAGAAGCGGCAAGGAGACGTTCCTCTTCATTGGCGGTCAGCCAACGATCCACTTCGTTCCGCACCTGCTCCAAGGAGACTCGATGCATCGGATTTTCTCGGCACCATTCCCATTCACGCATCGCCACGTTGAACGCATGACGCACGAGCTGCAGCTCTTTGTTAATCGTGGCGGGAGCTGCCTGCTCGTTTCGTCGCTGTATCTTATATGCGGCCAGCAATTTAGGCGCAATCTCCGCGAGGACCCTGTCCCCGAAGACCGGCAGGAGATGATTTAACGCGGTCCGGTCGCGCCCGTGACTCTTCGGAGCCTTGAGCACAGCCCGTTCCTCCATATATCGGTCCATCATCTCTTTGAACGTCCGATCCTCTTCCTCACGCCGCTCGAAAAATCGTCCCTCAGCAATTTGGACCTTCACTTTGCACAGGATCGATTCGGCCAGTCGTTTGTCCGTCGTCCCTGTGCTCCGACGAACCTGGCAACCTTGAAACATGAAACTCATCCACCAGACGTGATTACGCTTCACGAGCCCCATCGCACTCCTCCTTTCCGATGAGACTTGATTTCGGTCTGGTTTCCCCGTGGCGGGGATTATAGACAGCGCGCTTGGCTGCGGCAATGAGCCGGTCGATGTCAGTGGCCGCGCTTCGTGACGGCAGGTTTTTGATCTTGATTGGTTGGAATCGTGCCATCCACGCTTCGATCTCTTCCGGCCGGAATCGAATGAGTCCATGAATCCGTACACACGGTATCTTGCCGTGAGCTGCCCAGGCGTAGAGTGTCGAGGACTTGATTCGAAGTTGCTCTGCCAGCTCTTTTATTGTCAGAAGCATATGCACCAATCGGGGGAGTCTTGCGACACCCCATTCCCCCTCTCATGCGCCCGCGTCACCGCCGGCGAGGACCGAAGACTGAACCCCCAGTAGTGGCGGGCCATCGCTGAAGAGCAGCGGATCAGGCCCGAGCAGCCTCGGTCCTCTCTTCGCTGTCCAGGCCTGCCCACTGCGAGAGCGCTGTGCCCTCATCCTCCTTGTCTGTCCCACCCCCTGGTTTGTGCGGGGTGGGACAACAATTCCTTCAAGGAGGATTCGGATGAGTCAAGACGCAGAACACATTCCCGTCAGGTCGAAACGTCTGATGAAGGCCAGTCGGCCAGCGTTGCTCTATCGAGCCCCTCGGTATCGCGTCACCTTGGTCTGTGAGACGGAGGGGACGGGATCGGCCCAACCCATCAGGGATTCGACCACGGCAGCGACGTTGTTCCAACCCTGTTTCGAAGGCCTCGATCGTGAACACTTCGTGGTTTGTGGGCTGGATGCCAAGCACCATGTCATCGGAATCAATGTGGTCTCGGTCGGGTCCTTGTCGCTCTCGATCGTCCATCCGCGTGAGGTCTTCAAGCCGTTGATTGTGATGAATGCAGCTGCATGGCTCTGTGCCCATAACCATCCCTCGGGAGATACCACGCCCAGTCAAGAAGATCGGCTCTTGACGAAGCGACTGCGCGAGGCCGGGGAGCTGTTGGGGATCACGCTATTGGATCATCTCATCCTTGGCGAGGCGCGACAGTTCAGCTTTGCCGATGAGGGCTGGCCGTGAGTTCTAGCCTCGAAGTAACCGCAAAACCCACAGAACCGCTGATGCGGTGAGCGCGATCCCGATGACTGCCGCCCCCCAGCCAATGATGTCCGCGGCCAAGGCATTGCCGAGTTGCTGGAGATCCGATGCGACCGATGCCCAGGCCATTGACGGGTCCTCCTGTTCTTTCTCCTCTTGTTCCTCTCTCACCGAGCAGCTCCTGCCACGCGTTGCAGGAGCTACCCCTCCGCCTTAGCGAACCAAGGATTTGACTCGCTTGTAGGCGTAGATCGTGAGCGCCACGCCGATGAACACCACCCCCCAGGCCACAATATCAGCCTTGACGTTGGAGATGGTCGTGGTGCTCGCTGTGTCCACCGGGAACACTTGCGCCAGCGCCGTCTGCGCGCTGAGCACCGTCCCGAGAACCGCTACTGAGAAACGAGATAGTGACGTCTTCATGTGCCTCACCTCCTTTCTGGGCTCTGATTACTGCGTCAGCAAGAGACGAATGATTATGCCGACCGTGAAGCCCCCGAGATAACAGGCCGCCGCCCAAAAGACGGCGGCATCAATCGCCGCTTGATCCATCGCACACCCGTTCCTGGTTATCGACGCCGATACATTTCACATCCGATTTCTCTTCGTGGTGCTGGAACAGCGGAGAGGCTTTGGCCGCGGCTTCGTCGAGTGGTTGACGCTCCAGCACCTGCACGATCGCGCGCGGATTCTCTTCGCCGCCCCACAGAATCCGGTCAGATACCAAGGTCGGGACGCCCTTGATGATCTGCTCTGTGACCGGCGCGCCCACCAGAGCGGCAATCTGTCCGGCTGTGAGGATGCGGCCTTGGGCATCAACCCAGTAGGCCTTGCCGTCCATCACCATTCCACCTTCAATGCGTAAGCGGTCTTGATTCATGGATGTGGTACCGGTGGCTGGTGGTGGGGCATGCGGATCGGTTACGACTGGGCTCTCTGCTCGTTTCAGGAGAACAGGACTGGTTTCAATTGTTGGAGATGGTGTCTTCGAAGCTTCCGGCTTCGCCGTGCCGGAGAACCAGGTGCCCCATCCGATGAAACCCAAGGCCCCGACCAGTCCGAGTACTCCGATCATCAGCAACGGACTCGACAACACCGTTTTCATCCGTCGTTCCTCTCGGATGCCGCCCGTCGCATAACTGGAATAATAGGCATAGATTTTCGGGTCATACTTCCCAATCAGCGTTCGAATCACTTCCGTCTCTTCTGGATTCCCGCGGACGAAGCCCTGAAACCGGCGGGTCATCCCGAATCGTTCCATGCGCCGAAACTTGATCGTGCTCTCGACCAACCGTGTGACGCTGGAGGTCAATTGCCGGTAGTCCTGTGCCATGAGAAGCAGATCCACGCCGTAATGGCGATGGGTTTCGAGCCAGCGGAGGATGTCACCGGGAATCTTCTCTTTCGCCCGAAAGATGGTCTGCGCCTCGTCCAGGCAGATCGCCGAGCCTGGCTCGACGGTCGGCAAGAGCGAGGGGATCTGAGCCCGATCGTGCCAGAGCGTGATCTGATTCTTCAGATCCGATAAAGGACGCCCTTCGAATAGCGCGAGCCGATCCAGATAGAGGCCGTCTACCGCGACATAGAGCCGGCGTCCAGCCCGAAGCCACGGCAGCAGGTAGTCCGCCACCGCGTAATAGGATTTTCCACTGCCGGGCGTTCCTTCCAACAACGTGATCATGAGCCCCACCGGACAAATGGGATCGCTTGCAAGGTAAACCGTACCAACATGGCTGAGGCGATGATACCCATGGCCTGACTCATCCCGGTCGCACCTAGAATCCATGTGTATTGCACAGGGATGATGGGCGCACTCAGGGAACCGGTGCCGAGTGACGCCAGCAGGCTGTCAGCAACTCCGAGAACTGAATCCCAGCCGCTTTTCCAGACATCTGTAAACGACAAAATCATGTCGAGCAGAAAGCAATAGATCAGGTTCAGCAACGCGGTCATGGGTTATCCATTTCCCACAAAGATGATGCGATAGGCGGCGAAGCCGGCCCCGGCGATGACAATGGCGCGAAGCGCCAGAAACATCGCGGACCAGTCGTTGAAGTTGACCGCGAACGTGCCGAACTGCGTAGAGGTCCAGGTAATCGTGGGCAGGTCTGCGGGCCACGTGAGGGATTGCAGGAGCGCTAATTGCCCCGCAATGCCGGAACCTCTCCAGATCGTGAGATGCTCCTGGAAAATGGCTCCGAAAGACCGTAGCTCATGATCCCCCGTTGAACACTGTACGGTGGTGCTGCTGTCGTCTTGCGTCGTGGTCGAGCCATCGGGATTGGTGGTGGTCGTGCTCGTCGTCGTGGTTTGCTGCGTCGTGGTCGAGGTGGTTTGGGTGCCGGCAGGGGGCGTGGCATTCGGATCGATCATGACACTGTCGTCGGGCACCTGATTGGAGGGCACCACGGTGGTGGGCGCATCGCTCGGCGTCACGGGATCGTTAATAACCGTCGTGGCGTCCGTGGCCGATTGCCCTGACCCGACCGGTGTCGTATTGGCTGTCGGACTGTTCGGTCCGGTCGGGTTCTCGTTCCAGTAGTCTTGAATGTCTTGTGCGGTAGCGGGTTGCGGCTCATTTTGCTGGGAGGGATTTGGGTTCCAGGGATAGCGGAACGCCAGACAGGTTTGCGGTGCTTGCGCGCTGTACCAGCCGTTCCAACCAGCTGGGGGATCGCCGACCATGGCGAGCTTGCACCCAATCCCGCCAGGCGTCGGTGTCGGAACGGTGAGGTATTCCACCCAATTGGTCATGCACTCAGGAGCACCCGGGCATTGACGGATCTCAGCGCCTCCAGGCTCAGGATAGCCTTCGATGTCCGGGGCTCCGGGTGTCGCCGAGGCCGCCTTGATGTCCTGCACTTGCTGCGCATTCAAATGCATCTGGGCCAGGACCAGGCCGGCCGCAATGGCCAGACCGGGCCATCCCGTGGCCGCCGTGATGGTCCGCACGGCGATCGAGGTGCCAGGGTTTGCGAGCGCAATGGCTTGCGCAGCGGCTCCGGCCTGTGCCGCCTGGCGGGCCAACATCATCGTGTGGAATTGCGTGGCGGTCATGATCCGGCTGTAGCCCGTGGCCGCGAAGGCGAGGTGCGGCCAGAGGCACAGAGCCACCGCCACGCAGTACAGGACGATGGCATAGCTGCTGAGGGCTAGAGTCGCCCGGAGAGCACACCGGTCAAGAAACAGGCGAGGAAGAACATAAGCCATGTGAGTTGTTGCTCCAACGTCAGATCGGTGAAGATCATCAGCGTTCGCGTCCGTCGTTACTTACCTTGCGGACTGTGCGATGCGCTTTGAGTGATCGGTTGATAGCCCGTCACATCTAAGAAGCGTTGGCCTTTGAATTCCCGGAGATTGACCGTGACCTGCGCCGCTTTCATCTTGTTGGCCTCCATGAGCTTATAGAGCGACTCATGGTCTTCCGAGATACTAGCCTCCAATGTGGTCGTATCCTCCTCGAAATAAAGCACGGCGTTGCGGAAGGTCCGTTTCCCATCCTGGCTCGGTCTCGACTTGACGCCCATCACGACACAGGTCCCTATGAACTTTGACATGTGATTCCCTCCTTGATGATGTTAGTTGGACCACCGAAACCAGCCCTGCTTCGTGCAGGACCAGAGATAGACCCACACCGTGCCGCAGCTCTGACACCGGCCACGCAATCGCGGCCCGCACATGTAGAGCTTCAAGACCCCGATGTGGCATTGGCGGCAGCGCACCCGTCGCTGGGTCTCCACCGCAGTTCGTATTTCACTGTTGAGAGATCCTGCCCGCGCTGTCAGCGGGCCAGGTGTGTGTGTCGCCATCAGACCCCTCCCGTGTGAATGGCTCCTGTAGGAGATGATTCGGCAGCCTGTTCCAGACGGATGCCGCACCAGGCCGCTTCCACATGAAGGAGATGGTCCACACGCGCCTGCAGGACCTGCATCACCTGCGCGTTGAGCCCCTCGGTCCTGGCAAGCTGATAGAGGCCCAGCCGCAGAATGTCGGAATAGGTGACATCCCGCTTTGCCGCGAGGCTCATGAGTAAGGCTCGTTCCTCATTCAGCAATCTGACGGTCAGCGCCGAACAACGCTTCATGACTCCCTCCCTGTAAACACCCATTTCATTCCTAACCCGGCCATCGGCTAGTTAGGTGGTCCCGGTGCCATAGGCCGCAGAGAACCCGTCTCTCGGATTCCACCAGCGGAGTTTGTGTTTCGTCTTCGCGAGATCCTGACCCGTCTGCAAGAGGGCCAGATGTTTACTGCGCCAGCGATCCACCCCATCGATGATGGTTCTGACAAGCCAGCGTTCCCCGGCCTCCGGATGGGCACACAGGAGGCCGAGCATCGGCGCCAGACTTTTCTCCGCCCAGCGTTTGACGTGCTCGATCTTGCGTACCGTCGTGACGACATGCAGCGTGGCCCGCTGCATCCCCTCGGTGAGGGTCTGCCACCAGCCTAGGATGGGCGCGTGATAGCGGTCCTTGGGGTCGTCCTCGCGCGTGCAGTCCCGGAAATCCACCGCAGTCCGGAACACCCCCACGATGTACTTCCGGAACGAGTCCCCATCGAGCGAGGCGAGGGCGAGTCCGACCGCTTGGGCACGCCGACTTTTCCATTCCATTTCCCAGCGCATCCACGGCCCGTCGACCGGTTTGTGTTTGGCCCGTTGTTCCGTCGCTTTATCGTAGACTCGGAGATAGGTATCCGATTGGCGAGACCCGAGGGCGAGCGTCTTCCCACGGTCTGACCCGGAGGGCACATCCAACCCGCCGATAATCTGGCACTGCCGGAAATGCGAGACGCAGTGGCCTTTGACCACGGCCTCATAAACCCCATCGACATCAATCACGCCCAGACGATCATCGAGGGCCACATCAATGCGCCCGAAATGCCCGTCCTGCGCCAGAACCCAGTGGGCTATTGCGTGAAACTTTTCAAAGGTCCAATGACGAATCAGTTCTTGGGAGAGATCGACGTGGACTTCGCGAGGGTTGCGTTTGGCCCCCGTCGCAATCCGGCCATAGCCGCTGTCATTCCCCCGGCAGAACCAGACCTCGCGGTAGCCTTCATAGCCCTTCTCGTCCCGGATCCAGTCTCCCTCACCGAGGAGTGCCTTCACCGTCTCAACGGTGGAATTGGGGACGGTGAACCGAAGCCATCCCAGTGAGAATAACCAGCCGCTCATGCGTCCCTCCGAGTCCTCGGTTGGAATTTGCGCCCCCGTTTGACCAGTCGGGGGCTCGGCTGCCCGTCGCGCCGTCGGCTGGCGCCGCCGGTCGCGCGGCGGGTCGCTCCCTCCTGCGTATCGATGGTGGGAAGGAGTCCCTGCCCCTTCCGCCTCATCGCTTCCTTCACTTGATCGAGGTCGAAGCGGACAAACCGGAAGATGCGCTCGACGGGGATCTCCCCACGGAGATAGGCCCGGCGCACGGTCTTCACGCTCACTTTGAGGGCCTTCGCCAGTTCATGAATGGTCAGCCACGGTGCGTTCATGCGTATCCTCGTGTCGCGGCGGCTCAACATGGTCCAGACTACCGAGGCTGACGGCATTCACGAAAGTGCCCGCGAGGGGACACGGGAGGTCAGTAGAGGACAGGGAAGGGACTCTAGTGTTGAGCGGCGATGCTGATGAGTTAGGCGGTCACTCTCGACTCCTTCGTCTCCGGTGGTTCGTGAGACGAAGTGTCTTGAATCATAAACCCCGCTCTAGACGCAAGGATGAGAAGCTCGTGAATGGGAGGTATTTCTGAGTTGGATCATACGAACGAGGACGAGTTGGGAAGAAACGGCAATAACGAACACGACGTTTCGAAGTTGAAGCCAAGAATATTTCGGCCCTGGGCCATTTGGAAGTAGTGAAGATGTAGCAACGCTATGAGATACAATGCTTAAAATATCGTGACAGTTTGTGATAGACCACTCAAAGATTGATGATTTCATTAAGGTAAGAGGAGTATCCTTCCACAGCCACAGCACTCATAACCCTGCAGTATTGTTTGCTCATAACTATCGAAGATGAAGCCTCCTCACCCGCTCGTCAGCAACTTTGCTCAGCTTCAAGAACACGACGAACAATTGCTTCGTTTGGGCCTCTTAGCAGAACGATATTTTCCGGAAGATCCCAATACGTCTCTGCTTAAGTTACGCCAGTTCACGGAACTCCTAGCCCAACACGTCGCCACGAATGTTGGCGAGTATGTCTCAACAGAGGAAGCTCAGCACCAGCTTGTCCGACGGCTACAAGATCAAGGCATCCTTCCACGGGAGATTGCTCAGCTATTCAGTGAGGTGAGACGCGCAGGCAATGCTGCCAGCCATGCGATGACGGGGGATCACCGAATCGCCCTTGCCATGCTCAAGATAAGCTGGCAACTCGGTATCTGGTTCCATCGGACCTTCAAGGATCCTGCTTTCAAATCGGGACCCTTTATCCCTCCGAGGACACCGAAAGAGGAAAGTGCCGATCTTCGAGATGAATTGGGCCGTTTAAGGGAAGAACTTGTCGAATACCAAGCGGCTCACCATGAAGTCACGCAACAGCTCGGCGCTATTCAGGCGAAACTGAAAGAAGCCACGGATGAGGGTTCATTCTGGGAGCAAATCGCTGCGGAAGCAGAATCAGCAAAAGCCGCACTCCAGCAGCAGTTAGCTGCACAACAGGCAAAAGCGGAGACGCAATCCAAGGCTAAACTTGCTGCCTTTGTTTCTGCATCGAATCAAGCTGCTGCAGCCGTACAGCTTGACGAAGTCGAAACCCGGAAGCTGATTGACCAGCAGCTCAAAGAAGCAGGATGGCAAGTTGATTCGCCAACGCTTCGCTATTCGGCAGGTACACGTCCTCAAAAAGGGAAAAACATAGCCATTGCCGAATGGCCAACCCAAAGTGGCCCTGCGGACTATGTGATGTTTGTAGGGCTTACACCCATCGCGGCGGTAGAAGCAAAGCGGAAGAATATCGACGTATCTGCAGCATTGCAGCAGGCCAAGCGATACAGCCGCACCTTCGCCGTAAGCGAGGGTGTTCAATCCCCAGGGGGACCATGGGGTGAGTTCCATATCCCATTTGCGTTTTCCTCCAACGGTCGGCCATATCTTCGTCAGTTGGCCACGCGAAGTGGCATTTGGTTTTGCGATCTTAGGCGTCCTGATAACATCGGTCATGTGTTGGATGGCTGGTACACGCCTGAAGGACTCACAGCGCTTCTGAAGCGCGATGACAATCGCGCGCACGAGCAGCTCGCAAAAGAGCCATTCAACTACGGCTTTACGTTGCGGCCGTATCAACAGGAGGCCATTCAGTCAATTGAGCAGGCGATTGCACGTGGCCAGAGAGAAATCTTACTGGCCATGGCAACGGGAACTGGCAAAACAAAAACCTGCATTGCCCTTATCTATCGGTTGCTGAAGGCACAACGGTTCCGTCGTGTACTCTTCCTCGTTGACCGATCAGCCCTTGGCGAGCAGGCAGCAAACGCATTCAAAGACACGCGTATGCAAAGCCTGCAAACCTTTGCGGACATTTTTGGAATCAAAGAACTGGGGGAACAAGAACCAGACAGTGACACATCACTTCACATTGCCACGGTCCAAGGTATGGTGAAACGGCTTCTCTATAGCTCCGAAGGGGTCATGCCGCCTTCTGTGGATCAGTACGATTGCATTATTGTAGACGAATGCCATCGTGGCTACCTACTTGATCGCGAATTATCTGAAACAGAATTGACGTTCCGAAGCTACGAAGACTACATCTCAAAGTATCGGCGAGTGCTGGACTACTTTGACGCGGTTAAGGTGGGGCTAACCGCGACCCCTGCGCTGCATACCACGCAAATTTTCGGGTTGCCGATCTACTCCTATAGCTATCGCGAGGCAGTCATCGATGGCTATTTGATAGATCATGAACCGCCTATTCAGGTTCAAACTGAGCTGTCCTCCAAGGGGATCAAATGGCAAGCAGGCGAAGAGGTGAAAGTCTATAACGTTCAACAGAACGAGGTGAAGCTATTCACTGCACCAGACGAAATAAAGATTGAGGTCGAGGAGTTCAATCGGAAAGTCATCACAGAACCATTCAATACGGTAGTATGCCAATTCCTTGCTCGAGAACTGGACCCTAGCACGCCTCACAAGACGTTGATCTTTTGTGTGAATGATGCTCATGCTGATCTGGTGGTTAAGTTGCTGAAAGAGGCCTTCAAAGGCTATTACGGATCAGTCGAGGATGATGCCGTCATCAAGATCACAGGAGCAGCAGACAAACCGTTAGAGTTGATCCGACGCTATAAGAATGAACGAAACCCCAATGTGGCAGTAACGGTTGATCTTCTCACGACAGGGGTGGATGTTCCGGAAATCTGTAACCTCGTCTTTCTTCGGAGGGTCAATAGCCGCATCCTCTTCGATCAAATGCTCGGGAGAGCTACGCGGCTCTGTGACGAGATTGGCAAAGAAACATTCAGAATCTTTGATGCCGTGAGGATCTATGAGGCGCTCCATGAGTTAACGGCCATGCGGCCAGTCGTGGCTGATCCCAAAATTAGCTTTTCCCAGCTGATCAGGGAGATGATGGCATCACAGGGAGATGATGTCCGTGCCCTGGCAAAAGACCAGTTCATTGCCAAGTTCCAACGCAAGAAACGGCACTTGTCGGAGAAGAACAAGCAGGACTTTGAGAGTCGAGCCGGCATGTCGCCGGAAGACTTTCTCAAGAGAATGCACGCGATGTCGCTGGACGACATCGCCTCTTGGTTTACACAGAATTCAGAATTGGGGGAGGTTCTTGATAGAAAAGGCGAGGGAAGAGCAGAACCCATACTCCTCTCTGAACATGCAGATAAGTTAAAAAACGTCGAGCGTGGGTATGGGAAAGCAACGAAGCCAGCTGATTACCTGAAAGAGTTTGAGGAGTTCGTCCGAAGCCAAGGAAACGCCATTCCGGCCTTGGTCACCGTACTCACGCGCCCACGAGAACTGACCCGCAAGCAATTGCGAGATTTGGCTCTGGCATTTGATAAGGCTGGGTTCAGCGAAGCCAATCTTGAAACAGCCTGGCGGGAGATGACGAACCAAGACATTGCAGCCAGGATTGTCGGATACATCAGGCAGGCCGCGTTAGGGGATGCCTTAATTCCGTATGAGCAACGGGTGGATCGCGCACTGCAAACAATTCTCACCTCCAAATATTGGACCGTCCCTCAGCGGCAATGGCTGCAGAAAATTGCGGCTCAGACCAAAGCCAATGTCGTGGTGGACCGTAACGCGCTGGATGATCCGGATCTGATCTTTAAGCGAGAAGGTGGAGGGTTTGCCCGAATCAACAGGATCTTCGATGGGGAGTTGCAACAGGTATTAGATAGCTTCAAAGATTCTATCTGGAATCCTGCGGCCTAGTGAAGGAGAGACCAGCGAGCTATGGGCAACGTAACGCATGACATCGTGGCCAAGCTGTGGAATCTCTGCAACGTCCTCAAGGACGACGGAGTGACCTATCACCAATATGTGACCGAGTTGACCTACTTGCTGTTCCTGAAGATGGCCAAAGAAACCAACGCAGAGTCACAGATTCCAGATGGCCATCGCTGGGATGATCTTGAGGCGAAAGCTGCTCCAGACCGTCTTGAGGCTTATAAGCTGACGCTGATTCATTTGGGCAGTCACGGGTCAAAGCTTGTGAAGGAGATCTTTGCCAATGCCAGCTCCTTTATCCGCAAACCCGCGACCCTTTCTACCCTGGTTGCCGAGATCGACAAGATCGATTGGTACAGCGCCAAGCAGGAGGGACTCGGCGATCTATATGAGGGGCTCTTAGAGAAGAATGCGAATGAGAAGAAGTCCGGGGCGGGGCAATACTTTACCCCACGGCCATTGATCGACAGCATGGTTGGTGTGATGAAGCCCACGCTTGATGACATCATCCAGGATCCAGCGGCGGGTACCGGCGGCTTTCTTATTGCAGCCAACCATTATCTGCGGGAGCATACGAATCCAGATCGTTGGACAGAGGGTCAGCAACGAAAGTACCGGCGCAATACCTTCTATGGGATGGAGCATGTGCAGGATGCGCACCGTCTCGCGCTTATGAATCTGATGCTCCATGGAATCGAGTCAGACCCCGAGGCGGGCGGCATCCACTACGGAGACACGTTGAGCCCGGAAGGGGAGGCGTTGCCTATGGCAACCCTCATTCTGACGAACCCTCCCTTCGGAACCAAGAAAGGGGGTGGACTCCCTTCCCGGACCGACTTCACGTACCCAACCAGCAATAAGCAATTATGCTTTTTGCAGCATGTCTATCGAAGCCTGAAAACGGATGGTCGAAGTCGTGCCGCGATTGTGGTGCCGGACAACGTATTGTTTGAAGGCAACATCGGGAAAGATATCCGTGCAGACCTGATGGAAAAATGTAACCTCCACACCATCCTTCGGCTGCCAACAGGTATTTTCTATGCACAGGGCGTGAAGACCAATGTGCTTTTCTTTACACGTGGCGAGAAGGATAAAGGTAATACCAAAGAAGTATGGGTCTACGACCTTCGTGCGAATATGCCGCAGTTTGGCAAGCGTACGGAATTGAAGCGGGAGCACTTCAAGGAGTTTGAGGCTGCGTTCGGGAAGGATTCGCTTGGAAGTCCCTCGAGCCTCAAGAAGCGGAAAGACACGGGCGAGAAAGGACGTTTTCGCTGCTTCTCCCGCAAATGGATTGCAGCTCGTGGAGAGAGTCTCGATATTGCGTGGCTCAAGGACGAGAATGAGGGAACAACGGCTGAACTGGGTGAACCAGTTGCGCTGGCACAAGAGGCAATGAGCGAGCTTGAAGGCGCGATGGAAGAGCTTCGAGGAATACTGCTAGAGCTGGGGGAAGATGTCGAGGAGATTGAGGCATGACGATGGAAAGCATGCTTCCATCTTCCTGGGTAAAGTGCAACCTTGGTGAGGTGATCGACTACGGCGTAACGTATAAAGCTGAACCTGAAGAGATTCCAGCCAACGCCTGGGTACTTGAGCTGGAAGATATTGAAAAGGATACATCAAAGGTACTGCAGCGTGTGAAGTTCGCGCAGCGTCAATCAAAGAGCACAAAGAACCAGTTTTCCGCTGGAGATGTGCTCTACGGTAAGCTGCGTCCCTACCTGAACAAAGTGATACGGGCCGATGAGGACGGTTACTGCACGACTGAGATTATCCCGCTGAAGCCATCGGACGTAATAAAGGGTGGGTACCTCTTCTACTGGCTAAAGCATCCGACATTTTTGGAGTACGTCACTAGGGTGAGCCATGGGCTGCACATGCCACGCCTCGGCACAGAGGCCGGCAGAAATGCTCCCTTCGTTCTAGCACCTACTAATGAGCAGAAACGCATCGCCGATAAGCTCGACGCAGTTCTCGCGCGGGTTGATGCTTGCCGTGAACACCTCGACCGCGTCCCGATGATCCTAAAGAAGTTCCGCCAGGCCGTTCTCGAGGCTGCGATATCCGGTGCGCTGACGGAAGAGTGGCATGAAGACAATCCCAGAAAAGCAGATGCGACGAAACTGGCAGAGGAAATCCAAGGAGCGCATGTGGCTGCGGGAGGCCACAAGAGAGGCAATGCTGCTCCTCCAACAGAGGATGTGCATGATTTGACCCCTGATATGTTCCCTCGAGGCTGGGCATTGTTGACTCTCCGGGACCTTGTGTTGCCGGATCGCCCAATCACCTACGGTATTCTTAAGCCTGGCCCAGAGCAGGTAGGAGGTGTCCCTTACATTCGCGTCGCCGATTTCCCTAGCGATAAGCTAAACGTTGCTTCTATCAGAAGAACCTCGAAAAGAATCGATGAAGAATTCAAAAGGTCACGCCTCAGGTCAGGGGACTTACTTCTCTCGATTCGGGGTACCGTCGGGCGAGTAGTCGTTATCCCCGACGAACTTCAAAATGCCAATATCACACAAGATTCTGCGCGCTTATCTATTCAGCCATCTATCAATCGCGATTATGTGCTTTGGTATCTTCGGTCGGGCTTGGCTCAATCAAGAATGAAGGGCTCAACAAAAGGAGTGGCTGTTCGTGGAATTAATATTGGTGACGTTCGTGCCATTCAAGTGCCACTGCCTTCTCGGGACGAACAAGACGAAATTGTGCGCCGCGTTGAAGCCCTTTTTCAATACGCAGAGAGGCTTGAACGGCGCTATGTCGCTGCCCGTGAACAGGTAGAACGCCTCACCCCAGCCATTTTGGCTAAAGCATTTCGCGGTGAACTTGTTCCGCAAGATCCTAATGATGAACCCGCTTCCAGCCTGCTGGAACGTATTCGCAGTGCAAAGGCAAAGCTGCCGACACAAGAGCAGAGACGCAAACCTCTTTTGAAAGCTGCTAAGCGGAAATCCAAGGAGAAATCTCTCATGGCCAAGAGTCGTTTCGATAATGACGTAATGGGAAAACCATACCTCACCGGTCTTCTAAGGCAAATTGGTGGTAGTGCGAAAGTTGCAGACCTCTTCCAGAAAGCAGATCTCCCCGTGGTCGACTTCTATAAACAGTTGGCCTGGGAGGTTGAGAAGGGACATGTGTTGGATAAACATACTAGCTTGAAAGTGGCCTAATGCGTTTGGATCGCGTCTATATCGATGGATTTAAGAATCTGAAAGGCGTCGATGTCGATTTTGACGAGCACCGCCTTACAACAGTAGTAATCGGCCAAAACGGTTCAGGTAAGTCGAATCTGATTGAGGCGATCACCGACATATTCCGGTTTGTCGACTTGGGCCGTGCCCAACCACGTTTCGTCTATGAAATTGATTACCGTATTGGATCGCATAAGGTCCGCTTAACGAATCGTGAAGGCGCTCCTGCAATCATCGTGGATGGGCAGACGCTGGCGCGGACGGAATTTGAGAGGAATAAAGCTAGCCTGTTCCCTGATCTTGTGCTTGGTTACTACTCCGGCAGCAGTCGGCGACTTGAGAAGCTCTACGACGGTCACCAACGGCGTTACTACGATGCGATCAAGCTCAATGACGATGAGGAAGAATGTCGGGAAGCCCTTGTTGACCGACGCTTGTTTTACTGTCGGCCCATTCACGGAATCTTTGCGCTTCTATCATTCTTCGCGTTTCCAGATGCGACCGTGGGACGACTTCTAAAAGAAATGCTCGGAGTTACAGAGTTTCATTCGGCGCTTGCACTTTTTCGAGAACCCTGGTTTGCGAAGAGCAGGAAGAAAAAGACTCCCTTGCCAAGCCCTCAGAATCTCTGGGCTGCACAAGGTCCTGCAGGAGCATGCGCGAGAGGACTGCGTGATGTCGCCTTTCATCCACTCGCGTTGGAAGACAAGCCTATTGACGACTATCGAGACAAAGGAGAGACGGAGGAACAGCTCGCGATATTCTTGCGAGACATGAGAGCGTTGCAGCGCTTTGCGGGTAAGTATGCTGATAGTAGTGAGATGTTTGCTGCACTCGAAGCGGTGGATATTTCAGACCTGTTCCGTGATTTGCACGTATGGGTCAAACGAACTAACGATCAGAGTGGTGACGTGAGTTTCGCTGACCTTTCTGATGGTGAGCGGCAACTCCTAATGGTGCTCGGACTGATTCGTCTATCAAGGGACAAGAAAGTCTTATTTCTTCTTGACGAACCAGATACGCACCTTAATCCGGTGTGGCAACATGCTTACCTTGCGCTGATTCGAGAATGGACAGGTATAGAGGGTAACGCTTCGAAATGTCAGTTCATATTAACATCGCATAACCCACTCACAATTGCGGCGTTACACAAAGAGGAAGTGCGAGTCATGTTCACAGATCAAGCAGGTAAGGTAACCGTAAGCGCACCCTATACTCATCCTAGGGGCATGGGATTTACGGCCACTCTTACAGAGATCTTCGGGCTTTCTTCTAGCCTCGATCAAGAAACACAGCGCGAAGTCGACGAGCGCAATAATCTAGCACGTCTTGCACAACGCTCTGAGGAACAGGAAAAGAAGCTTATTGAGATGAACGACAAGCTTAATCGGCTTGGATTTATGTTTGAAGACCGCGAGCCTCTATACCAAGACTTCTTACGGGCGTGGCACGACGTGCGTTATGCCGATCGGCCGCCTCTTTCGCCAAAACAAATAGAATTGAGGCATAAGGCCATGAGCGAATTGATTAAGGCTCTTATGCAGAAGAAGGCTGCTGGTTCGTGATCTACGTAAAAAGGGACTCAAGCCTTATTCCCGAGGCTGTGATGAAGGTGGCATTGAGGGCGCAAGGAAAGCTGGAATCACTTCCGGAAGCCGAACGCATATCTTTCATCAAAAAGAAGTCCCACATCTGGAGAAAGTTTGCACGGTACCTATCGCAAATGTCTTATGGGAAATGTTGGTATTCTGAAAGTTGTGATCCTCAATCTTTCTTTGATGTCGACCATTACCGTCCGAAATTAGAGGCTAGACGATCAGAGGAAGTGGTGGATCCAGGCTATGCTTGGTTGGCCTTCTCTTGGGATAATTTCCGCTATTCTGCACAACGATCCAACCGCATAAACAAGAATGAAGAGACGGATCTAAATGAGGGGAAAGGTAATTGGTTTCCTCTGATGGAAGGAAGTCCCATGGCTTGCTGGCACGATCGGTGTGAGGGCGCAGAAAAGCCTGTCTTGCTCGACCCTGTTAATAGAGCAGACGTTCAGTTGATCGATGTCATGGCTGACGGGAGGATAGGGCCCAGTCTGACATGTATTGGCACTTCTGTTCATCGTGTTGAGCGATCCATTGAACTCTATGGGCTTAATCTCCCGCGTCTGAAAGCCGCCCGATTGAAAGTCATGCGAGAGGTGGCGGATCTCCATTCCGTGTTGTTCAAAATGCTTGAGGCGGGAGCTTCTGCTGGCGAAATGGCAGATTCTTTACCTGTCCAGCAACAAATCGACTCCATCAAGTTCAAGACACTTCCGATAAGCCCTTATTCAAAAGCTGCTCGCGCGCAGCTATTTCGATTGACAGGTGGAGCTTCCTTATGTGCACAGCCGGAGGAAATGGCTGAGACAACATGAATGTTAGCTCGAGTGGCAGTTCGGAGAAAGGCTGAAGTATGACCAAAGGCCTGTCAGTTCGACCTCCCAAGTATACCGACTACATCAATCCGGTCTTGGAAGTGTTGAAACGGCTCGGTGGTTCGGCGCGACCCGCAGAGGTATGCCCAGCCATTGCCAAGGATCTTGGACTGCCTGATTCTATTCTTGAAGAGCGTCTCGCGAACGGAGTCTCACGCTTTGAGAACCAGGTGCACTGGGCACGGTTTTACCTCGTGAAGGCAGGATACATCGATTCCTCTAAGCGTGGTGTGTGGTCGTTGACCGAAAAGGGGAGAGTTGCTTCTCGAATGTCAGAAGGAGATATCCGCGAACTGGTGAAACATGTTCTAGAGATTACAGCGCGCCCCGAAGGGATTGTGCCCCCGGCTGTGTCCTCTGGTGGGATGAAAGGTGTGGAACTAGAGGAACTGACTTTGCCAGGTATGCCAGACTCCACATATCGTGAGCAGCTACTCGCTACCATGAAATCGATACCGCCTGCTGGTTTTGAAAGATTATGCCAGCGGCTCCTCCGAGAATCCGGTTTTGAGGAAGTTGTGGTAACAGGGCGTTCAGGTGACGGTGGAATTGATGGTCATGGTGTACTCGAACTCAATCCGTTCGTGAGCTTCCGTGTCTACTTCCAATGTAAGCGTTACGACGGATCAGTGGGACCAGGTGTAGTGCGAGATTTTCGCGGAGCCATGATGGGCAGGGCAGACAAAGGTCTCATCTTAAGCACGGGTAATTTTTCTACGGAGGCGAAGCGAGAAGCGATTCGTGATGGTGTTCCACCCATCGAGCTCGTCGATGGCGAAAGGCTCATTCAGATGTTTGAACAACTAGAGTTGGGCTTAAAGCCGCGCAAAACCTACGACCTTGATCCAGATTTCTTTAAGCCTTTTAAATCGTAGATGAAATAAGCATGAAGTGTAACGATAGGACGTCTCCCAAAAGGAGTTGTGCACCGAAAAGGAGGGGTAACTTCCTATCTCTTGAGGACATCATCGAGGACTACATCGTCAGGGTTCGGCCTGATGCTGCCGCAGAGCTTTCCTATTATGGAAGTCGTCCTTCGCTGGCGGAAACCATCAGGATTGGCGCAAATGGCATTTATCGTGGTGAAAAGCGGCATGATCATCAAAGAAGAATTCCGGCTCAGTCTTTGGCAACATTCGCGCAGCGCTTGTTGGACCACGAGCCTGATATTCGAGCATGTAAGTCCTTTTCAAAACTCCATGATCTTCTAGCAAATTTGTCAAAGGACATTTATAGGGTAGGCCCTCTCACGGTATATGACACTGCTACTCGAATCGGGGCAAAGCGTCGGTTATTTCCGCGCGAAGTGTATCTCCATGCAGGAACAAGTCAAGGTGCCTTGGCGTTGGGAATCGACTCAGGGTTGAAAACAGCAAGCTTGTCCATTTTTCCAGATGAATTCAACAGGCTGGAACCTTACGAGGTAGAAGATGTCTTATGTATCTATAAGAAGGAATTACGCAAGCTAGCTCAGGGAATGCGATCAAGAAGTACCCGGAATCTTTGATTGGGACCGTGAAAGGATACCGAGACTCCTTTCTGGCTACATCTACCTGACCAGTAAACCTTTATTCGAGGATGGCAAGTCGCCATCGGCTATGGACGGCCGGTTAGCACCTGCGAGGCGCATCGCTCGCGCCAGTAACTCTGTCACTCCCGCTGCGGGGTCCTCTCCGGCCCGCCGGTTCCGGCCTTTGTCTCCTGTTTCCTCGGTGAACTGTACGGTGCCTCTCCTCCTCCTGTGAGAGAGTCACCTACAGTTCAACACAAGGAGGAAACGAGATGGCGACCAACAATTCATCCAAACGACCCGCGACGACGTTGCGATGTGGGAACATCAAGGCCACGATCTGGCAGAATGTCCATGAGAAGGGGCCGTTCCTCTCTGGCGCGGGAAGAACCATGTTCCTGTCGGACAGCTGGTCGAGGATTTCGCCCGCTATCTCTACCTTCCCAGATTGCGGAACCCCGAAGTGTTGCTGGAATCGATTCGCAGTGGGCTCGGTCTTCTTTTATGGCATCAAGAGTAGTTTGCCTACGCCGACAGTTTCGATGAAGCTGCTGGCCGCTATCGTGGCCTGCGCTGTGGGCATCCTGTTCTCATCACGAGCACCGATCCGGGGCTGCTGGTTCGGCCTGAAGTCGCGGTGCAGCAGCAGGAAGCTGAGGCTAAGACAGCTCCTTCCAAGACAGGACAGTCAGAAGCAGAAGCCGGCGGCGAACCGAACACGGGAGGGGCAGGAACTGGCAAAGGCACTGCTGCGACGCCCAAAGGTTCACGCGCGCCAAAACGTTTTCATGGAAGCGTCAGTCTTGACCCAACCCGCGTAGGTCGCGATGCTGGGCGAATCGCCGATGAAGTGATCTCGCACCTTGTCGGCCTGATGGGCTCCGATGTGAAAGTGACCTTGGAGATTGAGGCTGAGATTCCAAACGGCGCGCCGGATAACGTGGTTCGGACCGTCACCGAGAACAGCCGGACATTGAAGTTCACCAACCAAGGGTTTGAAGAGGAGTAAATCCTCTATCATGTTCGTAAGTTCTTAGGCTTCGCTCTTGTTTTTGGAGCACAATCATCCTGACTATTGATCAGTGCGCTTGGAGATTATGGTGCCAGAGACCCCTCAGCCGCCTTTACACCTCTTAACAATTCCAACTGAACCGCGGCTCAATGAAGCGCTCGGTTGCTTGGCTATCGCTCACACGCACCTCGAATTGATCCTCAGATATTGCGTGAAAACAATCGCAAGTCAGACCATACGACAGGGGCTCGACGCAACAGAAGGAGAACGGATCTCAGACTTACGAACCAGAATTAAACGCCTATTCAAGGAGAGAAAAGCAACAGCGCTGGAGAAAAACACATTAGATGCCCTTCTCGGTCGAGCAAAGCGCTTATCAGAAAAGAGAAATTCATATGTTCATCGAGCGTGGTCGCAGACTGGTGCCGGAAAAATAATCAGGAAAGATGAACAGCACCAATGGGGAGCCGCACCCACCGAGGACGAAATCATGCATGCGGCTCGAGAAATCACGCAACTAGTTAAGGAAATCAATACTGAGCGGCTCCATGGCTTCATCAGGGAGGTTGTCCTACGGTCCGGGGAATCTAAAATGTCCTAGCGGAAGACACCTAATAACGCATTGAAGGTGATATGGTTTCCATTGTTCTTGGAGAAATTGAAAGGTACCCTGATTCTTTTCTCGCGCCATTTCCCTCTTCTGCATCAAGCGGTGTTCGAATTGTTCGGTCGCCACGGCTCCAGCCGACCGGCTTACACCTGCGAGGCGCACCGTTCGCGCCAGTAGCCTGTCACTCCCGCTGCGTGGTCCTCTCCGGTCCGCCGGTTCCGGCCTTTGCCTCACGTTTCCTCTGTGACCTGTGCGGTGCCTCTCCTCCTCCCGTGAGAGAGTCACCTTCATTTCACACAAGGAGGAAACAAGATGGCGACCAACACCTCATCCAAACGACCGGCAACCACGCTGCGGTGTGGAAACATCAAGGCGACGATCTGGCAGAACGTCAGCGAGAACGGACCGTTCTTCACAACGACCTTGTCTCGCCCATTCAAGGATCACTCCGGGGCTTGGCGCAACGGCACCTCATTCGGTCTCAACGACCTGGAGGCGCTGATAAATGTCACCTTTGAGGCGAAGGAGTGGATCGCCACTCATGAACTGAAGCGCTGAGGTGCTTCACTGGGAAGCTTCCGGCTCTCTGGGGGCTTCCCTTCAGCCGTTCGCAAGAACCGTCCCGTCCTCAGGCTAGTCGCCACATTACTCCTTGGATGGATATGATGGCTCTGCCCAGCTTCTTATCACAAGAAGGTCGCGTAAGCGCCAGCGAGAACAACATGAAAACCGTGAGCCAACAGTGCATCAATGGCAGGTTCAGTCGCAATGAAACCACATGATATGTGAATCATGTATTACTAGGGCCAAATGTCTCTAGACTGAAGTGGAATAGACAGTGTCATAGATAATGCTATTGTTGGCACCACTATGGGGTAAAAAACCGAATCCTCAGCTCGCCTGTAATCAGTCCGCCTCACTATCCCAACCGCTCTAACAAGCTAACGCCGATCAAACGGGAGACTGTTGATCCAACGTTTGTCAGCGATTCTCAGCAAATTAAGGTGAACATATGGCACGTATTGGAAACTTCCAATTGGTGGTCCAAACGCGGGATGAAGACAACGCTGGAAGTACTAATCTGATTCGTCTTTTTTCCGGGTTTACGGAGGTAGCGAATTTTAAAAAGACCCCTCCAGCCCGCGGGAAGGCCAAAATGTATTTTGCCAATGTCGATTTAGATTATGACCAATTTCTTTCCAATGCAATTTCCCTTGCCATGACAAGTAATGACGCTTGGGCTCCCAGGTCAGCCTTTCTCTTTGGATTGGTCATATCCAACGGCGCTATGATTATGCCTCTCGCACAAAACTTCTTCCTGCACCCCAATTCTTGGGTGAGCCAGGATGTCAGCAAAGGTCTAGACCGTTGGCCAATGCAATCGCTTGCTCGTGCAACCCCTAGCGATCCGCTCGATACACTGATCTTTTGTATGATGACCGCTGACATGGCCAATGCTGAAAGTCCTGGGCCTTTTGAGCTATCACTGTTCGGCAATGTGGGAGGACAGCCTGTACTGGTCTATCAAACCGTGTTAGCAACCGTGGGAACGCAGAACCCGGCAGAAAGGGATGGAACATACTTGACCATGTTGCCAATTTGGTCGCAACTGAATTTCACCGCTGATAAATTGGCTGGAGTGCAAATAGTAAATCGCTCTGATGATTCTTGGTTGCCTGCTGACATACTACTATTTGCGGCGAACAAGCAGCTCACCAAGGCACGCCTCCTTAGTAGATGGCCCATAGACGGCAGTCACTTAGTGAGCCAGGATCCACATGATAGCGAAACGAAAACATTTAGGGCACATCAAGCTGTAGCCTTCCCAATTCGCTTGGATAACTTAGTCTGAGGCGCGCACCCTATAGCCAATGGAAGCATTATGCCACAGCTCATCCCTGATCAACTGCGCGACCAACTTGTCAAAGAAGCACTAGAGTCGTTCAACGACATATCGGACTGGACTCAAGCCAGGCCAGCTGGGTTCAGACCAGTTTATGACATCGATGGAAATGCCGCCTACTATGAAGTGAGCATTAATGACCGCCAGGGAATAAACAGAGGATATGTATTAGTCGCTGCAACAGAAAACGACTTGCCCATCTTAGAGTTAAGTGAAACTGCAAGACCTCCATCGCATCAACTGGCTGTAATGGTTGGAGATCAGAATTTTAAGATGGTGTATTTTGGGCCAGGTTATATCGCGGCTGAAGATACGAATGGTAATCTTATTGCAGAAATAGGTGAACGCCCCACTGTTATTCCTTCTGAGGCCAGACTTCATACCCGTGGCGAAGGTAGTAACTTCAGGCCCGTGCCTCCAAGGGATCCGCTTCCAGCCGTCCCTCGACAAGAAATCAAGCGTAGACTGACTCAGTGGTCTTATGCAGAGTTGAAACGGACCTTCGTCCGTCCACAACCGGCTGCTGAGAATCTAGCGTCATATTGGAGCGCTGCTAAATCGCCTAATAGTCCCTGTACATTTAATGTTCGAGCATCCGCGGATGCTCCAAAAGGTCATTCATATTTCTTGCAGATTCCCCAAAATAAACCACCCAACACCAACGACCATGCGTCCGGGTGCGGAGCCACTGCTTGGATGAATCTGTTTGGCTGGCACAATCTCAACTTCACTCCTAGTCTGCTAGATGCTGATAGAAGGGACAACGACCCGTACATCGAGAACTTGACGATGGCACTCCATGACTATCTTGGAACTTATGAACCATGGTGGACTTTCGACTCCGATCAGGGCTTCACTTGGCCGGAGGACATGGCGCGTGGCTTCGAATTCGTACGAACCCGACTTCACCATACCGCCGATTACTGGTATCGCCAAGACTGGTGGAATACTGACGAGTCTTGGGTTTTCCAAGTTGGCCGGGATGCAATAAAGAAGAAGCGGCCATTTATCGTCGGCTATTACTCTGACCTACACTATGCAATAGGGTATCAAACGCGGGAATGCACCGGACACATGGTCACTATTCAGGTGGATAGGGCAAATACCATGAATGTGCGGGTCGTTCACCGGTACATTCATATCTATACTGGTTGGAGCAATGACGATTCGAAAGATAAATGGATACCAATATCAACTATCTTTGGCATCTGGGCCGCCTATGATTTTCGGAAACTTCCAAGCGGATCCGTTGGGGAAGAGATCAAGCGATATTTTTGGTCTTCAGGGTGGACGACCGTGGAGTTCTATCAGGAAGGACCTTCGACCTATCTCTTCTCGCTGAAGAGTAATAATGGCCTCGTCCACATCACGCGCATGAACGCCGACGGCACGGTCGGTCCCCGCATTGACACCCGCGATTGGTCCAGCGGATGGACTCACGCTAAGCCATTCCAGATCGGTGCCGCCTCTTTTCTATTGATCCTCAAGGAAGCCACTGGTGAGGCACACATTTACAAGATCAACAGTGGTGGCAGCGTTGGAGCGCAAGTTGCTCGGTATGATTGGTCTGCAGGGTGGACGACCGTGGAGTTCTATCAGGAAGGACCGTGGACCTATCTCTTCACACTAAAGAGTAGTAATGGCCTCGTGCACGTTACGCGCATGAACGCCGACGGCACGGTCGGTCCCCGCATTGACACCCGCGATTGGTCCAGCGGGTGGACTCATGCAAAACCTTTTAAGATAGGCGCCACTACCTTTCTGTGCCTACTCAAAGAAGGGACGGGTGAGTCACACTTTCACAAGATCCACCATGATGGCAGCACTAATGAGTGAGATGCTCAGAGACGAATTAAGCATATCCATGCTTTGGTGCTACAGAAAAGCCGTAATAAGTGAAGTGTGGATGTTGGCTTTTCTCGTATTGTCTACCTTTACTATTTTTAGTTTCGGTGTGGTTGACCTATCGTGAACTATAACAATTCTCCGAACCCTACAGGACGAGCAATCACGACAACCTTAAGGTCAAGGAGCAAAACATGGCTTTATTGTACGCTATAGGCGACGCCTTAGTTGACAAAGAGGAAATTCATGCGGAGGTAACTTCTGGAAAGCTTCAAGAATTCCAAAAGGCTTTGGCGAGCGGACGGGGTTCGGCAAACATTAAATTCCTGTCCGGGACGGCGAATGAGAAGAACGTTTTGGGTTCACTCATCTCAGCAACGGGAAAGCCTATTGACTTTGAACCTATTGGGATCGGCAAACCACTGACAGTTCAGATACGGCATATTTATACAGGAAACGTAGATGATGGCCTTTGGAGTAAAAACGATATGCTTGTGGCCTCCGCAATGAGAAGCGTCTCGACTTTCGATGCTGCGCCTCGAGCCGTGAACTTTCTGGTGCACAAGACGCCGAGCAACCGAAATTTCCGAACCGTGAATGCGACAGAAAAGGGAACGTCATTGATTTATTACACCCATTCACTGGCTCAAGTTTCCAGCGTAATCACGGTCGAGGTGATGTTTTCTGCTTTTGATAACGATGTTTTCGATGCCGTTTCGCAAGCATTCAGTGCAGCGGCAGGCATTCCGGTGTTTGCTCCTGCGAGCGGATATCTAGTAGCGACCGGCCTTGTAACAAAGCTTTTAGGAAGTATTGGGAAAAAACTTTTCAATGGCACTCCGGCACTCAAGCAGACGGAAGAAATAACCTTCATCACTCCTGGGTCCCTCGAAGCTATTGCCAGGTTTGTGCTGTTGACTTCTGACGGTATTCCCCAAGAAACTCTGAAGGATTACAAAGTCAATAAACAAGGTGCACTCGCACGGGTTAACGACGAAAATCAATTATATGATGGCGAATATCCTTACGTTGTAATCAGTTTGGATGGGCGTCAAGTTGACGAATATAAGAGTTTTACCTCAACGGCCGCTTCCGCCGCCCTACTAGACAAATTTTACAATATTACTGAAGGTGGTTCTCAACCTCTCACTATGGTTGTTGATGCATTCAAACTCTACAATGATATGAAGTTTCGCGATCAAGCCATAAATCAAGCCGATAAACTCAAGGAAATAGACAAGGCCACTGATGATTATAAATCTCAGCTCAGCTTATACAATGCTTATGTAAAGAATATCGGAACAAAAGAGCTGAGGCCCCCGGACATATCTTGAGAGTTTTTCAAAATCGGTAGAGTCGGCATTTCATTGCAGGATTTTTAAAGAACAGGGCCTTAAACCTGGTCTTTAGGTGAGACAAACCTGTTCGATGGAAATTCTAAGCTCCGTCATTTCCATCATGTCGCTCGGCCATCTTGACAGATTAATCAGTCTGAGGAATCAGAGTATATTCATGGCAGGGATTCACGAATAACCGTCTTCCTGCAAGATAATAAAGGCACTTCTTCACTGGTATTCCAACAGGTAGAATTATGCAACTCCACCCTGAGGACACCCAGCTGGATATTGCGCGAGCGTGGTTGCGCGAGCTACAAGAAAGGGCCGTAAATACGGTCCTGCAAGGTTCAAATAGGCCACTAGTAACGGATGCTGCGCTAGTGGCGCTTGATCAGATAGTTAGATTCACTCCAACGAAGGATCAGAATCTGGTGCGTCGGGGTGTATTCAAGTATCGACGGGAGTCCGAAATTAGTCGGATCGCACGAGCTAAGTCTATTATTTGTCATGTCGCGCCAGGCCCGTTCGAGGATCCGATCTACTTCGCTATTCTTGCCTATCAAGCAGCATCTGTCGAAATGGCATATGAAGGTTTGTATCAAAAACGGCCTATTCCCGTAGACTTTTCCAAGTTTCTGCTTGGAACTCTTCACTTTCCATTGGTCAATGCCTTCGCGGATAAAATTACAAAAACACCCTATACTATAGTGGTGATTTTCAGTGCGCTAATAGATTTCTTCTATCAGGCCGCCAAGGCTGTTGTCGAGGCCGTGAATCCATTGATGTCGACCGATCCTCGGTCTTCAGTTGTAGTGAATTTTGACCCTGAGGTGATTCGGACTAGATTAGATTCGGACTCACGATCGGCGGAACGTCTTTATCAAACGTTGAGAGGCTACTTTGTCGATGGCAAGGCACGTGCGTCGGCGGGTGAGATAATTCCTCAGGAGCATTATCCGGTTCTGAGCCTTCTAGTGGGGATGGCTGAACGTTGGACCATCGCTCATGAGTATGGACATGGCCTCGCACCCTCGTTCGAGCGGGTACCTCCGACAGTTAATCCCGTTCGGACCGAAGAGTATTTCGCAGATCGTCACGCTACTATTGCCACAGTTTTTTCTGCGGCCAGCCTGGATTCCGTACCCCCTGAAATCCCTCTCGGCGGTGCAATTTTCACGTTGGCATGTTTGGATATTCTCCAGAAAAGTCGCAGTATTTTGCAGACTGGTAAGGAAACGAGTTCGGACGCTGAGCAAGGCACACATCCTGAACCTGTATCCCGTGCAGCTGAAGTTATCAATTGTTTCCGGCAGTTCTTCGATGTCCACTACTACCCGGACAAGGGGTTTGATCTTAAGCTGCTCCTGAGAAAAGAAGTCCCGAAAACGCATGAATTCTCCAGGGAGCACAGTGAGCGAGCTTACAAGTATGCTAATGTCCTTTGGATTCTTTGGAAGCCTGTCAAGGAACGTTTACTCGAAAACCGTCATAACATGCAGCTCCACCCAGTTTGGCGCTTGTAATCCTGCTGCCCCTTAGGCGGCTGCTCGATAAGGACACGATGGCCTAGGCGCTGTAACTGTTTGGGCTGCCGTCACATGGCTTGTGCGCCATCGCGCTGATATCTTGTGAGACTTTCCACTGTTGCATTAAACGGTGCTGAAATTGTTCTGGGCGCCAGCAGCGATGCGCGACCAACACTCGCTAGGGCATCGCTCGTCCCGTCCTGTCGATTTTCGCCGCTCCCTCTAGTTTCCTCCGTGAACTGTACGGTGCCTCTCCTTCTCGCGTGAGAGAGTCACCTACATTTCACACAAGGAGGCGATGCGGCAATATCAAAGCGACGATCTGGCAGAACAACAGCGAGAAGGGACCGTTCTTCGCCACAACCTTCTCCCGCCCGTTCAAGGATCAGGACGTGCTGTACGCATTTGACGAGAACTTCAACGGCAAGTTTCGGGACGAGCTGCTGAACGGAGAACTCTTCTATACGTTGTGGGAAGCACGGGTCATTATTGAAGGCTGGAGGCGCAGGTATAATCAGGTTCGGCACTCACAGTGCCTCAGGCTATCGGCCACCAGCTCCTGAGACGATTGAGCCCCACCCGATGTTGACCCAAAACCCAAAAAGTAGGCCAGTAGGAACTTGAGGAAGGGGCTGGCGGCGTGGTCTTCTTGATTCACAAGGAGGACCCGACGATGGCACGACGACGAGGCGGACATACAGAGGAAGAGATCCTGGCCACCTTGCGACAGGTTGAAACCGGCACGACCCTTTGCCGAAATCTGTCGACAGGTCGGCATTGCCGAACAGACGTTCTATACATGGAAACGGAAATACGCCGGACTCGGCCTGAGCGAACTGCGGGAGCTCCGGCAACTGCGGGAGAAAAACACGAAACTGAAACGGCTGGTGGCCGACAAGAAACGGCGGTCGATTTGCGACTCGAAGGCGTGCAGTTACCGGAGTTGCTCGAATTGCTTCTTGCGATTGAGCAAGCGCCGTATGATTTACACGTCCGCCACCTGCAAATCCGTCCCAAGTTTGACAATCCTGTATATCTCGACGTGAACGTCCGGGTATTGAGCTACGCAAAAAACGGATGAAGGGGGTGCACTGTAATTCGACTTCCTGCTTGTAAGCCTGTGGATCCCAGCTTTGCTTCCGAAGGAATCAGAAAAGCCCTAGGCCGAGGCAAGGGTTCCTCTCCGTTGCTCGATATGCTTCCTGACTTTCAATAACAAAGCCTCTTCGGCAAGCCGCAGTTCATAGGTCTTCTGCAGATTCATCCAGAATTCAGCCGTGGTGTTGAAGAGCACGACGCCACAAACACGAACCGCCCTCTCAACTTTTATACTGCAATCACTGTGGTGAATTTTGTGACAAAACCATGCGGGAATGGCAGGGAAGAGACGGGAACATATAGAATCAATGGAACAGGCTAAGCCCTCAATGCTGCATGGAATATTGGGGCAACCATTGCAAGAGCGAGCGTTCCTAAAAACCATGAGTTTGATCTTTTAAGACGAGAGCCTTATACCTTGGGTGTATCGCTTAATAGCTCGGGTCGCCATCGGCTGTGGCCGACCGGCTAGCACCTGCGAGGCGCATCGCTCACGCCAGTAACCTGTCATTCTCGCTGCTTGTCCTCTCCGGCCCGCCGGTTCCGGCCGCTGTCTCCTGTTTCCTCTGTGAACTGGGCGGTGCCTCTCCTCCTTCCGTGAGAGAGTCACCTGCAGTTCAACAAAGGAGGAAACATCATGGCGGCCAACACTTCATCCAAACGACCGGCGACCACGCTGCGATGTGGGAACATCAAGGCCACGATCTGGCAGAACGTCAGCGAGAAGGGACCGTTCTTCGCAACGACCTTCTCCCGACCGTTCAAGGATCAGGCGGGTGCATGGCATAACGGCACCTCGTTCGGTCTCAATGACCTCGAGGCACTCATGACTGTCGCCTTTGAGGCGAAGGAGTGGATGACCGCTCACACACTGAAGCGCTAAGCCGCTTCAGCGGGAAGCCTCTGGCCATCCAGGGGCTTCCTTTATTCCATGTATCGTCCCGATGTGACACACCATCATAACTTTCTGTAATTATTGCTGAGTGGCGGTATGGCTAAACGATGCACTCTATAGAGTGCTTGCTCGGTAGCTGTTCGATGGTGGGTCTGAACTGAGCATAGGGGAATGGCAGAAAGTGGCGCTTGCTCGAGCGTTACTGCGAGACTCGCAAATTCTCGTGCTCGATGAACCCATCAGTGCGATGGATGCCAACGCAGAGGTCGAGCTGTTCGAGCGGTTTCACGAACTGGCCCAAGGTCGTATATCCATATTGATCAGCCACCGCCTGTCGATGGTAAAAATGGCGGATCGGATCTTTGTTGTCGATGAGAGGCAAATCGTGGAACAAGGGACGCATGATGAACTGATGCGACGGCAAGGACTGTATGCCAGCCTCTTTCTGACCCAAGCCCAGCATTATCAGTGATCCGAGGGTCTGACCGTCGGATGTAGCGTTGAATGCCAACTGAGGGAATTGATCCTCAACGCACGACTATTTTGTAACGTAAAGTTTCCCCTTGCTAGTGGCGAGTAAATTGCGTTCCCTCTACCCTTGGATGTTCGGAAGCTAGCAACACGTTCGTCAAAGTTATCAAAGGCTCGTGCGTATGGCTGGAATCGAACGAAAACACTATGTAGAATGGTTCCCTGTTAGATCTGGATCATTGAGGAGTACTGGGGTGTCTCAGGAGACCCCAAAGACTCTTGCTGCCGGGCAACGATAGGATTTGAGCAATTATGTTTTCCAGCGGTGGCGGTCGTTCTTCTCGTAGCGTGCACGGCCCATTCCTGATTCTGTTCCTCTGTGTCTGCGTCGTGTTTCAGATGTTGGGAGTGCCGGCGACCCTCTTGGATCTTGAAGGTTCCGCCGATCTCATCGCCGCCGCAGCTCTAGAAGGGTTGTCGCTCCCACCGAATGCACCCGCTTCGCCCGTCCAACACGGATCGAGAACGCTCCCTGATGTGCCCTTGACAGTTGCTACGGCGGTTCCACCGAATTCCCTCTTTCATCCTCCGCGTATCTAGTTTCTTACACATTCCAATCGCTGGCCATCCTGCGTGATGTGGAGTGCGCAACGGCCAGACACCACCGCATTCAATCGGTGCGACCGTTGTGGCAAGCCTGCGTGCAGGCAGTGCTCTGTCTTCGGGGCGTCCACGTCTCGGCTGCGACATTCCTCCAGTAGGAATACCTTAACCTGGATGAAAGTGACGAGTTGAAGGAGAGGGGGCATGGATAACATCGTACAGGTGAATCAGGATCTCTACCTCAACATTACTGAGGCGGCGAAGATCGAAGCCCATGGCAAAAGCTTCCGTATCTTGATGAGGAATGGCAATGGAGTACTCACCGAATACTATTGTGATCCGGAGGCCCCGGAGTATCACAAACTGAAGGTACTCCTCACGAAAACAAAATAACCTCCGCCTGGCTTCATCTGGCACGTTATTGCTGTCTAGGCAACGGAGAAACGATCATGACCGCATTTGCCCATAAAGGACGGTCCATCAAACTATGGCCTGGCTTGAAAGATGATGGGACATGGCTGTGCCGCTACCTCATTATTGAAAATGGGAACATCACGTCGGGTTTAATCTACCCTGACGCCTACTTTTCCACGCGCAGTGAGGCAGAAGCGGCCGCATTGAAAGCGGCGCAAAACGTGATCGATGCGCGTGAACCCCTCGGCCCACCGATCATGTGATCGCTGATAACACACACCATACGGAGAGAGGATGCCTCACGTGCAAGATGATATTACGGAAAAGATCAGCATCATACAGAAGTGCCTAGCCAAATCCTTTGTTGTGCTTACTCCAAAGCAGTCTGGTGAACTCTGGATTTTCACGACTGGAGCAAAGCACTTTGAGTTTGGGTTCTTTTGCCCTGTCATGGAAGCGATGCGCCTGCAACAGCTCCAGCGATTCATGGAAACCGAGGTCCTGCCGATGATGCTGCAAAACCCAGGAAAAATGATCTACTTTGGGATCCATGGCCTCAGTGTTCGAGAACGAAACTCCACATGACCTCCGCTTGCGCTAGGGAGTTCTGTTCATAACCACCTTTTTGTTTCGAGATGCAGCATGAATGAACATGAGATGCCGAACTTTGTACATCACTGGACGGGGTATGCGGCGCTGGCCGTGTTTGTTGCCGCCTATCTTCTGGTTATTGTCGAAGAGTCAATTGACCTTCGTAAATCCAAACCGGTCATGGTCGCGGCGGGCACGATCTGGATTTTAACGGCGTTTGCGTATGGCGCACAGAACCAATCCCATGCCGCTGCAGAAATCCTGCGGCATAACCTGCTCGAATATGCCGAGCTGCTGCTGTTCCTTCTCTCCGCCATGACCTTCATCAACACGATGAGCGAGCGCAACATCTTCGAGGCCTTGCGGACGCGTCTGATTTCGTTTGGATTGTCGCTGCGCAGCGTATTCTGGCTCACAGGTATCCTGGCGTTCTTCATCTCCCCCGTGGCCGATAATCTCACGACGGCTTTGGTGATGGGCGCGGTGGTCATGGCGATCGGCGCGGGCAACGGACGCTTCATCGCCTTGGGATGCATCAATGTGGTCGTGGCCGCCAATGCCGGCGGCGCGTTCAGCCCGTTCGGGGATATCACGACGCTGATGGTCTGGCAAAAAGGCGTGGTGAAATTTGGAGAGTTTTTCGCGCTCTTTGTTCCGTCACTCGTCAACTGGCTTGTGCCGGCAGCCGCAATGGCACTGACAATCCCGCGCGACAAGCCGGCAGCCACCATGGAGGATGTGGAGGTCAAGCATGGCAGCTATCTCATTGTTCTGTTGTTTGTACTCACCATCGCCGGCACCGTGGTGATGCACCAGTTTCTTCAGATGCCTCCGTTTCTCGGCATGATGACCGGACTGGGGATTCTTAAATCCTATGGGCATTTTATTCGGCGGAAGGAATTGGACGAATGGACGGACATTCCCGTGCTGGATGACGAGAATACGGGACAGAGGAATGGCTTATTGAAACCTGCCATAAAGCCGTTCGATATTTTCATCAGCATGAAACGCGTGGAATGGGACACGCTGATGTTCTTTTACGGCATCATGCTCTGCGTCGGCGGCCTTGGGGCGCTGGGCTATCTCACCGTGCTGTCCAATTTGCTGTATCAGGACCTGGGCGCGACGTCCGCCAATATCCTCGTGGGGATTCTGTCAGCCCTGATAGACAACATCCCCATCATGTTCGCCGTCTTGAGCATGAACCCAGAGATGAACCTCGGCCAGTGGCTTCTGGTCACGCTAACCGTCGGGGTTGGTGGGTCGCTTCTGTCCATAGGTTCGGCTGCCGGAGTAGCGCT
Source organism: Nitrospira sp. (assembly GCA_024760545.1). Taxonomy (NCBI): domain Bacteria; kingdom Pseudomonadati; phylum Nitrospirota; class Nitrospiria; order Nitrospirales; family Nitrospiraceae; genus Nitrospira; species Nitrospira sp. Next base: position 2,569,470 of record CP060501.1, read on the forward strand.
TATGGGGCAAGCGCGGGGGATCTATACCTTCAGGGCGCACCTGAAATGGACTTGGGCGATTGCATTGGGCTATGCAGCCAGTATCGGCGTTCATTGGGTCATGAACGGGCACCTTCTGTCCTTCCACTGACGGCAGCGTAGGCGGGGCGATAGTTCTGCAGCGCTCAACTTGACCGTGAATACGCCCGGACCGGGTGCTCCGGGAAGGGGCATTCCGATGCGACGACGGCCAGAATTCTCGGGTATCTGTTCTTGAAACGTAGTCAAGATCAAAAATGAGAATCACTCACGTCAGCCTCCCAGGACCGGATTGAGTGTGCGAGCGAGGATAATGGCGGTCCAGGCAACATAACCACGGAGCAGCCGTGTGGCAGCTTACCTGCACTCTCGCCGAAGCACTGAGCCATATGCGCAACTAAATTACGCTTGTGTCGTGTAACCATCCTAAGCATCGCAATAATAACTCGCTGTGACAATGGAGCTGTTCGAGGATCTTTCGAGATGAAAGTTGTCTGCAAGGCATGATTGTCTGCATACCCCAGTACTCCAATTGGCCGTGGCCATCTATCGCAGATCGGATCGGAGAGGGAAGGAATAGGGCATGACTTGGGGGATTTTTTTCTTAAGTGCACTCCTAATCATCGCTGCGGGAACAAAACTCTCCCAGTACGGCGACCGGATCGCCGAGCACTCCGGCCTTGGGCGATTGTGGATCGGGGTGGTGCTGCTAGCAGGAGCGACTTCGCTACCGGAAGTCTTCACGGCGGTCAGCGCCGTACTCATGGACGCGCCCAATCTTGCGGTTGGAGATCTGTTCGGGGCGGGGCTCAGCAATATGTTGACGCTGGCCCTAATCGACGTGGCCTATCGTCAGAAGCGAGTATGGCAACAGGCAGCCTTGGAACAGGCGCTGATCGCCAGTTTAGCCGTGATTCTGACCGGATTGGCCGGCCTGTTGATCGTAGTCAAGCAGCCCTTCTTCTCTTTAAATATCGGCCTGGGCACCGTCGCCATTGCCCTGATTTATCTTCTCGGCATGCGCGTCGTCTTTCGACAGGAAGGCATGCGGCGCCGAGCGGAACAACTCGAACGCGTGGTCGAAGCCGAGGAAGCCGCATCCGACCACCCAGCGTCGAGGGGTGCCTTGAAACGGGCTGTGGCGGGGTTTGCGTTGTCCAGCCTGGGCATCCTCGTGGCGGCTCCGTTGCTGGCCGAATCGGCCAAGGAGATTGCCGCAGAGACTGGGATCAGCACCACCTTCATCGGGACCTCGTTGGTCGCCATCACGACCTCGCTGCCGGAACTGGTCACGACGTTTGCAGCCGTGCGCTTAGGCGCGTTTGATCTGGCCGTGGGCAATCTATTCGGGAGCAATGCCTTCAATATGGCGATCCTCTTGCTGGCGGATATCGCATACCGGAAAGGCCCCTTGCTCGGCGCAGTCGAATCGACCCACGCTGTAACCGCCTTTGTAGGCATATTGCTGATGAGCGTCGGCGTGATGGGGATTATCTATCGAGCGGAAAAACGCTTCATACTCATTGAGCCGGACAGTCTCTTGATGATCGTGGGCTATGTGTTGGGGATGTGGCTGCTTTTTCGCTTGGGCGGTTAGAAACAGACGAGTTAGGGAAGGTGGCATTGTGGTGAGGGGTCGCATGCACACGGCCCCCTTATGACCGGACGCTATCGATGACATCCGCTCGCATCGTCCAGGTCGCGGATCGATATACAGTTTCCTCAGATTCGAGATGGTCGTCTCAAAACCTGTGCTAAATTTGTGCTAAAAATCTTCAGAACCGGCAGAATTCCTGTAATCCCACAGAATCAGTAGAAACCCAACAACGCCTCAATTTTTAAGATAAAACGGGGAAACCATCGCAAAACCAAGCCATTGCTGTTATTGAACCTTTCGAACTTTTAAGGCGAGGGCCCTGGGTTCGAGTCCCAGCCGGCTCACCACCTAATTCAATAGGTTACAAACCGATCCTTCCGCGATTGGTGCTTGCTGTGACCAATTTGTGTCCATGGCAAACGGTTTCTCTAAGGCTTTGACGCCGTCGCGTAGGCTATCAGGGCAGTGATGGGCATAACGCTGTGTCATTACACCTGTCTTATGCCCCAACAACAGCTGCACCCTATAAAGATCAATCCCCTTCTGCACCAATCTGCTAGCAAACGTATGGCGTAAGTCATGGAACCGAAAATCGGTCAGACCAGCTCGATCCCGAACCTTGCTGAAGGTCCGGACCAGATACCTCGCCTTCACGCCATTCCCTTGACCTGTGACGAAGACCGAGCCATTTTTCTCAACGTCCGCTCGTTTTTGTAAGAGCAGGGCATACACCACGTTATTCAGCGGAATGGTTCGGCGTTCGTGGTTCTTGCTCTTCATCACCACCAGCGTTCCCCGGACAAAATCGACATCTTTCCACTGCAAGTCGAGGATTTCGGCTTGCCTCATACCCGTGTTCAAGGCAAACACGATAATCTCCTGAAGCCAAGGAGGAGAGGCAGCGAACAGCCGCACCTCTTCTTGTTCCGTCAACCATCGATCGACTTTGTTATGTGCTGGCTCAAGAGTAACCCTGTGCATGGGATTGGTTCGGCACCATTCCCATTCTCGCATCGCCAAGTTGAAGGCATGCCGCACTAATTGCAGTTCCTTGTTGATCGTGGCAGTTGCAGCTTCCTCTGAGCGTCGGCGAGTTCTGTAAGCGACTAGACTTTTAGGAGTGACCTCAACAAGTAGCTTCTCGCCGAAAAGTGGAATCAGGTGCTTGAGAGCCGAACCATCACGCACACGGCTTTTCGGGGCTTTCAAAATCGAGCGTTCGGTTAGATACCGTTCCATCATTTCCTGAAATGTGTGATCCTGCTCTTCAACTCTGTCGAAGAACTTACCTTCGACGATCTGCGTCGTTACCTTCGCGAGAATCGTTGCAGCCAGCCTTTTGTCCGAAGTCTCCGTTGACCTCCGAAATCGTGTGCCGTGAAATCTGAAATCCATCCACCAAACTTTTCCTCTTTTAAAGAGACCCATTCGTATCCTCCTCTCTGAATGGGCTCGCTATTGGTCTGGTTTCCCCGCGGGAAGTATAGACCGCGCGCTTAGCGCGCTCAATCAGGTGATCTACGTCCCTGGCTGATCTTGTGCGACCGTTCTTGAGAGAAGGAGAAGAACATTTGGTGGGCATGTGACACATCTGCAGCCATCGCTCAATGGCATCGATCTCAAACCGGATGACCCCATTGATTTTCAGCGCCGGAATCTTCCCTTGAGCGGTCCAAGCATAGAGGGTTTTATCTTTCACCTGAAGCCGTGCGGCCAAGTCTTTGATGGTCAGAAGCATAGAGAAGGTGGATTTAAGCGATCAAAGTTAGACTCACACACTCTTCATCGATCGAGATATCGGACTTCCAACGTGACGTTGCGATCATTGCAGAACCCATAGGGGGTTAAGTCGTCAACCGCTGACAGTTGTCAACCTCGATTTAGCATCTGTCACTAGCATGCAACTGCGGCTTCGCTTACCCGCATCATTCGGTTGTCAGGAAGGACCCGCCAACCTGTTAGCGTCTAAACTGCGGTGCCCATCGGGACATCAATCGAGCACTTGTCGAGACTTTGAGGTTCGCTCATATTGCCCAATAAAACGGCTACTTTTTCTTTTCCAATTTCGCGGTGACGTGTGGAGAGGGAAGACGGTCGGTCTACATCAAAAAGCTCTAGAGATTTTGACCCGCATATCCCCGACGTCATGCCTGGCCCCGACCGGGCCCTGGGAGCCCGGTCGGGAGGGTGCGGTCTACCAGGGTGTTGGACCACAGGCCCTATCCTGTGGTGAGGCAAGGCTCCGAATGCTGCCTTGCTTTCCTCTGTCAATCGACCGCGCCGGCGCGCGCATAGCGACTGACTTTCTTCGATGCCTAAGGGGGTACGGGTACTGCTGCAGGTAGTGGTATGGGTCAAGGTACCGCTAAGAGTGAGAGTATTTAAGATCATAGTCTCCCTGCTGCAATCTCCAACAACTCATCGATGATCGAGTATTGCGCTGCCTCCGCCCTCGCCGTGCCATTAGCGGTGGTGTCCACAGTCTTGATCCGAGCGATGAAGTACTTGTCTCGGAACACTTGAGTCGATAGTCGATCCCGACGCCGCGGACGGTGTCCTGATGCCATGGCCCATGTCCGATAATATTTGCATCCGATCGTCCACTGGTTTTTCGGAGGGACATTGGCCGCCATATATAGTCGGAGACCGGCATATTCGGTCGGATGGACAATCTCGAAGTGGAGAAAGATCTTAAGCCGCTTGCCCCATAGCCATTTCTTTTCAGCGCGAATAAATGACACGGTATATCCTCCGGACGGAATCAAGGGAGGAAGCACAGAATCAAAGTCGAGCGTAATGTCGTCCTCACTCATGGTTCACCTCAGAACTCTCGTGACCGGGTCGCTTCGCCTCGCGCGCCGCCTTAAAGAGCTGAACATCCCGTACCAAATAGATACGTTGCCCTGTTGCGGTTCGTCGTGTGAATAGTTGGCCAGCATTGCTTATCTGGCGAAGACGTTGGGTACTCAACTCAAGCATTCGTGCGGCCTCGCCAATCGTTAGCAGTTCATCGAACATGTTCGGAGGATAGAGTAATGCAGGTAACTTCAGACAGGGATAAAAGGGATGACGGAATTTATCAGGGGGATAAAAAGTGAAGTCTATTTATCGGGAGGACCGGTCTCGAAGTGAATCACCTCGACATAGGACGGGGCAGTGAAGGGTTTACCACGTCGTTGAAGAGCCTTGCAGATAGAGACATAGCAAGCAGTCGCTGTTCTTTCGTTCGTGGTCTCCGGGAAACCTCGTTGTTTCGCAGCGTCACGGATGGTCTTGAAGATGAAAAAACATCTATGCACATGGTCAGGCATATACTTGGCAAGCCAAGCCCATTCCTTTTCTGACAAAGCTTCGCTTTTTGTCAGCTCAGTCAATCGGTAGATCCGTGCGTACTTGCGCCTCGTGTCCTCATCAAGCTCTGGCTTTCTACCTGCGAGAATCCGTTCTAAGTCCCCCTGAGTGGGTTTTCCCGCTCGACCGTGCTCCTTGTCTTCCAGCCCTCTCGCAATTGCCTTCAAGGCAGGGATTCTCACCGGTCGTCGTCCGCGCCGTTCTTGATCCCCAGTCGGACGGTAGGCATGCGTTCTCCGCCAAAGATCTCGGAGGATCACCTCACCCTTCTTAGCGAATACATTCTCGCCAGCGTCATCAGACAGTAGAGGGACGAGATGCTCTTCGAGAAAAGCTGATGGATTACCACCGGGTAGTCCAGGGGGCTCTATCCGAGGATCAGGCCCAAAGTCAAACTTAGGCTTTTGAGATTTCTCCTGCATACCCAGATATGTCCTTCATTTGCACAGCCGATAGCCGTTCAACTGAGTGGTTATTAAATGCACAGTCCAGATGACGAGCGAGAAAGAATAGTATTTGTTGCTAGCCTTAGGGATCAAAGAATATGCGCATGATCGATTGTTCGTCTTGCAGTATCAACCGCAATTCGTACCGATGTTGAATCCTATCACTGTTCCATCAGCCTGAAGAATCTGATCATGGATAGTGAATAGCGGATTGTACGCGTCACTTCGCTCCTCTTTTGTCATGGTGAAGTAATCCTGAGTGTGTAGGCGAGGAACTAGAGAAGTGGCCAGAGGCTAAGGGAAACTTGTCACAGAGACCTAAAACGGAACCGAAGGTGGCTGTTGCCTGCGTTAGTGCATTTTCTCCACAGAACGGCGAATTCGGAACAGCAGGATGAACCTCAGGATACATACTGTCCAGTTGTATCTAAGTAGTTGAACTGGTTTCCGGTACGAAGCTAAGGAGGTCTGGTAATCCCTTCACGCGGCCCTGAAGGAGGGTGATTCCTCGATTTACATGGGCACGGAAATACTCAGGAAGTTCTGAAGCATCAACATTCTCCTGGTAACAACGTTGCCGGAGTAAGGCAACGAATAACGCATCGTATTCTCCAAGCAATGTGTATCGATTAAACTCACGGTCCTCTTCTGGATACTCGGCAGGGTTGGGTAAAGACGCTTCGTTCAGAGACAAGCAAAATCCTAGCCTGCATAGAAGGTTGGGGGTCAGACCCGTTTTGCCTGCGAGATGTCTGAGGCGGTTGGAGGAATCCTTCGTCAATCGCAGTTTAGTGAGTTTCATCGTTCCCGCTCCACCAGTACCCCTTCGAAATCTTCGTGCTGTATTCGACTGGATCAAACTCAAGGCTATAAGCCTGTGTTACCGCCTTTTTGAGATCAGAAAAGTACGTCTGATCAATCTCCGTATCTGTCGAAAGGATGATGACCTGGTGACTCGCAGCTGGGAAATATTCCTTTACCAACAATTTCCGATGATCACTATCCAATCGTCCGAGGGGAGTATCAATCATAATCGGTAGAGGACGCCCTGAAATCTTGCCAAGGGCCCACAGCATTGAGACCGCATAGATTTGCTTTTCGCCAGCCGAGAGTTGAGATTTTGGGAGAGGCCGCCCTTGCTTGTCGTACAGGGTCACGGAGAAGTCCTTGGGGTCGATAGTTACACGGCGTAGAGAGTCCTTTTTGCGACAAAGCGCATTGAACGACCTGGTCACGGCATCCTGCAGTTCCAGCACCTTCCTCTCGAGCAATGCCGTTTGGTATTCAGATAGGACGGCTTGTACTTTTGATGCCAGCCTTGTCCGAGACTTTACAGAATCACGCTCCGCAAATGTTGCAAGTTGCTTTTGATAGAGGCGGGTCACTTCGGCCAGTCTGATCTCTGCGGCCGCGCTCTCTTGCTCAATTGTTTTCGCTTGGCGGTCCAATTCAGAGAACCGGTGGTGCAACTGATTCAGCTCTTCAACAAGCGGCTTAATGACCTCGTCGGCAGGGATCTTCTTTAGTGAGACTTCCACCTTGGTGAGATCTCTATGAAAGGACTCTAGCTGCATTCTCATGGCCTGGAGAAATATTGGAACCTCCGTCTTTGCCTGCTGAATCCATGACAGAATCTGACGCCGTTCCGTGGTAGAAATGGGATGAATCGGTTCATCATGGAACGCTGACTCCATTTCCAGCGGTTCATTTACTAATTCGGTCACCTGCCGACGAAGCTTGTTTTTCATCGCCGAAGGAAGGAATGCCCACAGTGGCGCATTCGATATTCGCTGAACCAGCTCCTTCTTAGCCACTTGGAGAAGCTTGATGCCAGCCTCTGACTGTGCCGCTCATTGCGCCATGGGAGGGCTCGATAATATTGGATGATGCGCTGGCTGTAAGCGGAATACCGTTTGCTGAACTTGTTACAGCGAAGTCACTCGAAAGCGTAGTTCAAGATTTTCACCAAATGTTCTGTGGTGGGGGAATCATTCCAATACTTTCAGGATGGAATGTATGGTTCGATGTGATGTTTCTTAAGAGCATGTACTATCGAACCAACACACTATGGCCATTTGGCCATCGCTTCCTCGACGTGCAATCGGTTGCGATGTTTTTATCGCATTTCCGAGCAACTTCCCAAGAAAAGATGATTCGGTCTGTCCTTGGAGAATCTCAAACTCACAGAGCACTCCAGGATGCAAGACACACCGCCATGCTGTTGCGTTTCTTTGCGAAAAATCATACTGGTATAGAGATATTAGTGCGGCCAACATGATTAATGAGATCTCCTGCAACGTGTATACGTGCTACTACTGTGGTGAATTTTGTGTCTAAATTCTGCAAGTATGGAAGGAAAGAGACGGGAACGCAGAGAATCAACGGAATACGATAACCTCGCAATAGTGCAGGGAATAATTGGGAAACCATTGCAATAGCGAGCACTTGTCAAATCCAAACAATTCGAACTTTTAAGGCGAGAGTACGAGTTAATAGAACCTTCAAACGGCGTTCATCTCTGCTTCCATTCCCAGGTGGGTCCTCCCACTGCGTTCAAAAGGCTCTCTTGCCGGCGGCTTTCACGCTGCTACCTCTTTGGGAATGCGATCGTCCACCGATCTGCCACGAGACGCTCTAGTCGGGTATTCTCCTGTTCCAGGCGTGTTAATCGTTTAGCCTGATCCACGCGCAACCCACCGTACTCCTTCTTCCAGCGATAGTAGGACTGCTCAGTGATATCCAGTTTGCGGCAGCCTATCCTGCTCCCCTTGAAATTGAGACCACCTCTACGACAAGGTCCTGATGTGGACCGAGGAGGTGGCAATGGCATCAGAATCCGCAGAACCGATTGAGCGATGGACGGCCAAACGACGCGTGGCGCTGGTCGTGAGTATCCTGAAGGGGGAGATTTCGGTGGCCGAAGCGGCCCGGATGCATGGGCTGATGGTAGCCGAGGTCGAAGACTGACGGGAGAAGTTTTTGTCAGGGGCCGAGAACGCGCTGCGAACGCGGCCGAAGGACGAAGACGCCGTGAAGGACGAGCAGATCAAGAAACTGAAACAGAAGATCGGGGATTTGGTGCTGGATAACGACATCCTTCGGGAGGCGTTGAAACCCTACCCTTTGGACCGGAAGACATCCGACGCGTGAGAAGTACGCTGCCGGATGTCTCGGAGCGGCGGAGTAGCCGGGTGCTTGGTGTAAGCCGAGCCGGCCTGCATCGGATAGACGGGAGCGAGGCGCGACGCCCGGCGGCCGACCCGCCGTGGACCGAGCGGCTGCGCCAGTGGATTCAACAACATCCCACGTTTGGGTATCGACGGCTGTGGGTGCTGTTGCGATTCCGGGACGGGCTCATCGTCAATCGGAAGGCGGTGTATCGCGTGCTGAAGCAGCAGGGATGGTGTATGCACCAGCGCGCCTCCACCCCCCGCCCCCGGGTGCGGGGCTGGGTGAGCCGGGCCAGCCAGAGCGACGAACGATGGGCGATGGATGTGACGCATATTCCCTGTGGGCACGATGGCTGGGGGCATTGGGCGGCCGTGATCGATTGTCATGATCGGGAGATCATCGGGTACGAGTTTGCGCTCCGCAGTCGAGCGAAGGAGGCGGAGCGGGCGGTCGAAGCGGCCTGCCTTGCGCGGTTCGGGACGCTGCGTCCCGTGGGGGCGCCAGTCCTCCGCAGCGACAATGGCCTCATCTTCCGGAGCCGGCGCTTTCGACAGGCCTGTCGAGACTATCGAGTCCAGCAGGAATTCATTACGCCCTACACACCAGAGCAGAACGGGATCATTGAACGATTCTTTCGCAGTCTTAAAGAAGAGTGTGTCTGGCAGCACACGTTCCAGACGTTTGAGGAGGCGCGCCAGATCATTCGGGATTGGGGGCAGTGGTACAACCAGGAGCGGCCACATCAAGCCCTTGGATACCGAAGTCCCGTCCAATACCGGGCGCAACAAATAACCGAGGTGGCTTGATTTTAGGGGAGCACTACACGCCCTCCGGCCCTGAGCTCCCTTTGCCGGGATCGATCCTTACGGTTCGCAGATGGCCAATAATTTCTTCCGCCGTGTACCGTTTACGTGCCATGCGCCCTCATTTCGACGGTCGGCATCCTAACTCCGGATCCGACCTGGTTTATTAGCGAGCAGGTCAATGGATCGAGCCCTACAATCAGCACGCTCGAGACACTGGGTTGGGCATCCGGTTCCCAATCGAGTGCTATGCCGAGTGGATTGTCAAAATCCAAACTTGGCTGTCCAAAATTAGGTGGGCCAGAGCAGGATCATTTAGGATTCAGAATGAATCTATTAGATTCACTGGCGTCATCACACGATTGAAACCTCAAATGATTGGAAGCCGCATCACTAGTATATTTTATTGGAAGAACAGCAGAAGGCACATTACTTGCGTTAGGGTCTGTATAAAGCCTGGATATGATCGTACAGCTCCTTTTTGCGACGCCCGGGGGACGTTGGAAACGGCGGCGGTTGCGTATGCGGAGCGCCTCCATGGCTCTGGTGAGCCCGAAGGAGTGTGATCGAGATTCGGACAGTCGGTTGATCAAGGTGATAACGACGGGAACTACCACCATGATAACGACTCGGGATCCCATCACAACATCAGGGCGCATCTTGACGAAAGCGGTTTTCGTCGAGCGCAATGCTCGATTCGTCGACAGTACCCGTTACCAGTTTTCAGAACCCGGCATTGAGTTGTTTTATTGTTTTGGCTGAGACTTCTAATGAACCGGGGGCACACGTCTCTCTTCAGGCACGAACTATGTACTAAACAAAAGGAAAAGGAACTATGCCAAACGTTGTACGGCTCTGGTTCACGATAATCGGAGTAACTTTGTGTCTCGGGTGTCAAAGCATGGGGAATAACACCTCCTACCTTCTTAAATATAAGAAAGATCTCAGAAAATTCTATGTAGAAGGAATAAAGAATGCTTCAACTGAAGAGGGAAAGACGTCGTTGGCAAATGAAGCAGAAACCTACCTGCCACCCATTTACCTCACGAACATCCCTTTGTCATTATCCGACCACTATGACACACGTAATCCTAGCGACTCCAAAGACGACAAGGCGATCAATCAGGGAGACCCCATCAATCTCATTATCAATAAGGTCCACCTGGCAAATAATGGGGAGTTCCTTTGCGGTTCTTCAATGTGCCTCGATACGGGTGAAATCGCCGTCGTGGTCTCAGTCGATGATGGGAAGGAAGAGGAACCGAAGAATGTCATTGTAGCATACGAAGAAGGGCTCAAGAAGAATGTCGATCTCCCAATCGCCAATCTCCTGGCCTATGCCAACAGTGCGTATGACAATCAACCCATCCGAGTGACGGTGACGGTATTTGAGTTCGATCAACTTGAGAATCAGAATTTCAAAAAGATGTTGGGAACTGCCGCAGGAATTGGCGCAGCCTTTACCCCCGCCTATGCACCCGCTTGGTCAATAGCCACACAGGTTGGGAACTTTCTCATTAATCAGAATAAGGATGACGTGGTGGTCAAGTTTACCTTTCAGCTGTATCCGAGATCGCTTTCTCCGACCAAAAGCAGTGTCCGAGATCTTGGGATGCCTCCCCTTCAAGGCGGAAGCTACATTATTGTGAACACCGTGGATACTCCCCTGATGACGGATATGAAGCAGAAGGTTCACCTGGATTTCGGACTTACCGCATTCCAGATCGAAGTTCCTCATATACCCCCCGTCGTCAAGATCGTGGAAGCTGACCATAAGCTCCATCCATGGCCGATTCCAAATACCTCTGTCCCGCCGAGCTCTCCGCTTGATGAAAGCTACGTCGTCCTAACGGTTGGCAAATCTCCGACCCGCTCAGCGGCCACCATCATCGATCGGCTCAATACGCTGAATCGGAAAACGACGGGTCTTGAAAAGCTAGAGCTGAAATCGGAAGCCGCTGCGGCTCTCTTCGGTCGGGAGTTAGATGATCTCCGAAGTGCGGTGACATGGTATTTTGCAGAGAGCGAATACGCCACCAAGAAGACAGATCCCAAATCTCTTGGGGCGATCCTCAGAATTGCCGATGATCCTCGACTCACCGAAACAGAGAAACGCAAAGCGACAGAGCTAATTGACCGTTTCCTTCCACCTATGAGCAAGCAGTTCAAGGACGCCCACAGAATTTCAAACGACCAAGAAAAAGTTCTCGCGAACCGAAGGGCCTGGTATGAGGCTGTGAAAGAACAGTTGTGGTATGACGCAAGCGATGATCGCTTTGTGTGTAAGAATCACGATGGAAAGAAAGTGGATTGTCTATAGAAGAGGTAAGTGCCACGCTTCGTGAGGGATTACTTTGAAGATGCGAACTGGTCTTTAAGCCGAGGAAGAAGGAGTTTCCTAAGGATTGAGTTGATAGACATGTATCGACAGGTGGAGGTGTTCAGCTCGTAAAACCTTGTGGTGAAGAGTTAGAAGGTCTTCATCGACCATCATTCAGATCTGAAATGTTACTCATACATGGCGGAAGTTTACGACAACATGGGGTTAGTCTTTGGAGCGTCTGAAACAAGTGCTTAACCGGCGTGGCAATTCAAACGATCATTAACCTAATACTCTCTGGAGATTGCCAATGGCCAAAATTGCGATCGCGCTATCCGGAGGTGGCTATCGTGCCTCCCTATTTGGCCTAGGGGTGTTGCTTTATCTGGTTGATGCTCAAAAAAATCGAGAAGTCACCTCTATTGCCTCCGTGTCCGGTGGGTCTATTACTAATGCTTATATAGCCCAAATAAAAGGATACCAAAAGCGAGAAAGCCTGGATTTTTGGGAAAGCATAAGGCCTCTTGTACACACCATTGCTCACAAAACGCTCTGGGCCGCTCCCCTCACCTGGGTGTATCTGCTCACAGTGCTTAGTTTCTTCTTCGCAATCGTCTATGGAAGTTTTTGTGGGAACGACTGGAATGGCTTGATCCAGTGGTTGGTGTTTTGCGGACTGCTCCTACCTTGGGGCTGGCTTTTTCAACAACGAGGAGTCATAGCCGGCCGGGCCTTCGGATCGAATCTTTTCTCTACTTGTGGTAAGCCCATTGCATTAAATGAGATCGATCACACAATCGACCACGTGCTTTGTTCAACACATTTGAATGCTGGAGAGCATTTTTACTTTTCTGGACGATTTGTCTATTCGTATCGTTTTGGATGGGGGCAACCAGGATGTCTACCCCTCCATGCGGCTGTACAGGCTTCGGCTGCCTTCCCGGGAGGATTTCCTCCACGCTGGATGCGTACCCGACGGTTTCAATTTCAGGGAGGAGAACAGCAGCCTGATCCCATTCCCAGCATGGTCATGCTTGTGGATGGAGGAGTGTATGACAACATGGCGGACCAATGGCCGTCAGGGGTTGCGCGTCGTGCCAAGGCAAGGCCTGACCTACAACTTCAGATTCCCGATCAGCTCATCGTCGTCAATTCCTCCGCAGGCCTTAGCTGGTCGTATCTTCACTTGCTCAAGGTTCCCTTGATCGGCGAGTTTCTGTCTTTAGTGCGTGATATCAGTGTGATGTTTGATAATGCTGCGAGTCTACGGATGAAAGAATTGGTGCAAAACTTTTATCACTCCGAAGACTTAAGAGGGGTCTTGGTGAATATTGCACAAAGTCCCTTCAAAATCCCTCGAGCTTTTTTAAAAGGCGAGACTGCCGAAGCCCAGCGTGCACGTGCCGTCATGGAGAAATTAGGTGACGAAAAGGAGTGGGATCGAATAACGCGGGAAGACATGAATGTGTCGACTACTCTGAGTAAGGTGGGAGCAAGGGCGTCTGCCCAACTTATGCGGCATGGCTATGCGTTAGCGATGGTCAACTGTCATGTGATCTTGAATTTTCCGTTACACGAGTTGCCAGAATTGCAACGGTTCCAACAATTGGCTTCCTGACCATGTATCCATACTTAGGAAGAATGGCGTAGGCTCAGTTGACGACATTTAGGTCCGATTGATGTGTAAGAGTACCTCAAGAAAAGAGGAAGAGCGCCAATAATTCTAGAGCCAACCGTCCGAACGTTTCAGGCAGTTGGGGAATTGTAAGGGGTCTTTGGGGGAGGAAAAGCGATGCTGGTAGATCGACAATATCGAAACGTCAAGGAAACAGTACGAGACACTGACAATCCGGATGCGCCCCAGCCTCCTCCTTTCAGACGACTCCGTGGGTATGCCTTCGACCCGAGCATGTCAAACAGGCTAGATACGGCGTTGATCAACAAGACCGTGTTTCAAGTGCCGTGGGAAAGGCATCTCGAGCCTGGTCCCATCGGGGATTATCTCGAAGTGGTCGATTACGACCCTGCCAGCGCATGTTGGTATGATCCCGTGAATCTAAATGCGCCAGAGCTCTTGGCTCAGGATGGACTTACTCCTTCCGAAGGGAATCCGCAGTTCCATCAGCAAATGGTCTATGCAGTGGCCTCGAATACTATCGCGAGCTTCGAACGCGCGCTCGGCCGCTCCATCTTTTGGGCTGAGAAACAGTTCCGAATGCGAAAAGACCTGTCGAATAAGGAGGATGACTTCATTCAGCGACTTCGCATTTATCCTCACGCGCTCCGCACGGCCAACGCGTATTACAGTCCTGACAAAAAAGCGCTCTTGTTTGGCTACTTCCGGAGTCCTATGGGGATAGTGTTCACGTGTCTTTCTCATGACATCGTTGCCCACGAAACGACCCACGCAATTTTAGACGGAATGCATCGCCGCTATATTGAAGATAATCACGAAGACACACTAGCTTTCCATGAGGCGTTCGCTGACATTGTCGCTCTGTTTCAGCACTTTTCTTTTCCAGAAGTTCTGCGTCATCAGATAGCCCGTACAAGGGGCAATTTACTTAACGAGAATATACTTGGTGAGCTAGCACAAGAATTTGGCGAAGCAACAGGACGATATGGTGCGTTGAGGAGTGCAATTGGGATGAGAGATGAGGCCGGCAAGTGGCAACCGCGTATTCCGGATCCCACAATCTTGACGAAGACCATGGAGCCGCATGAGCGCGGGGCTGTCTTAGTTGCGGCTGTATTTTCTGCCTTCACGTCTATCTATCACTCTCGGGTCGCAGACCTCTTTCGAATCGCGAGCAATGGTCGTGGCGCAGTGGATGGAGATCTTCATCCGGACCTAGTGGACCGTCTGGCAAGTGAAGCCTCGAAGACCGCTAAGCAGTTTCTGACTATTTGTATTCGAGCGCTTGATTATGCTCCACCGGTTGAAATTACGTTTGGTGACTATCTACGAGCGTTAGTTACAGCAGATTATGACATGGTTCCGAACGATCCTTATGGCTATAGAACCGCATTAATTGAATCATTTCGAAAATGGGGCATTGTAGCAGAGAACGTCCGTACCTTTTCGGAAGATCAACTTCGATGGCCAGTGGCTCGACCCCAATTTGGGGACGCGTTTATCCCAGCAGCTCAACTACTGCGGTCGGTCGTTTCTAAGAGTTTATATTTTCAAAACCGAGAAGAAGCCTATTACGAACTGAAAAAGGCACAAAAAGACCTTCACGAGGAGATAAAGAAGAACCTCTTGAATGGGGGCCATCCGGAGATTCGAGAGTCGTTCGAAGACATTACAGGTATCAATATTTCCGAAGAAACGGAAGTTGAGGGAGTGACCTACGATAGAAGTGGAATGGGAAAGTTTGAAGTGCATTCCATCCGCCCGGCCCTTCGAGTGAGCCCCGATGGCGTGATCATAAAGCAGGTGATCATTACCATCACGCAACGCCGGAAAGTTTCTCTTGTGTCTACGGGAGGCGAGACGAATACGACCTTCATCTTCAGGGGAGGCACCACATTAATTTTAGACCTGGAAGATCTGACCATACGATACGCGATCACTCGCCCAATTTGGGATGATGCTCGTTTGGAACGAGTGAAACGATACCGAGGAGCCAAAGTAGAACGGCAAATGAGCCTACGCGAAATGTACTTTGGGCGAGGGCCTTCTGATTCTCAAGAAGCAGACGAAGTGTATGGTGCTTATGAACCATTCGCATTTCTGCACGGAGACGAATAATCCATGGAGAAAGTAATGGCTAAGGCAAAACGTGTTTCTACCAAAGCGCGAAACTCCTCTCCGACGACTAGCAAAGCTATTCGCGTACGCATGTACCGTCATGGATTAGGTGACTGCTTTCTTCTGTCGTTCCCAAAAGAGAAACCGGGACAACAGTGCCATGTCCTTATAGACTGTGGCCTCATCACCGTGGCGAAAGAGCCGAAACAAACGATGGAGACCGTGGTCAATGACGTCGCGACTGTAACCAAGGGAGAGTTGGATCTCGTCGTGATGACACATGAACACTGGGACCATGTGTCTGGGTTTTCTCCGCAACAAGCCCAGGGCATATTCGATGGAATTAAAACGATCAAACAGGTGTGGTATGCCTGGACCGAAAACCCCGACAATAAATTAGGTCGGCAACTAAGACATGAACGTGAGGCCAAGGCCAAGGCGGTACAGACCGCGGCGATCAAACTGAGTGCGGCCAACTCAAAGCGCGGAGAACAACTCGGCTCGTTGCTGGGGTTCTTGGGGATTGACACTGCGGATCTGGTTGCTGCGAAAGCTAATGGCATTGGGAAGGTGAGAGAGGCGTTCATGTATATGTCGACCCGAGCGCCAATTCGATATTGCCATCCTCAAAATGGACCTCAACCCCTCTCCGATGTTCCGGGCGTTCTTGTATATGTGCTCGGCCCACCCGAAGATGAGGCGATGATAAAGAAAATGAATCCCACTAAAACGGGGAAAGAAGTCTACGAGTTGGCCGCGCTTACCAATAGAGAAGAGAACATCATGGCGGCATTGTCGCGTCTGGATGAGTCGAGCGACAGTGTCGCCTCCGATTCAGATTATCCTTTTGCTGTCTCGGAACGACGAGACCCACAGAGCCACCCCTCAAGCTCACTATTACGGCTCAAATCTAAAACATGGGACGTACCAGCAGAAGAGTGGCGACGAATCGAGCATGATTGGATGATGGGAGCCGAGGATCTCGCGATCGCATTGGATAGCCATACGAACAATTCATGTCTTGTATTGGCTTTCGAGCTAATTGACTCGGGCCGGGTCCTCCTTTTTGCGGCAGATGCCCAAGTGGGGAACTGGTTATCCTGGCAGGATCTCAAATGGGAAGTGAGAAATGGGACGGAAACGCGAGTTGTGACAGGTCCTGATCTTCTACGCAGGACGGTACTATATAAAGTGGGACATCATGGAAGCCACAACGCCACACTACGTGAAAAAGGGTTGGAACAGATGGTGCATCCAGACTTGATGGCGCTGATTCCAGTTAATAAATGGCAGGCAGAAACTAATCGCTGGTTCGGGATGCCTTTTAAGGCATTAACCGATCGTCTCGAAGAAAAGACGAATGGCCGAGTAGTTGTCTCGGACTCAGAACAATCCATCTCTGCAAATGCTAGAACTGCATTTGGTGCATCTCTAAACGAAAACAAACTTTACTATGACTTATTTGTGCCAATGTAACTGTTGTCATGAAGATCAACTCATGTGGAATTTCATCCTTCGGCTATTTCTGCGACATACACCGCGAAGGCATGGGTGGTTCGTTATACTGATTACTCCACTCCTTTGCCAACAACCGATTGGCTCGTACTCTTCGTCCTCTGTTAGGTTTCAACTTAGTACCCCTCTTAAGCCTTCTATACGTTCCGAGGGAAATCGATATGGCGACGGAGGATGACAAGAAGCCTTCAATAGCAGCCATCATCGCGCTTGTTGGCATAACAGCCGGAGGCTATTTTGTCTATCAAGGGCCGTTAATAAGCTCTCGTCCAGTCATGCTTGGTACTAGTGACAAACGTGTGATTCATGGGGATGACCGAGTGCAGGCAAGACTATGGGAAGATCCCTTCGAAGCGGTACAAATCCACCGAGAGAAAGAGAAAGATGAGCAACAGCATTCATCCTGTGGTTCTAACAGTAGCAACCATCATGACATAGCATGTCTTGCATGGCTGACGGGAAATTCCCCGTCACAAGTATTGGCCATTATCAGTGACGGCAGCCCATATGCCGAAAGTGTCGAGTCTCGTTTGCAGCAACGGTACGCCCTTGTTGCCGGACTGAACCAGGCGGACTATCTCCCTGAAAATCCTGAACTGATCCGGTTCATTCTATGGCCTGAGCAAAATGCCTGCTCGAAGAATGAAGGTGGGCACTGCTATTGGACGAACACTGCGGCTCCAATCGAAGTGTTTCGAAAAGGGAATTCGAATAGTGTGCTGCTAGTTCTGTGGTTAAAGGACCAAGATCTTGGCCCAAAACCGCTCTCCAACCTTAATATCATTGCGGGACTGTTGAAGGACCAGTTGCACATTGCCTCATTTAAAGTTATTGGACCTCGCTTTTCAGGAACGTTGTCGTTAATGACGAAAGAGTTGGAAGACGTAAGTTTTGACCGCCAACTGGAAATCTATTCTCCATTTTCTACCGCCGACACCTTGGCCGGCATTAATGCTCAGGAGTTAGAAGCATATTTCGACGCACATGGAGTAGTGTTGCATCGTGCGATTGGAAGCGATCGACTGTTAGCCGAAGCGCTGCTTCGGGAAATGAAACTAAGAAGGTTCTGTCTCGATTCTTGTATCATCGGTTCACCTGCCAAGATCGTTCTAATTGGCGAATGGGATACTCAATATGCAAGAGATTTTGCTGGAATGTTCCAGGCATTACACCCGCAGGGTCTAGCTAACCTGCTGCAAGTGAGCTACCTGGCAGGGCTGGATGGAGAGTTACCGTCAAAAAAGAAGGAAGCGGATCGAGGAGTGTCGAAGAAGGAATCTTCTGATGACAATACCCGTAGATCACGAGCTGAATGGTTCGCCGAGTTAGAGCATCCTGAAGGGCGAAGCCAATTGGACTACATAAGGCGGATCGAGAGGCGCATAAAAGAGTTTATGCGGTCTAATGAGAGGCTTGCTATTGGCGTGGTGGGAAGCGATGTCTATGACAAATTACTTGTCTTGCAGGCACTCAGAGAGCATTTTCCAAGAGCCCTATTCTTCACGACTGATCTAGATGAGCGGCTGATGCACCCAACCGAATTGGGATGGACGCGCAATTTAATTGTCGCCTCCCATTATGGTCTTAGGCTTGGGCAAAAGCTTCAAGGCCCAATTCTTCCATTCAGAAATAGTTATCAATCATCATTCTTTTTGGCTACCCAATGGGCGGCCGGAAAACAGTTTACCCAGCTGAATATAAATGAGGTTCGAATATATGAGGTAGGATCTCAAGGTGCGGTGGATCTTACCAATGAAAAGGCGGGATGTCTTGCTTACATACAAGAAAACATTAACCTCACATGTCTGCATCCTGAAAGGCAGCCATTTGCTTTCAGCAGTGGGATAATCAATGTAGCTAAATATGTTCTCTTGCCTATGTTGACTCTTTGCCTAATTACGATCCCACTTTCACGGAAAAGTTTTGAAGAGGTGCGAAGGGCGCTATCCTTTTTCAGGTCGGGACGGGGGCTCCTAGCTTGTATCCTATTCATCGTCATTGTGTGCTTGGGGATTGGGGTCGTGACCATAGATGGCTATGACGGAGAGCCATTCACATTCACAGATGGAGTGAGTACATGGCCAGCTTATCTTATTAGATGTATTGCAGGTGCGTTAGCAGTCTCAGGTATCTGGTTCATGAGGATGAGGTTGCAAGGTGACAAACGAAACGGGCAACCTTCAACTTTTCGAATTGTCATGCGATT
This sequence comes from Nitrospira sp., assembly GCA_024760545.1. Classification (NCBI taxonomy): domain Bacteria; kingdom Pseudomonadati; phylum Nitrospirota; class Nitrospiria; order Nitrospirales; family Nitrospiraceae; genus Nitrospira; species Nitrospira sp. The sequence goes on from CP060501.1 coordinate 2,588,651, forward strand.
CATCAAGATGTGGCTAGGTCGCCACATTTCTCTCGTTAGGCTTTCTGAAGTATGTCAATTACCTGCGACGGACAGACTGTGTGAACACTGGGAAAGTTTGGTTGCACGAGCTGTGGTCCACACCACCCTTCTTCTTCTTATTGGGTTGTTATTATTTGGAATTTATGGATTCCCTACTACACCATGCAGAGGACTAGTCAATTGTTCGCTCAATTATGTCATTTTATTGGTCTTCGTGGGTCCGGTCATCACGTTTCAATTGTTTTTGGTTTTAGACGTATTTGCTATATCTGCGAGACATATTATTAAAGGAGCGACGGCAATTGTGACTCCTACAGACGAACAGGGAGTACGTAAATTAGTAAATAAGATCGACGTGATTGGGGAGTGGACTGACCACATTGATGAGTTCATATATTTTCCGGTCGGTACATTGGCCCTAATGGTGATTGCACGAAGCTCATATTTTGATAATTGGGATATACCGCAAGTGCTCGTAGGTCTTTGGAGTGTTATAGGGCTATACATTATTATTGCTGCTCTTCAGTTGCGCCGTGCAGCGGAGCGCAACAGGGAGCAAGTGATTGATGCTTTCAAAGGTGGCAGTTTGGCCTTAAGGCAACAGATCGAGGATGCCAAGAAATATATAGAAGCGATGAGGAAAGGAGCATTTGCTTCGTTTGCGGATCTTCCAGTAGTACGCGCGGTTGCAGTGCCGTCTGGTATCACAGCTCTTATCTACATCTTGGATACGGTCTCGACTCGATTCTAACTAGGGCAACATTATCAACTAGCCGGAGGCTGGATAGGGCCGACAAAATCCTCTTGCAGTCCAGTGCAGAAACCAAGGCCATTCACCAATGAGTAAGCCTTTCAAAGACTCTCGCCACATTGTTTTACCAGAACCTGAGACCGATCTCGTGAATAAAAAGGCTATGGTATGAGGCGGTGAAAGCAAGGGAAGTTTACGATGCAAGCGATGATCGCCTGATGTGCAAGGATGACAAAGGGAAGGAAGTGGATTGCCGATAGAAGAGAGGCGAGTGCCACTTCCGCGATTCGTGAACGTTGTGAGCTTGAGGATGCAAACTTGTCTTAATTCGAGGAAGAGAGGTTTACCGGGTGCTGAGCAATTAAGGTATCTACCGGGTGAGGAGTACAACCTGCAGATCAGGTGGAAGACGATCTTAACGTTCGTGTCAATAATCGTAATTCTGACCATTACTCCCGTACCGGGGTTGCCGTGGGGCCAAGACGGGCATCGTATTGTCGGTGCATTAGCTGATCGAGAGCTTGTTGGGTCACGAGCGGAACGTGAAGTCCGCACCTTGCTTCAACCGAAGGAAACTCTGGAAAATATTTCATTCTGGGCGGACTGTGCCAAAGGCTATTGTGGTGAGTTGACCGAGGAAATGAAGGCATTCGTACAGTCCAACCCCACTCATCATCACTACCATTACACGGACGTGCCATTTCAACGTTCTCAGTATATTTGGAAGTCTATTGGCACATCGGACGACGATATTGTAGTGCTTCTCACCCAAGCCATACGGGTTTTGCAAGGCAAGGGAGGATCCTCGGATAACCCACATTACTTCACACGTCGGCAAGCTCTCCTGCTCTTAGCACACTGCGTTGGCGATGTGCATCAACCGCTTCATGTCGGATCGGCCTATCTCGACCGAGACGATATATTTATCGATCCAGCGAGGATGGAAGATATTCAGGCAGGTTCGGTTGAAGCCACGTTCGGTGGTAATCGGCTGCTGATTGACGGCGGACGCAGCCTTCACGCTGATTGGGATTCCACCGTAGTTCGGTATGCCATGAATCGGGCTCACTCTGATTCGGTACTTTCGTATGTTGATGCCCTAATGACGAAATACCCAGCTCATGAGGCTATGACAGGAGAACCGACAACCTGGCCGCAATTGTGGGTCGAAGATTCGTTGCAATTAGCTAAGCGCGTTCACGAAGGACTCATCGTCCAGCACCGTCGCCGCATCACGGATCCAAAACACGGTGACCAATGGGTCTGGGCGGTTACTCCGCCACCCGACTATGACCGGCAATCGTCGACCGCCGCTGAACAAGCACTCGTCCGGGCAGGGAAACGATTGGCGGCTCTGCTGCGGGCCATCTGGCCAGAATAAGGCGACCGAGAGGGAGCGCTTTTATAAGAAAGGATGTGCAGACGATGTCGACGGAAGACATTCCGCTTTCGCGGCGAGCCTTGTTGAAGACTATTGGTATAGGAGGATCAGCTTGGGCCTTGGCCCAAGCCTCCCTGGCTAAAGGGGAAGGAATGAGCGAGGCACCGAAGGCGTATGCAGGGAGGAAGGACGAGTTTGTCAATGTCCTGAGGGAACAGCGCGAGGAGACATTTGAAGACAAAGTCAGAGAGGGCATCGCGCTGTGTGTCTCTGGAGGAGGGTATCGGGCGATGCTCTTTCATCTTGGGACATTCTGGCGTCTCAACCAGGCTGGTCTGTTGCCTGAACTGCAACGCATTTCATCCGTCTCAGGTGGGTCAATCACGGCAGGGGTACTTGGCTACGCCTGGGGTTCCCTCCTCTTTAAAGAAAAGATAGCTCAGAACTTCATCGAAAAGGTGGTTGAACCAATCCGCAAGTTAGCCGGAGAGACCATTGATGTGGGCGCCATTATCAAAGGGATTCTTCTACCCGGGACAATCGGTCAGAAAGTGCGCGATGCCTATGAGGACTACTTGTTTGGTCATGCGACATTGCAAGATCTGCCAGATACCCCACGGTTTGTCATCAACGCGACCAACATTCAATCTGGGGTCCTTTGGCGATTCTCGAAGCCCTACATGATTGACTATCGTGTTGGTCAGGTGAAGGAGCCAAACGTACTGCTCGCCACAGCGGTTGCGGCGTCTTCGGCCTTCCCACCCGTGCTGTCTCCTGTGGAACTCGACCTAGAACCTGGCCAATGTGTGGACATGACAGGAACGGACCTTCATCGAAAACCTTACACGAACCGTGTCGTACTGGGAGATGGCGGAATCTACGACAACCTGGGACTCCAGACAGTCTTGAGTTATGAGACCATTCTCGTCAGTGATGCTGGTCAGAAAATGGGTCCAGAGGAAGATCCCTCCGC